>CAIPYC010000128.1 GCA_903869185.1 uncultured cyanobacterium | reverse complement strand
TCGCTACGCATATAAAAAAGGATTATTTGTAATCAAACCAAGCGGGGATACTGTAGAAATCATCAATGATGAGCAATTTCAACCAGAGTCTTGGTAGATATTTAAAGTTCTTTTCCCACAAACTCGGCGGACGACACCTCAAAACAATATAACTTCTTTTGATCAGTCAATCTTTTTAATGTCTCCCATTATTCAAATAACCCTATAGTGTCTAGAAATGATAAAGGATGACTCATATTAGCAGCAAACCCTAATATACCTTTATCTTGGTATTTGTAAAGTAGTTCTTCTTGTGAATCGAATAAGAAGGTAGCACCTCTTTGAGTCATATAAGAGGCATCTGGAACATAAGTTTTCCAATTACTTAGAACTTCAGTCATATTTCTTAATCTCAGAGTGGCTAACTCTAAAGGTCTTTGGAAACCTTTTCCGCCTGCTTTAGCGAAAAATGAACCTCTGATTGGTGGAAGTGGTTTGGCATGGATTATCTCTTCATCTTGGATTAGCTGGGGAGCCTGACGATCTCCTTTGTAACCTCTTAATACTTCATTTAAGGTTCCGGGACTTCCTATTCCTGCACACATTAGCATCAAATTAACCCAAGCATTCTGAGTTGGTGAAAGTCCTGGTATTTTTAAGGACAGACCTCCATATAAATTTAAAGAAGAGTGCAATTTGGCTTCTGGGTCAACGAACAAGTCTACTGCTGGAAAACCAGTATAATCGCAAAATTTCTCCCCTGAAGAACGATTACCAATACCTACTGCTCGTATTTTTATTCCTTTATCTGTAAGTAGTTTAGATTCTTTTTGTAACCACCAGGCATATTCTAGACTATCAAAATCTCCTAATTGCGGCCAAACAATTACTAATAAACGTTTTTCTGTTATACAATCGCTAAAAATATATTCCTCTACTCCATCGCTAACTCGTTGAAGTTTGGTTTTTTTAAAGATACTGTAATATCCAAGATTTTCTGATGAATCAATTGAAGTCATACTTTCTTTTTTAATATCATAGGAGCAAATTTTATTTTGTATTTTTTACTCATTCTAACAATGAACTGGGACTATCTTGTCAACTACAGAACGAACAGCTCCTCCAAAAGCCCTAAACTAATAGAGATAACTCTAACAAAATAGCGCAATATCACTAACTTAGATTTTCACAATGTCAATACGCTTTGGGCTTCACTCTTGGTGGAGACACTTTCTCACTTGGGACTAGCATCAGCTGTTATATCCCCGGGCTCACGCTCTACTCCGTTAACACTAGCTTTTGCCAGAGCGCCCAAGATTGAAACCATTCCCATATTAGATGAACGTTCAGCTGCCTTTTTTGCTCTAGGACTGGCCAAACGCAGCAAAATCCCGGTTGCTATAGTTTGTACCTCGGGAACCGCCGGGGCCAACTACCTTCCAGCCATTATCGAAGCTCAGCAGAGCAAAACACCCTTGCTGGTTCTGACAGCAGACCGCCCATCCCAACTGAGAGATTGTCATGCAGGACAGACAATCATCCAAACCAATCTGTATGGACAATACCCTAATTGGTATATAGAACTGGCTCCGGCTTCCTATAGTATGCAGATGCTGAAATACTTGCGTCAGATAGTAATCCAGGCATGGGAGAGAACCCTACTTCCAGTTCCGGGCGTGGTTCACATCAATATTCCCTTAGATGAACCGCTCTCTCCGATATTAGATCCTAATATCAAAAAAATCCAAGAAGAAACTGATTTTACTGCTTTTTTTTCGCATCTTTCTGGTTTTTTTCCTGATTATCACCTCAATTCTCATAATATTGAAACCTTTTTTCTAGAGAGAATTTACTCAGCT
Source organism: uncultured cyanobacterium (assembly GCA_903869185.1). Taxonomy (GTDB): domain Bacteria; phylum Cyanobacteriota; class Cyanobacteriia; order Cyanobacteriales; family Microcystaceae; genus CAISPN01. The sequence goes on along the minus strand of CAIPYC010000128.1, from coordinate 30,831 downwards.
AGAAGTGGCTTAATTATTGTTGGTAATCATTCTCCTAAATCATCTATCAACTATTGTCAATCAGTTGCTTATTTATCTAAATTGCTACAATATCCCATCCTGGCTGATTGTCTATCTCCTTTGAGACATCATGCCGGAGTGAATCCAAATCTTATTGCTACTTATGACTTGATTCTGCGCAATAGGAAATTAGCCAATGATATGACAGCAGATCTGATAATACAAATTGGCGAATTACCAATCAGTAAACAATTGCGCTCTTGGCTTGAACTCCACGACTTACCAAGGTTTGTAATTGATCCTTGTGCTGATAACCTTGATCCTTTACATGGTAAAACAATCCATCTGAGACTTTCGATTGAACAATTAGCTAAAAGTATGAACAATCAGGATCTGTATCCTCTTGAATCCAATGATTATCAAAGATTAAATTATTTAAATCTTTGGTTGAAACAAGAGGTGATCTTTAGTGAGAGAATTAACCAAAAAATGCAAAGTACTGAAGATTTAGTAGAAGGGAAAATCGCCTGGATTCTTCCAGAAATACTAACAGAGAACAAATCAATATTCATTGCTAATAGTATGTCAGTGAGATACGCTGAATTTTTTTGGAGAAAGAATGATAAAAACCATATTATCTTCTGTAATCGTGGTGCCAATGGTATCGATGGAACCCTATCCACCTCTCTAGGTATTGCTCATAAGGGAAAAGATACAATTTTACTCACTGGAGATCTTGCTCTTCTTCATGACATCAATGGCTTTTTGGTTAATCAATTCTTTCATGGTAAACTAACAATTATATTAATTAATAATCAAGGTGGTGGAATATTTAATACCTTACCCATAGCGCAGGAAAAAGAATTTGAGAAATATTTTGCTACTGGGCAGAATGTCAATTTCAGGAAACTCTCTGAGTCCTATGGAATTGAATATTGTTATATTGAAAATTGGTTCCAATTGGCAGATATTATCAACAGACAAACTCAAAATTCAATACGTATATTAGAAATAAGAACAGATCGCCAAGCTGATGCAAATTGGCTACAAGAAAATATGAGCGCACTTGCTGGAGATTAAATGCTCAACTATCTAAAAGGCAAAGTTATCACAATCAATAAAACATCCAATAATCGCCTTATTTTGATTTTAGAAGTTCAACAGATTGGCTATGAAATCCAAATCAATTCACATTTAGCTCAAGAACTAGAACATAAAACCATAGGCACAGAACAAATATACATACATTTTCAAATTAAAGAGGACTTGCCTCAGCTTTATGGCTTCGCCAGCTCAATGGAAAGAGACATTTTTCGTCAATTAATAGGAGTAAGCGGGATAGGAGCTCAGCTAGCCAGTTCACTTTTGGATGCATTGGGAGCTGACCAACTAATACAAGCGATAGTCTTTGAAAAGATAGCCATTTTAGTTAGGGTTCCTGGAGTCGGCAAAAAAACCGCTGAGCGGATTATTCTAGAGCTCAAGGATAAATTCATTCATTTTAAATCTCTCGAACTAAATGATTCATCTTCTAGAACGGAAATATTGTCAGATTTGCAAATTACTCTTGAAACCTTGGGTTATGAAAATAGAGAGATAATTCTAGCGATCAACAAACTCACTGCAGACGAAAATTTACTAAAAGTTTCCCAATTTGAAGAATGGCTTAAAAGAGCAATTTTCCTCCTGGATTCTTGATTTTGTCAATCAAACGCATCATATGAAGATACAAGCCTAGCTACAATTACTGCAATATAAATCAAGCCTGTAATAGCTTCAAAAGAGGCAAATACCATCAACCATCTACTAGAAGGGATTATATCGCCATAACCAACTGTTGTTAGAGTGATTAAACTAAAATACATAGACAGATTCCAAGATTTCAGTTCAAAATCTCTTGCATAAGATAAATGGAAACTATCTTTGCTGATTTCCCAAAAACTGAAATAGACAAATGAACAAATGACTCCAATAAAAAGATAACCAGTTACAGCCAGGGAAATTGTTTCACCAGTAATTTTTTGTTTCTTTATTAAAGTACTTAAGACTTTAATCCATCCCCAAAGGAAATAAGTAACTTTAAGTATTGAGTTAATAACTATAAAAGTAGTGGTGAGTCCGGCAAACAAATCATAATAATTAAACAAACTCAGCGAAAGGCATATGGCAAAAACAAACAAAAATATCCGTACCTGCGCATTACCACTAATCAGTAACATTATCAAAAGCAAATCGCAATTAGCCAATGCAAAGATTCTATGTGTATCACCCACAATATGCAATACAATACCAAGTACGGTTAATGCGCAAATCAAATAGGGATTAGGTATTTTATTGAACATTGAAAGCCTAAAATAGTACTTAATCATTAATTTAATCTTTAGTCGGTTAACAAAATCTTTCTCTATGGGAAAATGCTAGAATTCTCTACAAAGCAATCCAAATTTATCTATGTTTAATTATGAATAGCAATCTTACTGAAATATTACAACAGGGACTGAGAATAATCTTAGGCGGTGCAACTGTTCTCTCAGAAACCCTACAGGATCAACAAAAGCGAACTCAAACCCTCGATGAACTACAAAGCCAATTAAAACAAACAGCAGAAGAACTTTCCCAAAGAGGAGAAGTAGCCGAGAGAGAGGTTCGAATCAAGGCTGAACAATGGCTCGGGAAAAGCCAAAGCGGAAATTTCTCTACCGTGGCTACAACTCAAGCCACAAGAGGAAGTGCCACTAAAGAGGGGGTAGAAGAACTGACAGTTGCCATCATTGCCCTGAGGCAGGAATTAGAAAATTCAAGAAGCAGCATGATATGAACTTCTGACCAGGGGACCAGAGCGCACATGAGCAAAACCCAGGGAAATTGCAACTTGTCCCAGATAATCAAACTCTTCTGGATCCCAGTACTTCTTGACTGGAAGATAATCCATTCCTGGGCGCATATATTGGCCCAAGGTGATTCGATCACAGCCTACTGAGCGCAGATCCCTGAGAGTCTCGATGATTTCTTCCACAGTCTCACCATGTCCCAACATTAACCCCGATTTGGTGGCAACTGAAGAATCCAATTCTTTGACCAGAGAGAGAACACGCAGAGAGCGATCGTATCTTGCGCCTCTACGCACAGGTCCCTGCAATCTTTCTACAGTTTCAATATTGTGATTGTAGCAAGCAGGCAATAGTTCTACAATTTGAGCAATACTTTCTTTCTGTTGGCTATATGCATTCTGTCCATTCCAAAAATCCGGAGTCAGAACCTCAATTTGAATGTTCGAATCAAAATTTCTAATTGATCTGATGACCTCAGCATAACGACTTGCTCCACCGTCATGGAGATCATCGCGTGCTACGGAGGTTAGGACAACGTAACGCAGTGATAGAAGCTCGATGGCTCTGGTTATCTGTTCTGGCTCCATGGGATCAAGTGGAAGAGGAGATTTTCCTTTATCGACCTGACAGAATGCGCAAGATCTAGTGCATATATTGCCCAAAAGTAAAAAGGTAGCAGTACCCTGAGAATAACACTCAGCGCGATTTGGACAGCGAGCTTCTTCACAAATGGTATGAAGATGATTGGTTTTGATGATACGTTGCATATCGGCCAACTGACGGGAGTTACCGATGGGGCGCTTCAACCAACTGGGAAGTTTTTCAAGTTTAAGAGAGTCTGAAACCATCGCTAAATAGATATAAAATACAAAAAATGGCATTCAGGAAAAATATTAATATATAGTCTAACCAACTTTAGTCAGATTTCGATACTATTAGAGAGAAATTCGATTTATCTTAGAATCATGGTTAGCTTTGAGACGGGTATAGTACTAAAGCTTTTGTTTATATCCTTGGTAATGTCGATCATTGTCAAATATGGTGGTTCTTTGCTTTCTTTTTCTCCTACCAACTTCAACGCTTTAATTGCAATATTGTTACCCATGATGGTTATTTTGTTGCTCTTATTGAGAAAAAGCTATAATTTTTTCAAACCCAGTACTATAGCTGATGCGCATATTAGAAGAGATTAATGAAAAGATCACCCAAGGTAAGGCTGTAGTCTGGACAGTTGAAGAACTTAAATCCAGACTGCAAAGCATTACTGTACAAGAAGCATTTCAGCAGGTAGATGTAATTTGCACTGGTACTTTTGAGACCATGGAATCTTCAGGTGCAATGATCAATTTGGGACATACCGACCCACCGATCAAAATCCGACAATGCTGGCTAGATGGAGTACCATCTTATGCCGGTTTTGGCGCAGTCGATCTCTACATTGGGGCAACAGCTAGTGGAGAAAATCTAGAAACAAAAAAACTACCAGATCAGCTCAATGAGAATTGGGGTGGTGGGCATGTGATTGAGAACTTGATCGCAGGCAAGTCTGTTAGCCTCAAAGCCTTAGGTCAGGTAACAGACTGTTATCCTCGCCCAACCCTAGAGGCGATGATCAACAAAGAGACCATCAATCAGTTTTATCTCTACAATCCACGCAATCTTTACCAAAATTTTATTGTGGGTGTAAATGGAGGAGAGCGTACTCTTTATACTTATCTAGGTCCTCTGCGTCCGCGTTTAGGCAACGCTGTGTACTCCAATTCTGGGGCACTGTCTCCTTTACTCAACGATCCATATCTAAATCTTGTCGGGATTGGAAGCCGCATTTTCTTAGGTGGTGGGATAGGCTATATTGCCTGGGAGGGAACACAACACTTTCCTCTGCAAAAACGTCTTGAAAATGGCACACCTATAGGACCTGCTTCAACATTAGCCCTAATAGGCGATGCCAAGCAGATGGATCCATATTGGGTCAGAGGTTGTCATTTCAAAAACTATGGATCTTCTCTGATGTTAGGAGTTGGAATTGCCTTACCTGTTTTACAAGAAGAAGTGATTCTTCACTGTGGCGTAACTGATGAAGAAATTGTAGCTCCTGTTGTTGATTTTGCGGTTCCCCGTAGGGTTCGCCCAACCTTTGGTCTGGTAACTTACGCTCAACTAAAATCAGGCCGTATAACTATAGAAGGTAAAACCGTAAGAACGGCCCCTCTCTCTAGTATTCCTCTTTCTAGGAAGGTGGCTCAAACCCTAAAAAAATGGATAGAAGCAGGTGATTTCACCCTAACCCAACCAGTAGCGCCGATTTCTTCAGATAGAGCATTCCTGCCTCAAGATGGACAAAAAAGCAGAGAGATCAATCTAGAGTGACCAGTCTGGCTAAACGATGACGCAATTCATCCAATCCCACGCGAGTAAGAGAAGAGATTAGGATTGCATCAGGATAATGCCCCTTGAGCCACTCCACAAGACCAGGTTCAACCTGATCTATTTTGTTGAATACCCACAACATTGGCCCTGGAATTAACGGCATTTCTTCTAAAATCCTAAGAACAGATTTAAATTGATTCTCCCAGGCCGGATGAGAAAGATCGACAAGATGCAAAATAGCATCAGCCTCGACCACCTCTTCTAAAGTTGCCCTAAAAGCATCCAAAAGTGAAGCTGGCAGATCATGAATAAAACCAACAGTATCTGTCAAAAGAATAGTTGTGGGTTCGGCATTTTCGTCATCTCTGATAAGCAGCCTTCTGGTAGTAGGATCTAATGTCGCAAAAAGCTGATCAGCCGCATAGACATCAGCTTGAGTCAGAGCATTAAGCAGAGTTGATTTACCGGCATTGGTATAACCAACAATGGCTACTGAGAAGATCTCCCGTTTTTCTCTCTGTTTCCTTAGGCGAGCACGGTGCTCCATCAGTAGATTAACTTCCTCCTGCAATCTGGAGATCTTGCGCTGAATGACTCTACGCTCGGTTTCCAGCTTGGTTTCACCCGGTCCTCTTGTACCGATTCCAGCACCTAGACGCGATAGCGCTTGACCACGTCCAACCAACCGGGGCAATTGATATTCTAACTGTGCTAGCTCAACTTGTAGCTTTCCTGCGCGAGATTGAGCCCTTTGAGCAAAAATATCTAAAATGACTTCCGTACGATCTACTACCCTGACCCCTATCTGCAATTCCAAGTTACGTATCTGGGTAGGTGAAAGATCCCGATCAAATACGACCAAATTAGCGCCTAATGCCTGAACCCTTAAGGCTATTTCTTCAACCTTGCCAACCCCAACAACAGTTTGAGGATGGGGTGAAGATCTTTTTTGTTCTAGGGTTTCTAGAACTTCACCACCAGCTGTTTCTACCAACCGAGCAAGTTCAAGCATCACTTCAGTAAACTCTTCAGTTCGAGTATGCTGTGTTATGACTCCAACTAAAATCGCCCGATCTAGTTTACTCTCAACTTGTTGGGCTATATATTCTCTACTAAATTCTGCCTCTAATCCCTCAACAAGACTGGTAAAATCCTGCCCGGCAAGAGTATCCAAGCTCAGTGGAGGCGAAACAGTCCAATAATAGCGATGATCTGGATTGAATTGCGACTTGGGTAGCAGATGAGCAAGATGGGCCTGCTCTATATAACCAGTACCTCCTCCGCCTCTTTTTTGAAATCCTTTATCAGTCAGTTTTAATGTCACCAAAGCATCCAGTCGCTGCAACACCATTAAGGTCAAACTAGAATCCTTTGGCGCATCATCTTCTAGGCTAGTGGTCAAACAACGTATCCCGGAAAGCCTTTGGGCGCCATAGCGAGGAAGCTCGGCAAGTGGGATTTGGGTCTGTTTCGGTCCCCCCACGCCTACCCTGATAATTTGACCGCGCCTATTAATGTAGATTGATATGGACTGTTGAATTTCAGCACTAATAGCACCGAGTCGTTGGGCAAATTCAGATGTTGTGAGTGAGTCAATTGGAAGACGTTGCTGGTAAATCTTCAGCAGTTGCTTAATTTGGCTTGATTTGAGTCCTTGCAAATTGCCGTAGAGAGTTTCGATAGGCTTCCTCTTTATATAACAAGATTGTGAATTCCCTTATTTTAGCTTGCTCCAATGGTGAGATCACCAAAAGGCCCTATCTAACTCAGATTTGGGCGAATCCCATAGTAACGATAGCGCTTATAATCCTGCAAAATCTTGCCATGATCGAAGCATAATTCTTGAGGCATATCCCACAGATGAATAATTTGCACGTTTTTGGCATCGTCTGATGCTCGAGGAATACCAAAGGCTGTGGCAATAAAGACTATACTGATTGTATGTTGTCTTGTATCACGCTCTGGATCTGAATAGACATGAAACTGTTCAATCAACTCCACATTGAGTGCTATCTCTTCCCTTGTCTCTCTAATTGCCGCAATCTCTACTGACTCACCATAGTCAACAAAACCACCAGGAATAGCCCAACCATAAGGAAGATTCTTTCTTTCTATCAGAACAATAGGACGGTGAGGTTGATCCATCAACTCGACAATGATATCAACTGTAGGGGCAGGATTGCGAAATATCATAAGACAAAAATACTCTTTAGGGCGGATTTATAGCACTTTTACATTTTCTAGAATATGTCAACTAGGTACAAAAAAATCGTTATTTTAGGTTCAGGAGCTTGGGGATCCGCTCTCGTCAAGCTCTTTGCTTACAATTCATCCCAGGTTTACTCATGGTCTCGCAAAAACAATGAAACCCTAGCAGAAACACTTGCAAATGCTGATGTTATCGTTTCTGCCGTTTCTGTGGCAGGTCTTTATCCAACGATAGAGCGACTACAACATCTAGACATACCAATAGATACTCTTCTAATTAGTGCAACCAAGGGATTGGATCCCCTCACCACCAAAACCCCTTCACTGATATGGCAAAATCACTTCCCTAGACATTCTATAGCTGTTCTTTCAGGACCTAACCTTTCCAAGGAGATTCAACAAGGATTACCGGCAGCTTCTGTTGTTTCGAGCCAAAACCTTGAAGCAGCCAAAGCCATCCAAAAAGTACTATCTAGTGAGCTATTTCGTGTATACCTTAATCGAGATCCTCTGGGCACAGAATTAGGCGGAACATTAAAAAATGTTATGGCTATTGCAGCTGGAGTCTGTGATGGTTTAGAGCTGGGTACCAATGCCAAGGCCGCTCTTTTAACCAGAGCTTTACCCGAAATGATAAGGGTAGGTACTACATTGGGTGCAAAAACGGAAACTTTTTTTGGACTATCCGGTTTAGGCGATCTTTTGGCCACATGTAACAGCATCCTATCGCGCAATTATCAAGTCGGTTACCAATTGGCCAAAGGGCATTCTCTACAAACAATTCTTGCCAATCTTGAAGGTACAGCCGAGGGTATCAATACAACCAGGGTTCTGATGCAAATCGCAGATAAACAAAAGCTCTATCTGCCCATTACCAACGAGGTTCACCGACTCCTCTTGGATGATATTACCCCTCAAGAATCAGTCAAACTCATCATGGAAAGAGATCTCAAATCAGAATAATAGTTTTCACTGTATCTTTTTATTAGAAAATTCGACAAAAATCATAGACAATTGTAGATAATATGAGTTCAAGATGAGCAATATAGATAGCCGTCGATCTTGTTCTACATCTTCAAATCAATCATTTGCTACATACATTCAAACATAATCAGCATACAAATCAAACATGTTGAATGACTTTAAATATGTTTTTGTAGCGAATTAGTAAGACAAAAAAGCTAGTCATTGCGAGAGTTTTGGGTAAGACTAGAAGCTGCATTTCGTTTAGCTAAAAAAGCAAAGATCATTGATCAAGGGGTTTTTGAACTATATCATTGAGCAACTCAAGCCATGAAAATATGTTTGATTTGTTTGAATTGTATAACTTAGTACCCAAAAAGAAAGATCTCGACTAAAGTCAATTCATAAGGGCAAACAACTCAGGTTCAATGTATCCACTCACTCGTCAACAAGAATCCTTAGTAATACAAACCCATTAATAAGCTATGCTCCAACAAAACCCACAACGTCAAGATTCTTCCGTAAATTTGAATGGTCTTTGTCTGACTGATTTTCAGAAAAAACTGCTCTTTAAGAGCTTACAAACAGAACTTAGACCTGAGTATCGCCGAAGACTGGAAATCATGATTAAAGCAGATGAAGGACGAACCCAGTCAGAAATTTGTCACCATTTGGGTTGCTCTCAAGAGACGGCTCGTTACTGGATAGCTATTGCTCAATCTGGCCAAGCACATATGTGGAATACACACCCAATCGGCCGGCCCAAAATCATCAATGATGAGTATTTACAAACCCTTAAGGAGTTGGTAAACAATGGTCCTAAACACTACGGCTATTCTTTTAGAAGCTGGACTGCCGATTGGTTGAGCAGACATCTGGCAAAACAACTAAAAATTGAATGTAGTCCGCGCCATGTCAGTCGTCTTCTCAAACAGATGGGTCTATCAACTAAACCCAAGAATCTCTCTACTCAAGATGGAGACGGCGCACCTCCCAAAGATAAACAGATCACAATTGGTAGCCTTTCTCCTGGGTTCAACTCGAATGTCGCTGACTCTTCGAGAATGCGCAGATAATACAAGGATGCGATTGGTTTTTCTCCTAGAAAATTATCGAGACCAATCAATTCCTAGGTGTCCATAGGCAGCCTGAGTGGCCACTCTGCCTCGGGGAGTACGACTAAGGTAGCCTATCTGAAGCAGATAAGGTTCAAAAACCTCCTCAATGGTTTTAATATCTTCGCCGGTTGCTGCGGCCACCGCGTCCAGTCCAACCGGTCCACCTTGAAATTGCTGAATGATTGTTTGCAAAAAAAGACGATCGCTTTGATCTAGTCCTTTAGGATCTATATTGAGGATATCCAAGGCCTTGGAAGCCAATTCGGCTGAAATGGGATTGACCTGTTCAACCTGGCTATAGTCTCTAACCCTTTTAAAGAGACGATTGGCAATGCGTGGAGTACCGCGCGATCTCATTGCAATTACATGAGCGCCAGCAGGGGTCATTGGCATTTGCAACAGATTTGCCGTACGCTCAAGGATCTCGATCAATTCTGGGACTGTATAATAATTTAGTCTTTGAATCAGACCAAAACGATCACGCAGGGGAGAGCTGAGAGAGCCGACTTTAGTAGTTGCGCCCACCAAGGTAAATTTGGGCAGATTGAGGGATCTGATTCTGGACCCTTGACCTTTACCGATGGTAATATCCAAACGATAATCTTCCATTGCCGGGTAAAGTAGTTCTTCACTTACCCGATTGAGACGATGAATTTCATCGATAAAGAGAATATCTCCAGGCTGTAAATTGAGTAGCAACCCAGTGATATCTCTTGGGCGCTCTAGGGCTGGAGCAGAAGTGATCTTGCATTGTACCCCCATTTGGCTTGCCAATATTAGCGAAAGAGTTGTTTTGCCAAGCCCTGGCGGACCGTAAAGAAGTAGGTGGTCAAGCGTATCTGCCCTACCTTTTGCAGCAGCGATTGCAACTGAGAGCACCTGCTTGAGTGGAGCCTGTCCTATATACTCGGACAAAGAACTAGGTCTTAAACTCTCTTCTGGGTGTTCACCTTTTTGCTGTTCGGAGCAAACCAAGGATTTAGCTTTCTTGGAGGGAAGACTGCTGGGTTGATCCAACGAACGTTTAATCGGCATGGCTTTATTCTAGTCGCTCTATAGGCGCTAATTTAGGATCAATTATTTTCAATCCGGGTCCTTTGAATTTAACAGCCAGCGTTATTTTATCGACATTTCCAATGATCATATTGACTTGTCCTTCACCAAAAATCTTATGCCAGAGGCGATCTCCCTGTTCCCAGCCAATCTCGGTATTTTTCTTGGTTCTAGTGACAGTCTCTCTATTTGAATATTTGGAATTAGTTGAAAATGAAGCAAAGAGCTCTTGGGGGATCTCGGCAAGAAACTGAGAAGGATTTTTATATTCGCGGTGTCCCCATACGCTTCTTTCCTGGGCATGGCTGAGATATAGTAAATCCTGAGCGCGGGTCAGACCCACATAACAGAGTCGACGTTCTTCTTCTATAGCAGCAGGATCATTAAGACTGCGGGCATGAGGCAAGATCCCCTGTTCTAGTCCGACTAAAAAGACTACGGGAAATTCCAAGCCCTTAGCTGCATGGAGGGTCATCAAGGTTATCTTTTCCTGTTCACTATCGAGGTTATCGAGATCTGAAGCCAGTGAAGTATTACCTAAATAAGCTTCTAATGAGGTTTCTTGGGTTTCTTCCTGGAACTGATTGACAGCATTGAGCAGCTCAACTATGTTCTCTATCCTGGCTTCTGAATCTTCTGTTCTTTTACTTTTTAGATCAGCCAAATAACCAGACCTTTCCAGCACCTGATCGAGGATTTCTGCAGCACTAAGGTGGTCCAGTCTTGCTTGAAAATATTCAATAATCTCCACAAAACCCACAATAGATTTACTATTGCGGCCAGCTAGGGTATTAACAGAAGTTCTATCCTGTAATATCTCCCACAATGGAATAGCCAACTCTTGAGATGCATTTAATAGATTTTCAGTGGTAGTATCTCCAATTCCTCGTTTTGGTCTATTGATGATCCGCATAAGACTTACTGTATCATTGGGATTAGAGATGACCTTCAAATAAGCCAAGGCATCCTTGATTTCCTGCCTATCATAAAACTTGAAACCACCGACTACTGTGTAGGGAATATTATTGCGTATCAAGGTATCTTCAAAAGAGCGTGACTGAGCATTGATCCTGTAGAGAATGGCAAAACTGGACCAATTTAAATTGCAATATTCCTGTTTGAGTTGTTTGATCTGCTTGAGTATGAAAAGAGCCTCCTCAAGCTCATTGGCAGCTTGATATAGTACCATCTTTTCGCCTTCACCCCTAGTGGGCTTTAATGTTTTATCAATACGCTGGGTATTGTAGTCAATCAGTGCATTGGCTGCCTTTAATATGGTCTCTTGAGATCGATAGTTTTCTTCCAGTTTGATCATGGTTCTGGTATCTTCATCGGGTAGATTATCTCCAAAATCTCTCTGAAAATTGAGCAGAATTTTGAAATCAGCCATACGAAAACTGTAAATTGATTGATCAGCATCACCTACAACAAAAACGGATCGATTTTGCCAATTCCAGTTTTGCTTAACTGGTTCGCCATTGGTAGAAAGCAAACTGATCAATTCATATTGAATTTGATTAGTATCTTGATACTCATCAACCAAAATGTGATTAAACTGTTTATGCCAGTAACCCAATATACTTTCGTTTTGACGAAAAATTTCTACTGGAATTGAGAGCAAGTCATCAAAATCTAGGGCATTGTTCGTCACCAGTTGCCTTTGGTATTCCTGAAAGATTTCAGCAACAGTCCTGGTTTTATAATTGGGATCTCTCTGCAAAAATTCCTCAGGAGAGAGCCCTAGATTTTTAGCATTGCTAATTTGATAGCGAATCGCCCGATGTTCAAATTTTTTTTCATCTAGATTAAACTGCTTGGTGATAATATTTTTGACCAGAGCCACAGAATCAGCATCATCAAATATCGAAAAATTTCTAGTCCAACTTCTACCGTTTTTATCCTGATATTTATTGATGTCATAGCGCAAGATCCGGCAAAAAAGGCTATGAAAGGTACCAATCCAGATAGGCTTGATGATTGTTTTATAGACTTTTGAATAGATTTTCCTTTGATTACCCTCATCGAGAAGTGAAAGAGATTTACCATATTCTGCCTGGGCAATCTCAGTGGCAAAAATATTCTCCAGTCTTTGCTTCATCTCTTTGGCGGCCTTGTTGGTAAAGGTAACCGCAAAAATATTGGCAGGATCTACTCTATGATGATTCACTAAATGGGCAATTCTATAAGTAAGCGCTCTGGTTTTACCAGATCCGGCACCGGCAACTACCAGTAAAGGTCCAGTAAAATGTTCTACAGCTATCCGCTGGCTCTGGCTAAGCTTGACTTGATGGTAATCCGACATGGGCGGGTGACTCACAGATAGAATATTAACTATTTTAGGGCCTGTAGAGAACTATGGATGATTCTCCAAGAAGAACGCCATGCCATCGCTGATCCTTTCATAGAAATATTGGGAACCTATCTGCTTTTCCAATTCCATTTTTTTCATCAAATCCCGAACAGGATCCCTCACCCTGGCCAAAGACAATACAATATCTCTCTGCCGGAGAGTGCTGTTTAATTTACTGAGCATTTCGATAGCGGTTACATCAATAAAATTGAAAGTTTCAGCATCAATCAACACTTGAAGAACTGGAGGATATGTAAATTGAATTGTTTTGAGGAGGGCTGAGCGAAAGTTATTGGCATTGGGAAAAAATAGACTACCATTAAAGCGAAAGATTAATAAGCCGGCAATTGTAATGGACTCTCGATGTCTGGCTATATCCCTGTACATCTCCTCGTCAGGTAATTTTCCCAAGATGGCAAAGCCAGGATTGGTAACCCTATCCAATAGCAATAGCAAAGATAAAACAACGCCCACAGCGATTCCCAGCAAAACATCGAGAAAAAGTACACCCATAAACGAAGCTATCGCGATGCCAAATTCCAAGGTAGAGATTGAACGTAGACGTTTTAGATAATTCAGATTAGAAAGCCCCAACATAGCTTCTATCACAACGGCAGAAAGGGTGGCATATGGAAGATTGCTAAAAAGGGGCATCAAAAACAAAAGCGTTAAAATCACCAGTATGCTATGGACTATAGAAGAAACTTGGCTCACAGCTCCTGCTTCGATTGCCACAGATGTTTTAGACAGACTTCCTACTACTACAAAACCAGAACTGACAGAACTGGCAATATTACCAAGACCATAACTAATTAATTCTTGATTTCCATCAATTTCCTCTCCATATTTTTCGGCTGCCGCTTTGGCTGCGCCTAACGACTCGGCGTAACCAACAAGTACTATAGCAAAGGCTCCGCCCATCATGACATCCAGATTATTCAGGGAAAAAGTAGGCAATCTAAAAATAGGCATACCTGTGGCTATCGAACTGATTACTTCTACTCCATGTTGTTGGAAGTGAAAAATCCGTGCCATAAGAATTGCAAAGACCACAGTAGTCAATGCGGCAGGGATCTTTGGATAATAACGCTTGAAAAACAATAGCAATACGAGACTGGATAAACCCACCAAGGTAGTAGGAAGATGCAAGGCAGGAGAATGCTCAATTATATGTATTAACTTTTGCCAGAAGTTACCAGAATTGCCTACAATTCCAAGTGTCTTGGGAACCTGACCAATGATTGTCAGCCAGACAAGACCTTGAATAAATCCCTTCATCACTGGCATAGGTATAAAATTGGCAACCCAGCCCATTTTCAAGATTCCCAATAGACTAAATAGGATTCCAACCAAAAGGGCCAAGGTCGAAGTTAAGGAAAGATATTGGGCATTTTCAGTACTAGCCATTGCCCCGATTGTCACTGCAGAAATAAGTGCAGTTGCAGAGTCTGGACCTATCACCATGGTTTTTGAGGTACCCAGAATACTATAAACCAGCAAAGGAAGTGGTACAGTATAAAGCCCCATAATAGCGGGCACTCCAGCTATAGCAGAATAGGCCATTGCCTCTGGAATCATTACAGCCCAAATAGTCAAACCAGCAATCATATCCGCTCTAAAGCAATTAGCATTATAGCTGGGCAACCATTGCAATATTGGAAATAAATGTTTGATTTTCATGTTTTCATATTTCAATAAATAGACAAAATTTGTGGACTTTTTGATAGATAAGAATGGTCTAAAACGGCCAAAAAGCTATATTTTTTGTTTTTTCAAAAAAGTAAAGTTCATATTAAAGGCATAACTCCTTTTGTAATGTCTACATAAAATTTATTTTAGGTTGATCTGCAAATAAAATCAATCTAAAATGATACTCATAAATCAGTTATGTGATCCTAAACAGAGGAAACTCCATCGCATGGCGCATAAGAGATTAAATAAGAATAAACATCACTTTTTTTGTCCATATTGTCAAAGAAGACTCTGGCGAAGTGGTTCTCCAAAATATTACATTTATTACGCAGGTAAAACAGAAATTAAAAAAGGTTTTGGTTTATCGGCTAAAAATGCAAATTTCTTGGTTAACCAAAGCTATACACAGCTCAATATTAATGTCTGGTTGGAAGAGTTTTTCTGTGAACAAGATGGAAGATTATGGTTGCATATTACACGAAAAGAAACAGAACTATCCAGCAGACTGGCAACTGCCGAAGATTGGCTTAGATCCACAAAAACAATCAATCCAGATGGTTCCAACGGAACAGTTAGCGAATTTAGCAATCGAATTAGTCGAGGCTGTAGTCTTGCTCTTCTAAATAGGATGAGAGCCTAGCATCTTTTCTTTGTCAATATTTTTTTAAGTCACTACAAATTTAATAATTTTATCCTCCATACTTGCAAAAGATGTGAGCAGATTGAGACGACGCCAGTGAGTGCGCTTTATTTGTTCTAGATAGTAGGGAGGATTTTGTCTTTAAAAAGCTAATTCACAATCCTTCCATATATTAATGGAACCAATATAATGCGCAATAAAAATAAAACTGTTCATATATCCACTCAATTTTATCCACCAGATCATGTTCCAACTGAAACAGATAGAATACAAAATAACAAAAAAACTATTTATATATTCACCCAATTTTATCCACCGGATTATGCCCCAACTGGGCAATTAATTGAAGAATTAATCCATTCTTTAGGTCCAAGAGAAAGAAAAATACAGATCTTTGCAGGACAGCCCAGTTATGCTCATAACCAAAACGTTTCAGCCAGAGTTGAACAGGTCAATGGTGTAAATATTCGACGGACTAATTCTACTAAACTATGGGGAGATCGTATACGGGGCAAATCAATTAATGGAATATTGTTTTGTATTAGCGCACTGATTTATGGAATTAGAAGTTTAAAAAAAGAAGATTCCCTGATTTTAACGACCGCACCACCTTTTCTTTCCATAGTGGGTTATATTCTCAACTATCTATTGGGAATATTCTATTTTTGTATAATTTACGATGTTTACCCAGATGTTGCAGTCAAACTAGAGGCAGTATCCAAAAACAGTTGGCTTGTTAAAATTTGGGATAATCTCAATCAAAAGATCTGGAATCGTTCCAAGGGGATCATTGTCTTGAGCAATAGCATGAAAGATCAAATCCTTAGTAAGCATCCAAAACTGGAAGATAAGATTTCAGTAATTCACAGTTGGGCAGATCCTGAATGGATCAGGTCAATTGACAAATCAGAGAATTGGTTTGCCCAGAAACACAAACTAGTCGATAAGTTTACAGTTCTCTATTCAGGCAACCTGGGAAGATGTCACGATATCGATACCATAATGCGAAGTGCTTACCAATTGAAAGAACGCTTGTTTCAGTTTGTATTCATTGGTGGAGGTGCGGGAGTCGAGTATTGTATGAATTTGATCAAGCTGTGGCAACTAAAAAACTGCATACTCTTGCCATATCAGGAAAAAAAGAATATACCTTATTCCCTGACAGCCGGTGATTTGTCTTTGGTTTCTATCAAAGCTGGCATGGAGGGAGTAATCGCACCTAGTAAGTTTTACAGTGCATTGGCTAGTGGAAGGCCTATTGCTGCTATCTGTCCAAAAAACTCTTATCTTTGTCAAATAATTAATCAAGCTAGATGTGGACGTGTTTTTGAAAATGGTGATAGCGATGGATTGTCTCAATTTATCCAAGAATTAGCCATCGATCCGCAATTGGGCAAGAGGATGGGTCAAGCAGGCCGCAATCACTTGATACAAAACTATACACCTGCAATCATTGCTCGAGAATATGCAAAAGTACTCGAGCTAGACAACTAGCTATTTATCTCTATCATGTCTAACTTTTCTCCAATGGAAAATCAGAATATGGAAATCAACATAGTCAGAGCCCTTCGAAACCACTCTTTGGTATCTGCTCTAGTCGGCATAGCAATATTTGGAGTCGTTACATATCTAGAAATCCGAGAGCCCAAATATCAATCTGATTCTTTGATCCTGATTTCCAACCAAAATACGGTTCCTCTGGTGACACCACAAAAAGAAGAAAACGTAGATCAGAAAAAAAACGCCCAAGCTACTGATATTGAGATCTTGAAAAGCCGCGCTCTATTAACCAGAGCAATCAAACGATTACACACCAAAGAGGAAATAACACCAGCCAAACTGGAAGATAACCTTACACTACACCAGAGCAAAGGAACTGACATTCTTTTGGTATCTTATGTTGACAGTGATCCGGTTAAAGCTAAAAAAACCCTGGAAGCTTTGGTATCAACATATTTGGATTATAGCTCCGAGAGCAGGCTATCTCCTCTGAAAAATGCCATCGGTTTTATAGAGAGAATACTACCAACGGTCCAAAGCGGACTTATAATCTCTTCAGAAAAGCTGACTACCTTCAAAAGAGACAATGGTATAAATGATTCAGATGCCTCATTGGCTGCAGTCTATCAAAGAAAACAGGATATCAATCAAAAACTTTTTGAATCTCAGGCTTCTCTCAATGAATTACAAAGTTTATACAAATCTCTCGAACATCAAGCAGGACAGATTGGACAAACTTCAAAAGGAATTATACCCTCTGCCATCCTAAATCAAGATAGTACTTATCAGGCACTTTGGAGTCAGCTGAATGCAGTTGAGATTCAATATTCTTCACAAGAAATAAACTATCGGCCGAACCATCCAATCATGCGCCAATTGCAAGAGCGCAGAGATCGCCTCAATAAACTGATCCAAAAGCGTATTTCTCAAGTGATGGGGAAAAAAGAAAAAGTGCTTAGCAGTGGTCCAATTCAACAGGATTTGGCCGTTCAGCTACTAAAGGCAAGAATTGATTTAACAGCTCAGCAACAACGCCTGCGTGATTTGCGATGGCTAAAAACCAAGGCAGATGTCGATTTTAGCAGAACTACACGATTACAGCCGCAATACAAGGAATTAGAACGTCAGTATCGGCTAAATTCTCAGGAATACGAATCTTTCTTGACAAAACTGCGAGAGCTGAAGATTCGTGATGCGCAAGAATATTCCAGCTGGAAAATTGTCCAACCACCCAATCTCCCAAATTTACCGATCTCTCCTGGTCTATTTCGCAGTTTATTGGTTGCCTTGGTGCCTGGAGCTTTAGCAGCAGCAGGAGTTGCCTATCTCTTGGAACGATTTGGCAGATCAATTAAAGATCCAGAAAAAATCAAAGAGCTCACCAATTTACCACTACTTGCCGAGATTCCCTTTGCCGGCAGAGATAAACCGCTTTTACTCAATGAGCAACCCCATTTAACGACTAAAATTGATCCCTTTAGTGAGTCTGTTCGTTCATTAGCCCTGCTGATTCTGGGTAAAAAAACTTCTTCCAAAACAATTGCCATTGTCTCTTCGGTTGAACTTGAGGGAAAATCTACAATCACTTATAACCTTGCCTCTGCCTTGGCAGAATTGGGACAGAAAGTATTAATAGTTGATACCAATATGCTCAAGCCGACTATTGATAAGATTTGTGATCTCCCCAATGTTGCTGGCTTAAGCACAGTACTGAGCACCAATACCGGATGGCAGGAACTTGTTCAACAATCCGAGCCGATGGGTTCTTCTCACAATTACCAGCCTTCGGAAAACTCTTCCTGGTCTGATTCTCTGCACACCCTAGTTTCTACAAAGCTCCAGCAGATAACTCCAGGCTATTTATCTCCAGATGTTCTCACAGCAGGACCAAGCTTAACAAACTCCGGTGCTTGGTTGGCATCCGAGAAGATGGAAAACCTGCTCAACCAGTGGAGGAACAGCTATGATTTTGTACTAATTGATACCCATTCACCCAGAAATGCTCAGGCTCTTTTTTTAAAAGTGGATGAACTGATTCTTGTAGCAGGAATGAAGCTATTAACTCGTACGACTTTGACTGAGACGATGAAGGTCCTGCAAACAAGTAATAGTAATATTGCTGGCGTTGTAGTAAACCAGTCACGTTGATAAGAAATCAAGAGAATACTAAATACAAGGAAGTTATATCATGACCTTTAAAATTGTAATCGGTAGTACCTTTACGATAGAACCTATTGAGGAAAGTATCAATTTTTGGATGAGTAAGTTTGCAAATCACTATGAAATAGAGTTTGCTCCATATAACCAGATTTTTCAACAGTTACTCGATCCTAGAAGTTGTTTCGCCAAAAATCAAGAAGGATTAAATATCATCTTGGTTAATCTGGAAGATTTTAAAGGAACGGCAACAACTGGCTCTATAAACAACATCCGAAATAATATTCTAGACTTGATTGGTATTTTAAAAAAGAATTCAGCTAATTTTGCCAGTCCATTTTTATTGGGTGTTTGCCCTGCTTCTCCTGCCAGCTACGCCGACCCTGAATCGAGAGAATTTTTCCAAGAGATGGAGGAATTACTTGAGGCAGAAATAAAAGAGATCTCTCAGGTAAAACTATTTACATCCAAAGAGCTATTTGATAGCTATCCTTGTTCAAAATATTTTGATGAATATACCAATAAATTAGCTTACATACCCTATAGAGATGAATGCTATGTCGCCATCGGAACCATGGTGGCCAGATTTGCAAGTGCCCTAAATCGAGCCTCATATAAGGTAATTATTCTAGATTGCGACAATACACTTTGGAGCGGCATTTGCGGTGAAGATGGGATTGATGGTATCAAAATAGGTCTCCATAGAAAATCACTTCAAGAATTTGTAGTTAATAAACAACAAGCAGGAATGTTGGTTTGTCTCTGCAGTAAAAACGAAGAGGCGGATGTTTTGGAAGTATTTGCAAAACGCTCTGATAATATGTTCTTGTCTCTGAATCATATTGTCGCTTGGCGCATTAATTGGCTGCCTAAATCAGAAAATATCAAATCTCTAGCTAGCCAATTGAATCTTGGATTGGACAGTTTTATTTTTATCGATGATAGCCCATTTGAATGCGCAGAAGTTAAAGCTAATTGTCCAGAGGTTTTGACTCTACAGTTACCTCAAGAGGAAGCCAAAATTCCAAAATTCATCCAAAATGTCTGGGCTTTTGACCATTCTTCAATCCTTAAGGAGGATTTGAGACGAACAGAATTTTATCAACAAAATACAGAACGTGAAGAGCTTAGAAATGTATCTCTAACCCTGGAAAGTTTTTTAGAAGATCTCAATTTACAAGTTGTAGTTTCAAACATTAAGGTAGATCAGATCCAAAGAGTATCTCAGTTAACCCAAAGAACCAATCAATTTAATTTAACGACCATCAGAAGATCTCCCAGTGAGATTGCCCGACTACCAGAGCTGGGATTAGAGTGCTTGGTAGTAGAAGTCAGTGATCGTTTTGGTGATTATGGGCTGGTCGGGGCGATTATATTTACCATTGATAACCAATTGCTAAGTGTAGATAGTTTGCTTCTCAGTTGTAGGGCTCTAGGTCGAGGAGTCGAGCATTGCATGTTAGTCCATCTTGCAAAGGTCGCCCAATCTCATGAAATCAATCATATCAACATTAACTATATACCTAGTGCAAAAAATCAGCCAGCTTTAAGCTTTCTTAAAAGTAACTTTTTAGAATATCAATCTTCTGGTGAGCAAGGTGTTAACTATAAAATCCCAGTTGAAATTCTCATCAACTTGAGTTACAAGGTATCAGATGAGGATATTAAACATGAATATCAAAATGAAAACAATAGAAACCAAGATATAGTTTTTATTGATAAGTTGGATATTTTTGAGCAGATTGCAAATCAATCCTTGGAACCCAAGGCGGTTCTAAATCAAATAAAAAATGCAAAACGTCAATCCAGAGGAGACTTAAAGGTTTCATATTCTGCTCCTAGAAATCATATCGAAGAAGAACTAGCCAATATCTGGTCTTTGGTTTTTGGTCTTGATAGAGTTGGCGTATTGGATAATTTCTTTGAATTGGGTGGCGACTCACTTTTACTGACTCAAATAGTTGCCAAGATACATGAAAAATTCTTGTTGGTTCTGCCAATACAGAGTTTTCTGGAAATGCCAACGATTGAAGCAATGGCGCACAAAATTCTCGAAAATCAAAATCAGACATCAAATGAGAACCTTACCCAGATATCCTTACCAACAATATCAGCCGATCCGGAAAATAAATATTTTTCTTTCCCACTTACAGATATCCAACAAGCATACTGGTTGGGTCGCCGAGGAGATTTTGATCTTGGAAATGTAGCTACTCATACCTATTGGGAACTAGATTGTGTGGATCTGAATTTGTCGCAGCTGACCCAAGCCTGGAATAAATTAATTGTCTATCATGACATGCTCAGAACCATTGTTTTACCTTCAGGTCAACAACAGATTCTCTATGATGTCCCCTATTACCAAATAGAAGTCTCGGATTTGCGCTCATTATACCCCTCAAGTGCTCAAGAACAACTCCTGTCAATCCGGGAACAAATGTCCCATGAAATATTACCCGAAGATATTTATCCATTATTTAAAATTCGTGCCACCTTACTTGATAGAGAAAGAACTAGGCTTCACTTTAGCTTTTATGCTCTGATAATTGATGCCTGGAGCTTGATGCTACTTAAACAACAGTTACAACAGCTCTACATGGATATTGAAAGTGCCCTGCCAAAATTAGAAATTTCCTTTCGAGATTATGTTCTAGCGGAACTATCCCTCAGAAAAAGCCCTCAATACGAGCTAAGCCGAAAATATTGGTTCAATCGAGCTTTAGCCGGTCCTCCTGAGCTACCTTTGGCTGTTCCTCTATCTTCTGTAGTCCAGCCTAGATTTAAACGTTACAGTTCAAAGCTCAATTATCAACAATGGAAACAGCTAAAACAAAAAGCCATTGAGTCCAATCTTACTCCATCTACGGTTTTGTTAACGGCCTTTGCAGATATCCTAAGCCGGTGGAGTAAAAGTCCAGAATTTACAATCAACTTGACATTATTCAATCGTATTCCCCTGCATTCTCAGGTCAATCAACTAGTCGGGGATTTCGCTTCACTCAATCTGTTGCAAGTTTCAACCGGACAGGAAAAAAACTTTGCTGCTCGCGCCAAAACACTACAAAGACAACTTTGGCAGGATTTGGACCATCGCTATGTCAGTGGAGTGGAAGTTCAAAGGCAATCACGTCGCCAACAGGGCAATAACCAGTTAATGGGTGTAGTTTTTACCAGCACATTGGGACTCAACCAATTAAATGACGAGCCCAATGCCTCGAGAACTCTGGGTGAACCCGTATTTACCATTACCCAAACACCGCAGGTATGGTTAGACCATCTGATATATGAAGAAAGTGGAGTATTACTATTCCATTGGGATGTCGTAGAAGAACTGTATCCTGCCGGTCTGATTGAAGATATGTTTACAGCATATTCCAGTTGGCTCCAGCAGTTGGCCCAGACTGATACAGCTTGGCAGCAAACCCAACCGGATTTACTGCCTTCCAATCAGGCTCAGCTGATCCGTTCAATTAACAGTGATAGTTCTTTGATTCCAGAAGAAACCCTGCACAGTCTATTTCAGAAGCAGTTGGCTCCCTGCTTACAATTTCCAGCAGTCATCTCACCAGAGGTGACTTTATCTTATGAGCAATTAAATCAACTTGCCAATAATCTGGCACATCAGCTTCGCCAATTGGGCGCAGAGCGAAATACTTTAGTTGCTGTAATCATGAACAAGGGCTGGCAGCAGGTAGTGGCAACCTTGGGCATTTTAATGTCAGGAGCGGCCTATCTACCCATCTCACCAGAATATCCCAAAGAAAGAATATACCATTTACTCCAACAGGGAAAAGTCAAAATTATTCTAACCCAATCTCAACTTGAACAAGATCTATCTTTACCTGAAGGTATTGACTGTCTATCTATCGAGCTAGAAAAGCTCAAAGGGGAAAAATCAAATCAAATTAAGTCAATAAACACCCCGGATGATTTAGCTTATGTAATTTATACATCAGGTTCTACTGGATTACCTAAGGGTGTAGCCACTAGTCATCGAGGAGCAGTTAATACCATTTTGGATATCAACGAGCGCTTTGGTATACAACCACATGAGCGAGTATTGGCCTTATCAGCCCTCGAGTTTGATCTATCTGTCTATGATATCTTTGGCATGCTGGCTGCAGGCGGAGCAATAGTTTTTCCCCAAGATCTAGAATGTCTCAGAAAAGATCCAGCTCATTGGATTGAATTGATCAAAGAGCATCAGGTAACTATTTGGAATACAGTGCCGGCCTTTATGCAAATGCTGGTTGAGTATCTATCAATCAATACAGATTCGTATTTAGGTCCTCTGAGATTGGCCTTATTCAGTGGAGACTGGATACCGCCAAACTTACCAGGGCAAGTCAAGTCTCTCTATAGAGATATCCAGGTTGTCAGTTTGGGAGGAGCAACAGAAGCATCTATATGGTCAATCTTGTATCCAATTGAGGAAGTAGCGCCTGATTGGAAAAGCATTCCTTACGGCAAACCAATGAGGAATCAAAGTTTTTATGTGCTAAATCAGGCAATGCAAATTACACCGACCTGGGTACCGGGAGAACTCTATATTGGAGGTGTTGGACTAGCCAAAGAGTATTGGCAAGATGAGCAAAAAACCAACGAACGATTTATAGTTCATCCATTGAGCCAAGAAAGATTATATAAGACAGGAGATTTTGGAAGATACTTGCCCGATGGCAATATCGAATTCATTGGCAGAATAGACGATCAGGTCAAAATAAGCGGCTTTCGTGTTGAATTGGGAGAAATCGAATCAGCACTAAATAGTCATGCCCAGGTTCAACAAGCCGTCGTGATAGCCAGAGAGGATCTTTCAAAGACTAAAATATTGGTAGCCTATGTAGTTAGCCTGGATGAAACTCTAGATATTGATCATCTAATCTCCTTCCTCAAGCCCAAATTACCAGATTACATGATCCCTTATAGCATTGTATTTCTAGAAAATCTCCCCTTAAATTCCAACGGGAAGGTAGACCGAAAATCTCTACCAAAGCCCAATTTAACTCTCGCTGCTCCAATTGAGAATGTTCTAGAGCCTAGAAATCCTCTAGAACAAAAGATTGCTGAAATTTGGTCTCAGGTTCTCCATTTAGATAAGGTAGGGATTGACAGTAATTTCTTTGAACTGGGAGGGCATTCACTATTGGCAACCCAATTAATAACTCGTCTATCCAAAACATTGGATCTAAATCTTGGGCTAAGAGAATTATTTGAATCTCCAACAATAGCCAGGTTATCTCAACAGATTGAAACAATACAATGGGCAAGCCAAAATTCCCAGGTTTTAGCACCAGATAATCTCGATAATTACGAAACGGGAGAGCTATGAAATCTACTATTGATTTAATTTCACAATTGCGTCAACTCAATATCCAGCTTTGGTTAGAAGAAGGTCGGCTTCGCTATAGAGCCCCCAAAGACATCCTCACCCCAGAACTTTTGGCTGAGATCAAAGAACACAAGCATGAAATCATTGATCTTATTCAAATATCATTCTCACAATCAATCCATAAAAGAACGGATAATCATGCTCGATCACCTACTTCCTTTGTCCAACAAAGATTCTGGTTTTTGGATCAGCTTGAGACAAACAACGCATCCAATAACATTATCTATGCCTATCAAATCGAGGGCATGCTCAACGTTTTAGCACTCCAAAAAGCACTTGAACAGATTATCGAAAGACATGAAATACTCAGAACCAGATTTGAACTGGAGGAAGATAAGCCAGTACAGATAACAGAATCCCAAGCTAATTACCAATGCTTCAATGTTAACTTACCACAATCCCAGGAAAGAATATGGGAGCTAATCCAACAAGAAGCCCAAAGACCATTTAACTTAGCTTTAGGCCCCCTGTTGAGGGTTAATCTTTATCAACTTTCAGAGCAATCTTATATTTTATTGATAGTAATACATCATATAGTCTTTGATGGTTGGTCAAAGGATGTCTTCTTCAAAGAGCTAGCGGATTTATATCAAGAAGAAGTTTCTGGTCAATCTGTATCGTTACCGGCATTGCCCATTCAGTATGCAGATTTTGCCATATGGCAGAAACAATGGCTAGAAGGGGAGCGCACAAAATCAGCTATAGAGTATTGGAAAAAACAACTTGCAGGAATACCAGATTGTTTAAGATTACCAATCGATAATCCTCATCCTGACCAAAAAAAATATAAGGGCAGGAAGCATGCCTTTATTTTGGATAAAGAAATTACAGATCCTATACGGTCACTCAGCAAAGAAAAAGGGGTAACCCTTTTTATGATCCTATTGTCAGCTTGGTCGGTTTTACTATATCGATACAGCGGCCAACCTGACCTGGTGATAGGAACCCCAATAGCCAATAGAAATCTACAGGAAATAGAGAACCTGATAGGTTGCTTCATAAATACCTTACCATTGAGAATCACAATAGAAGATTCTAAAAGTTTTGAACAACTTCTCGAAGAAGTCAAGACAACAGCTTTAGAAGCATGTGATTACCAAGATTTCCCATTTGAGAAAATTGTAGAAGTACTACAACCAGAGAGAAATCTGAGCAATACCCCACTGTTTCAGGTAATGTTTGTTTTACAACATACCCCTAATAATAAAATTGAAATACAAGGGTTAAAATTAACCCCATTAGATATAGATAATGGAACAGCTAAGTTTGATTTGACTTTATCAATAACAGAAACACCAACAGAACTAAAAGGATGCTTTGAATACAATGTCGACATATTCACTGCAAATAAAATAGAGGCAATGGTAGGACATTTCCAAACACTACTAAAAGAAATCCTCAATGATACAACTCAGGAAATTGGTAAGTTAACATTATTAACTCAAGCAGAAAGACACCAATTGTTGGTGGAATGGAATGATACTAAAGTAGATTATCCTGCCGGCAAATCCATTTATCAATTATTTGAAGAACAGGTAGAAAAGACACCTGAAGCTATAGCGTTAGTATTCCAAGAGCAAGAATTAACTTATCAGCAATTGAATAATAGAGCCAACCGACTGGCACATTATTTAATATCCCTGGGAGTAAAACCAGAAACCTTAGTAGGAATCTGTATAGAAAGATCCTTTGAGATGATAGTGGGATTATTGGGGATACTCAAAGCTGGCGGGGCTTATGTCCCATTGGATCCTAGTTATCCGCTTGAACGCTTGAACTATATGTTGGAGGATTCAGCAGTAGATATCCTGGTGACCCAAGAAAAGTTATTAGAATCTTTACCTCCTAATGCAGCTAAGCTGGTTTTTTTAGATAGGGATTGGGAAACAATTAATCAATCTTCTGCTAATAATCCAGTCACTAGCGTGAGTTCTGATAACCTGGCTTATGTTATTTATACTTCGGGTTCAACAGGAAAACCAAAAGGAGTTCTTGTACTTCAAAAGGGAGTAGTAAGACTGGTTAAAAAAACCAATTATGTAGATCTAACTGTTGATGAAGTTCTATTACAACTGGCGCCTATTTCCTTCGATGCTTCCACCTGGGAAATATGGGGAAGTCTCCTTAATGGAGCCAAATTAGTGATCTATCCTAACGAAGCGATTTCATTACAAACTTTAGGAAATGTATTAAAAAGATATAAGGTTACAACTCTCTGGTTGACATCAGGTTTATTTAACTTGATAGTAGATGAAAAATTAGAGGATCTAAAAGGTATGAAAAAATTGTTAGCTGGCGGAGATGTCTTGTCAATCTTTCATGTCCAAAAAGTCCTATCAGAATTAAAAGATTGTCAATTAATCAATGGATATGGTCCAACAGAAAATACAACCTTCTCTTGTTGCTATTCAGTCAAAAAAGATTATCAATTAGTGAATTCGGTGCCAATAGGTAAGCCAATAAACAACACTCAAGTTTATATACTGGATTCTCACCTTCAACCAGTACCTATTGGGGTGGCAGGAGAACTCCATGTTGGAGGTGATGGATTAGCAAGAGGATATTTAAATAATCCAGAACTGACAGCAGAAAAATTTATAGATAATCCCTTTGGAGATGGTCGTCTCTATAAAACAGGGGATCTAGCTTGCTATTTACCAGATGGCAACATTGAATATCTAGGCAGAATAGACAATCAAGTAAAAATAAGAGGTTTTAGGATTGAGCTAGGGGAAATAGAAACAGTTCTTAATAGTCATCCTCAAATTCAACAAGCAATAGTTATAGCCAGAGAAGATGAGCCAGGCAATAAACAATTAGTAGCTTACTTAATAACCAATGAAGAAACAATAGACTCTAGAGAACTACAAAACTTTCTCAAGGGAACGCTACCAGAATTTATGATGCCTTCTCTCTTTGTAAGCCTAGACAGTTTACCATTAACTCCCAATGGAAAAGTAGACCGCAGAGCCTTACCAGTTCCTAAAAGGACAAAACACCGAACAAAAGAAAATGCAGCGCCTAGAACGCCAAATGAAGTATTTATAGCTAAGATTTGGGCTGAAATTCTTAACTTAGAAAATATAGGTATTTATGATAACTTCTTTGAATTAGGTGGACATTCGCTTATGGTACCTAAACTTTTTCTGCGAATTGCCAATAGCATTAATATTAATTTGCCATTGTCTACAATATTTTATGCCCCTACCGTTGAAGAGATGGCAAAAATCATTGCTCAAACAGAAGAAAATAAAGCCTTTTATTCCAGCTTAGTCCCACTTCAAACAAGAGGAAATAAACCTCCTTTATTTTTAATTCATGCTTGCAATGGAGAAACTTTTATATATCGTACTCTCGCTCAAAAATTGGGACCTGAAATACCTGTATACGGATTACAAGCAGTAGGGCTAGATGAAAAACAGGAGCCACATCAAAGTGTCGAAGCAATGGCATCACATTATCTTAAAGAACTAATAACTATCCAGCCCAATGGACCATATTTTCTTGGTGGTAAACATATTGGGGCTTTGATAGCCCTAGAAATAGCTCAAAGATTAGTAGCACAGGATCAACAGGTTGATTTAGTAATTACTATTGGTGGTTTGATGCGCCAACCTCATAGACTAAGCCACAAATGGTTTACACGTCAATTAAAAATCATAAAAACAAATGATTTTTATCACTTCAAAAAAAGATTAAGTCAAATAATTAATCACAAGATATTAAGGAGATTTTCTTCAATTAATGATCAAAATAATTTAATCGAAAATAAATCTACAAAAATGAATAGATCACTTTCTCTAGCATACGACAACTACATACCTCAACCCTATAAAGGACGAATGATTGCACTTGAGCCAACTGTCGATTATGACAAACTAGCTAGTAAAGTTTTGTATTTCAAATCTCTTCAGGATGCACAACGAAACTACGAAGAACTTGAGCCGAAAGTACTGCTTAATTTTATGGAGATCTTTTCCAATGGTTTCGAATTAAATTATGTACCTGGTAATGACGGAATTGATTATACTGCATACAAAGAACCTCATGTTCAAGTGATGGCAGAAAGAATTAAAGTAGCTATTGACAATACAATAGAGTCAGAGATAATTCTAGAAAAGATTCCTTCAATGTTAGCTCAAATGTAGACTTATTTTTCGATTTTTTTGTATTATTTCATTAATAAAACGACCATTTTATAACTTTGAGACAATTTATTTTACTACCCAGATTTTTAGGGAGATCAAAAGACAAAAGTTTTTTGTATCAACTAACCCATCCTTATTTGCACCTAGCAATTAAATCAATAACGTTATCAACTTTTTCTTCCTTGCTCGAGGTTGTAGGTACTGCATTAGTACTTCCGTTAACTCAAATACTGGCTGGAAATCATGTAATCCCAGCAACATCTAGTTCTGGCTTTTTAGGTAAGTTGAGTAGTATTTATCTACACATTCCACAAAATCATCAGCTTCAAGCTATCCTCATTTCGTTGGCTTTAGTAACGATTATTAAAAATAGTAATCTTTATCTATCCCGTATTTTTCAAATTAGTTTTACATTCGAAACAATTTCCAGACTTAGAGAAATATGTATTGAGCGTTTTTTGAAACTTGGACTCACATTTTATGTCAAAACCAGCACAGGAGAATTGCTAGGTTATGTCAATGAGCAAGCACAGCGTAGTGAACGTTATCTAAATGATTTAGTTGATATTACAAGAGAAGTAATTACAATTGCTTTCCTACTAATATTTCTGATTATTCTGAGTCCTTTATTAACACTAATTACGTTTTTCTGTATAACAATACTCGCTTTATCCATTCATATATTAATTAAGAAAATTAATAAAAAGGGTCAAAAAAGTTCTAGTGAAATTGAAAATTTGTCTAACCATGTTGGCGAGATTCTCAATGGTATAAAAGTGATTCAATCATTTAATACTGAAGGCAGAGAAATAGAAGATGCTAAGAGATTAATTAATAATCGCTTCAAAGCCGAATTTAGTGCTTATAAATTATATTCAGCAGTTGCTCCTTTAACAGAAACTTTAGGAATTTTGGCATTAATTATTATCCTGTTTGTAGGAACAAGTTTGATTTTTACACGAAATGCAAATGGAACTAATCTTCCAATATTACTTACCTTTACACTGGCTTTACTAAGAACCTTGCCAAGAGTGAACTCATTAAATAATTTACGCTCAGAATGCTCATTATTTAGAGGAAGTTTTGAATCTATCCAAACCTTCTTATCATCGACAGACAATTCAAGGTTACCTAATGGCAAGCTTACATATGGAGGATTGGAAAGAGAGCTTTTATTTAAAAATATATATTTCACTTATCCCACTAACCCTGAACCTACTTTAAAGAATATTAATCTTTCTATAGCCAAAGGAAAAACTACAGCAATTGTCGGTACTTCAGGCTGTGGTAAGTCTACCTTGATAGATTTAATAATGAGATTTCATGATCCCGATAGTGGATTAATTTTTATAGACGAAATGGATCTTCGTGACTTAGCAATAGGGACTTGGCGAAGAAGTATTGCACTGGTAAGCCAAGAAACATTTTTGTTCAATTGCTCCATAAGAGAAAATATTTCCTACGGCAAAAGAGAAGCAACAGATAAAGAGATCTTTGAAGCTTGTAGAAAAGCCTATATTCTCGATTTTATAGAAGAACTTCCCAATGGGCTTGATACGATTGTCGGTAATCGTGGCACAAGACTATCCGGTGGCCAGCGACAACGAATTGCGATTGCTAGAGCTGTATTATGTGACCCGGAAATACTCATTCTCGATGAAGCCACTAGTTCTCTAGATTCCAATTCGGAAAAAATAGTTCAAAAGGCAATTGATGAAGTAAGCCAAAATCGTACTGTAATTGTAATTGCTCATCGTCTTTCTACTATTGAAAATGCTGACAATATTGTGGTTATGGAGGAAGGAAAAATAGTAGAACAAGGTACTCAAGAACAATTATTGGCCAAGAGAAATATATTTTATTTATTATATGAATCTCAGAGCTTGAAGAATCAAGAAAAAGGTATAGATAGGGGAATTATTTTACGCTAACTTGATTAAAATAAGATACAGCAATCCACAATACAACAAATAGCAATTAAGAATATTACAGTATCAATATTAATAAATATGGAAAAACTACTATCTATTTGTATACCAGTTTATGATAGACCAACATGTTTTTTAGAGGAATTACTTTAAAGCATATGTCCACAAGTTGAAAGTGTCAATGAATTTTATAAATTTCAAGTTGATATATGCATTTCAGATAATTTAATTACTGACTCTAATTATGTTACAGTAAGCACATTTAAGAAGAACTATGATTTTATTAATTATTCTAAAAATGAACAAATAAAAAATAAACCCCCAGGATTTCGGAAAAATCTAATTAACGTCAATTCGGGATAAGAAGGAGAAAAAAGACAGTACAGTTACAAGTTAAGAGAAGGTTTTTTGGGCTGATGGCAGTAGGCGATTAATCCACAGATGAGATTTACACAGAAATTAACAGGGCTGCGGTGCCTAG
>CAIPYC010000127.1 GCA_903869185.1 uncultured cyanobacterium | reverse complement strand
TATGGTTACGACTTAAGGACAAAAGTAATAGAGTCAATTGAAATAGATGGTCTAAAGATTTGCCAGGCTGCTAAATTATTTCACATCAACCACAACACAATAGCGCTCCGGCTATTGCTATACCCCTCTTTTGTCACTTTCCGAGTATAATAAATAAAGGAATTAAAATAGAAAACGCTACGTGGTAGGCAGAGTCTTGGATACCAAACCATCTAAAAAAACATCTGTTCGAATCACTTTATTACCGAACCCTACTAGCTTTGGACTAGCTCTGAGCTGATAGCTGCATCGTCCCGACCCTTTATCGGCATCAGTTCTATATACTGGAATCTTGGTTTTGTCTTTAAATTGGGGTAGATTCAGAATTCGGAAAATAAAGTACGTTAAGCCTAAAACTTAATCTCTAAAGTACTTTCAGGTAATGAGTTTAACAAAATAATGGAGAGTCAAACCTGGCAGATTGTGTTAACCTTTAGTCTGATGTCAACCGAAAGTATTTGCAAGCGTCTATTTAGAATCCTCATGACAGCAACATATGCCATTGAAGGCTTTATCCCATTCTGTAGTCACCAAATTTGGTATCGCATCATCAAACCAAAACGAGAAGAATTTGGCAAGTTACCATTGCTATGTCTTCATGGAGGTCCAGGGGTACCACACGACTATTTAGAACCACTAGAAGCGGTCGCTGAAACTGGACGGAGTGTCATATTTTACGATCAATTAGGTTGTGGGAATAGCGATCGCCCCAATGATCCCAATCTTTATTCTATTGATTTATTTAAAAAAGAACTTGTTACTGTCCGCAAAGCTCTAAATTTAGAACAAATTCATCTTTTCGGGCAATCATGGGGCGGCTGTTTGGCATTGGAACACGCTCTTTCTCAAGCCACTGGGCTAGTCAGCCTAATCTTAGCAAGTACACCTGCTAGCGTTCAACAATTTGCTACTGAAGCTTATGGCTTGATGAATGATTTACCAGCGGAAGTACAACAGATTATCCGCAAGCACGAAGCTGAAGGGACAACCCAATCCCCTGAATACAAAAAGGCGATGGAATTGTTCAATTATTCCTTTCTTTGTCGATTAGATCCTTGGCCTAGCTGTTTAACTAAAGCCTATAGCAAAGTTGGCACAGAGTTTCGCGGTATTGGCAAGATCATTGACTGGAATATCGAAAACCGCCTGTTTGAAATTGTTGCACCTACACTGCTACTTTCAGGTTTCTACGATGAAGTTACTCCCGCTTGTGTCGGAATAGTTAATAAAGGTATTTCAGGCTCTCAGTGGGTACTCTTTGAAAACAGTTCACATATGCCCCATCTGGAGGAGACAGAGCGATTTTTACAAGTTTTGGATGAATTTTTACATAGTGTTGAAGAAAATAAAGATTGATCTATTTTTACTGACATACTTTCTGTAAGGTTATAGAGAATTTCCTGAAAAAAATATTGTTAGCATGCGATAAGAGAAATAAAATTCAGTAGGTTTAATGCTCTCGCTTAAACTTCTCAATAGTAGTAGCTAGTTTATTGGATGAAGCAGCACTAATAAAATCAAGTTTGAACTGGTTATTTTGACTGATATATTCAGCGTAGGCAGACTGGAGATAAGGACGATAGCTCTCATTCTTGCTAATATAAACTTCAAAAAATGGCACTAAGACCGCATAGGCATACTTACTGATTAAGTTTTGACTGGGTAAAGTTAGATGACCGACAGATTCTATTGTCTCATTAATCCCAGGATCGAGCTTAGTGAAGTTGACATGTGCTTGTCCTTCTACCATGATCCAATATTTATTTGGCGTGGTGAGCCAAGTAAAGGAAGCTGCCTGTTCTAAAGCAGGCGGAGCAGCGGGATCGTAACTTCCTGAACCGAGAACGACAGGAATCGCAATTTTACCAAGTCCTTGAGGTCCAAAAATACTACGATTGACTGGATTGGCTGCAAAAACCGCCTTCACTCGACTATCTCGAAAATGATAAGCCTGTCGCGGTAATTCCAAGGCTCGACATTCTAGCAGTAGAGAGATGTCCAGTCCACCATAAAGACGATTGCAATCCTGTTGCAAATTATTAAAATCTATTTCCGCCCCGGCAATGGCTAAGGTTGTATAACCCCCAAAGGAATGACCTGCCATACCGACATTGTCTAAGTCAAGTTTTCCTTGAAATTCAGCTTGATTGCGCCGTTGGAGTTCGTCAATAACAAAGCTAATATCCTTGGGGCGATTGATAAATTCATTGAGGTCAAAAATATCTCGATGGTATCCTTCAAACATCTCCTTTAACCAGATGACATCACTGCCAGGATGTTGAGGAGCGACAACAACATAGCCGTAGGAAGCCATGTTTTGGAGTCCTTGAGCATAATCTTCTGGTCGAGAGGCTAATCCGTGAGAGAAAACAATAACTGACGTTTTTTCTGCTTCCTGTCCTTGTGGTTGGTAAACATCAACATAAAAGGTACGGTTACGGCTTTGATCCACTAGCTGCCAAACTCGCTTGGTAACAGCATATTTACCTGGCTTACGGACATCGGGTAGGGTAGCATAATTGACCTTGGGATCGGTTGCAGCTTCTTCGTTCGTCAGAGAGCGTAGTGCAGTGGTTAAGGTCTCTGTTGCTAATAGTACTTTATCTGCGAATTCTGCCGAACCCAGCATCAGTTCTCCCTGAAACTGAAGATTTGTAGAGAGTTTTTTGAGGACATTGAGCAGGGTTAGTCCTTCGGGATCTAACGCAGCTTGAACCAATGCGCCTCGCAGGACATATTTTCCATTTGCTCCCCCTTGAATCGTAATACCTTTACCAACGCGAGTGAGAATTTCTTCGCCAATTTTAGTATTAAAAAAACGGGATACCATCACGGGATTGATGTCAACTCGTTTGACCAATAGCTTACGAAATTCTGCCTGTTGTTCTGGAGTTACTTGAGCCAAATAAAACTTTAAATCCTCATTGATAGTACCATCTTTAGCGAAGGTTTCTAAGGATTCAACCCGTAGGGATAACATGAGCGGGCCGTATGATAAATAAAGTTTTTCAGCAGCATGAATAGGAAGCCCTGTGAGAAAAGTAGTTACAATTCCTAATAGAAGTGATGTGATTTTGGTTTTGGAATTTGAAAGATTGAATTTGAACATTATGGTTTTGTTACGAAAAGAAGATATAGGGGGTATTGAAAAAATAAGAAATTGATAACATCAACATCATATTATAAGACAATGTGTCTAATTATATAGCCTCAACTATTAGGTACTTCTAATGAAATCATTTTTTTGGACTTAAAAAAAGTTGTTTTAGGCGTTTCTTGCTAGTTTGATAGTGTTCGCAGGGGTAATGAGCCTAAAATAGCCCAACGTGCCAAAAATAAACAAGTAGATCTCATCTGCAACTTAATAGATTTGACCAAGATTTTTGTGAGCTGGCTGATTATACTGTCAATATCCCTAACACTGAACCAAAGTACTAACTTAACGTCAATTCGGGATAAGAAGGAGAAAAAAGACAGTACAGTTACAAGTTAAGAGAAGGTTTTTTGGGCTGATGGCAGTAGGCGATTAATCCACAGATGAGATTTACACAGAAATTAACAGGGCTGCGGTGCCTAGAAT
>CAIPYC010000126.1 GCA_903869185.1 uncultured cyanobacterium | reverse complement strand
TAAAAATGTTATCGATGATGATCCATCGTTGAGAGAATATCCAATAATAGTGGATATTTTAGAGAAAATGTTATTAAACAATTTAACTAAACGCTTATTCTGTAAGAATTACAGCATTTTCCTTATCCCGAATTGACGTTAATTTAGGTAGATAAATGATTGGTTCTTGCATAATCGACTGCGCTAATATACGTCGGTAAAGATCACTTAATTGGATACTAACCTGTCTCCAGCCAAAGCGTTGATTAACATTAGCTGAAGCTTTTTTTCTCATTGTTCCAGCTAATAACTCATCGTTTAGAATTCGTTTGATAGCTTGAGCAAAAGCATCTATATCTTTCGGCGGTACTAGCAATCCAGTCTCTTCGGATAAAACTGTAAATTTCAATCCTCCAACATCTGAAGCAACTACGGGAGTTCCACAAGCCATCGATTCAATGGCAACCAATCCAAATGGCTCATAGTGACTGGGAATAACGCAAACATCAGCGGCAGCATAATATGAGGGTAGTTGCTCATGCCCAATCTGGCCAGCAAAGATAGTCTGTTGATCAAGAGTGAGCTCTTTTAAAATTTTTTCAATTCTCCCTCTCTCCTCTCCATCTGCTCGCTCACAAGAACTGCCCCCCACAATTACTAATCTAAGATTTTTTCCGTAGTCTGATAGAATTTTTGCACAGCTTCTAACCAAGGTTTCAATGCCTTTACGGGGATCGAAACGACCAACATAAAGCACGATTTTTTCTGATGGTGCAAATCCCAGTTTTAATCTTGCTTCTGTTTTAGAAATAAGATTAAAATTATCGGTATCTGTTCCACAGGGAATAAGTGAAATGATTCCTCGGGATGATACTAGTTTTCTTAAATTTTCTTCTTCTTGAGGACTAGTTGCTACTACACAATCAGATTGTTCTAAAATCTCTTTTTCAATAATTAATCGAGTCTCGGCAATAGCTGGACGGATGGCAATAGAATCATATCTTACTGCCCCTAGAGAATGATATGTATGAATTAACTGAATTTTGCTCTGCTTTTTGATCTCCAGACCGATCCAGGCTGAAAGCCAATAATTTGTATGAATTAGTGGATAAATGATTCTTTCTTTGTCTTGCCAAACTAGGAATGAGTCCAGAAATTCCGGCATATAGGAAAATAAATGATCTCTGGGAATAAAGGATTCAGGACCGGCTTTGATACGAATTGTTCTACAGTAAGGAGAATGCTGGACAATACTTGGTTGATCAGAATCAGTTTTACGAGTAAACATATCAACTTGCCAACCTAAGGCAGCCAATTTTTCACCTATATTTCGAACATAAACATTCTGTCCCCCTGCTTCTTCTCCACCTATGGCGGCTGCAGGATCTCCATGAACTGAGATCAGGGCAATAGGTTGTTTATTTTGATTTGCCATATGATCTTTTGACCTCAATTTTCAGTGCTTATTTAATTGATTGATGGCTACTGAACGGGTAAAACTGTTTTTTGAGTAATGCTCTGATAGAATTTTTTTATAGACAAATTCATAACCATCAGATAGTCGTTGGGTAGTAAAATTCATCAAGACATGTTCACGACATTCATAACGGTTTAATTGGGAGATCTGCCTAATGGACTCTAGACAATCTTCGACAGTATGACAAAGGAAACCGCTCCTTCCGTGAGAGATTATTTCGGGAGCTGATCCCAAACTCATTGCAATTACTGGTGTTCCTGAAGCCATAGACTCAATCATTACTAATCCAAAAGGTTCCTTCCAGGTAATAGGAAATAGAGTAGCCACAGCTTTACCCATCAAAATATTTTTTTGGGCATGATTAGCTTCGCCTAGAAATTGAATCTGTTCCCCATCTATGTACGGTTTGATTTGAGTTTCAAAGTATTCAATATCAACAGGATCAATTTTTCCTGCCATTTTTAAAGTCCAACCTGAACTTTGCGCAATTTTGATAGCTAAATGAGGACCTTTTTCTGGCGACATCCTACCCAAAAAGGCTAAATATGGAGGATGATCTGCTTTAGGATAAAACTCGAAGCGATTAACATCGATACCGTTGTAGACTGTGGCAACATAGTTTAAATTGAGCCTAGGCTCTCGTTGTGATTGAGAGATACTGACAAAATTTTGTTGACGAGCATGGATAAAAAGTTTTTCATTATCAGGAGTAAATATGCCATGTAAGCTATGAACAGTTGGTGTTTTGACTAAAGCAGCATAAGGTAAGGCTCCGCAGCCGACATGGGAATGAATGATGTCAAATTCATCAGCTTTTTCATAGATTCGACTCAGATTCAGTATTTCGTAAATACCATATTCTTTGATTTGAGGATCTAAACGTAGGGCACAGGGATGAACGGATTCGAGTTTAGCTAAAGTCAAGGAATCTCCCGAAGCAAATAGAGTAACATCATGTCCTCTATTAACCAATTCATCAGTCAATAAACCTACCACTAGCTCAATTCCACCATAAGCAGGTGGTGGTACTCTTTCCCATAAAGGTGATATCTGGGCAATTCGCATTTCAATCTCCTAAAAAATTCAATTATTAACTAAAAAGAGATCATTGTTTAATAACAAGTAGAGAAATATAATAAAAAAGTAATAGTAAAATTGAGTGAAAAACTATATATTTTCTTATTACCTGATTCTATGAATATACTGTTCTAAATTCTTTATAAAACATGTGGCAAAATACAAGATAGCTACCAATCCTTGACGCTATTCTAACAGATTAATTATCTAAATAGTGTATGAATAAGGGAAGTATACCTATAATTATTGGTCATTTCACCTTTATTTAAGTAACTGAAAATATTGTAAACCTTCTATAATTCCCCAGGCATAAGAGCAATTGGACCAATAAAGGTTGGGACTTAGGTTGCATTCATACCAGTTTATCAGTTCCGGCTGAGCATTATTGACAATAGTTCCTAGTGTCGATTGTTCAAATAAATGTATATCATTGCCCGAATCACCGCAGACTAAGGTCAATTCAACCGGAATGTGTAAATGTTTTCTTAAATAGGTAATAGCCAGTCCCTTGTTGGCATTATAGGGTAGAATATCAACATCTCGACCACTACTGAAAATCATCTGATAAGCTAGTCCTAACTCATTTAATTGAGTCTTTAATTCTTCTAAAATATCTGAGTTTTGCGGTTGATTTAAGTAAAAGCTAATTTTCCAAGGATTTTGTTCTCGTAAAGATTGAGGTGATAACTGCTTGAAAGATTGAGCAATACTGGTAATGATTTGAGGTTCCCATTGATCAGATATTTTACTTTCCCAGAATGTATTACGTTGACTTTGATGATAAATTTCTGTACCAACACCTGTTACCCAGTAATCAGGCTCTAGAAGTTGTTTTTTATGCATTAGCTCAACTGCAGAACTGTATGATCTGCCAGTAGCATAAATAAGATATAGTTCCTGTCGCTTAGCTGCTAATTTTTGATTAAGATTTTTTGTTGCTTGATCATCTCCAACTAAAGTATTATCTAAATCTGTAGCTAGTATATATTTCATAAAAAAGATTAGATTATCACACGTATTTTAGACTCTTATGGTAAAAACAAGTCATATTGAAGAACAAATAATTGTAAATCTGGCTAGGTCATTGCTTTATGAAAAGGCCTTAGTTAAATTAGACGGTCAATTTGTAGGAGCAAAAGCAGCCATTGCCAAGATTTCTCAAAATATTAATTCTAAAGAGGACTTGAATTATGGAGAGGTCTTTATCAGAGACAATATACCTGTGATGATCTATTTATTAATTGATGGTCAATATGAGATTGTACGGCATTTTTTGAATACCTGTTTAGAATTACAAAGTACAGAATTTCAAACTAGAGGAATTTTTCCAACTAGTTTTATAGAAGTTGATCATCATTTGGTAGCAGATTACGGACAAAGAGCGATTGGACGAATTTGTTCAGTAGATGCCACATTATGGTGGCCAATTTTAGCTTATCTCTACGTTCAGCGAACAGGGGATCAAGACTGGGCGATCAAAACAGAAGTTCAAATAGGATTGCAACGATTTCTTGAGTTGATCCTACATCCTCAGTTTAGAGACGCGCCGACTCTCTATGTGCCAGATGGTGCATTCATGATCGATCGTCCAATGGATGTTTGGGGGAATCCCCTGGAAATCCAAGTTCTCTTATATGCTTCTTTAATGAGTGCAGCATCCTTGATTAAAATCGATCTAGAGAAAAAAAACTCGACTCAATCGGATGATTTCAGGCAGTTTCAACAACATCAATTTGATTATGCTGTTGCTTGGCTTAAAAGATTAAAACGTTATTTGTTGACTCATTATTGGGTCAATAATAAAACTATTCAAGTTCTCCGTCGTCGTCCTACTGAACAATATGGTGAATCAGTCACTAATGAATATAATATTCAAACAGAAACAATTCCCCATTGGTTGCAGGATTGGTTAGGAAGTCAAGGAGGTTATCTAATAGGTAATATTCGCACTGGCAGACCTGATTTCAGATTCTTCACCTTGGGCAATTGTCTAGGGGCAATTTTTGATATTATTAGTCCCGAGCAACAGAGATCGCTATTTTCTCTCTTTTTGCGTAATCGTCACAGTCTTTTTGCTCAAATGCCCTTAAGGATATGCCATCCTCCTTTGGAGTCACAAGACTGGCGACTGATAACAGGTTTTGATCGCAAGAACTTACCTTGGTGCTATCACAATGGTGGACATTGGCCCTGTCTATTGTGGTTTTTTGTTCTGGCTATTCTCCGTTATCAATCCCGTTACGGAGATTTATCCATTGATGGTTCCTATTGCTTTGAAATCTTGCTGGAGGAATCTTATCAAGTTCTCTTAGAACGTTTACCTCAACAGAAGTGGGCAGAATATTTTGATGGACCTACAGGCATTTGGATAGGCCAACAGGCAAGAATTTATCAAACCTGGACAATAGCAGGCTTTTTATTGGTGCATCAATTTTTAAAAGTAAATCCTGCTGATAGCAATATTATGAATTTACCCAATATAAGAACATTGGAGCTTATGTGAGACAATGCTCATTGTCAATAAAGTTTGCCTAATTTTACTCTTTTGATCTATAATTAATATCTGTCGCTCGGATCAGGTGCAAACAAAAGCTGTTTAAGCTACCTGTACGGGATAAAAATAAGGTGAATTTATGACCTACGCCATCGTAGAGACTGGGGGAAAACAACTCAGAGTTGAACCCGGTCGTTTTTATGATATTGAACTGCTTCATTTTGATCCAGAAAGTACCTATATTATTGATAAGGTCTTGCTGGTTAGTTACCAAGAAGAGATTAATGTGGGCCTTCCTTTTGTTAAGGGAGCCACAGTAGAGGGAACTATAGTTAAGCACTATCGGGGACGTAAGGTTTTAGTCTACAAGATGAAACCTAAGAAAAAAACCCGAAAAAAACGTGGACATCGCCAAGAGATCACCAGATTGATGATCAATTCGATCTCTATAGATGGTGCTGTTTTGGCCCATGAGGCAACTACTGAAGTATAAAATACGAAATAATCTAGTCAATAAATAGGGAAGAAAAATGGCTCATAAGAAGGGAACAGGTAGTACCCGTAACGGCCGCGACTCTCGCTCCAAGCGTCTGGGAGTTAAGTGCTATGGCGGACAAACTGTCAAGGCAGGTGGCATTATAATTCGTCAGCGTGGCACTAAAATACATCCTGGTAACAATGTTGGCAGGGGTGGAGATGATACTCTTTTTGCTTTAACTGAAGGCGTAGTCAAATTTGAATATAAAGTAGGTGGTCGTCGCAAGGTTAGTGTTTATCCCCATTCCCTTACAGCTGCCTAACCCCAACCTTGCCCTTGGACTGGGGAACGTTTTCCACCTCTATGGTTAATGATTTTGACAAGTCCATGATGCGGAGATGTTTTGCCCTGGCCAACAAAGCTGCCGGAGAGACATCTCCCAATCCTCTAGTTGGTTCTGTAATAGTCCAGAATGGGAAGATTATTGCAGAAGGTCATCATCGCAAGACGGGTGAGCCTCATGCGGAAGTTGAAGCCATAAATGCCAGCCAAGAAGATACCAAAGGCGCTACTCTTTATGTCAATCTAGAGCCATGTAACCATTATGGACATACACCACCATGTACTGAGGCTATTTTAAAAGCAGAGATTGTCAAGGTAATAGTGGGTATGGTTGATCCCGATCCCAGGGTATCTGGCAAGGGTATAGCCGCATTGCGTTCAGCTGGTTTGGAGGTGATCGTAGGTGTTGAGGAAGCTGATGCCAATGAGCTAAATGAAGCTTTCGTCCATCGCATTGTCTATCAGAGACCTTTTGGTATTCTCAAATATGCCATGACTCTCGATGGTAAGATTGCCACTACTACAGGCAATAGTTCTTGGGTTAGCAGTAGTCAGTCACGGCATTATGTTCATAGGTTACGCTCTACATGTGATGCAGTGATAGTTGGTGGTAATACAGTAAGACTTGACAATCCCCAACTAACCACCCATCAAGTTAGTAAAAATAATCCAGTCAGGGTTGTACTTTCTAAAACACTATCGCTTCCCCTTTCTGCTAATATCTGGCAGCAACAAGAAGCAAAAACATTGATTTTCACTCAAGCCGACTGTGATTCGGTTAAACTTGGATATCTCCTTGATTATGGTCTTGAAATCATTCAACTAAGTGATCTCAGACCATGCGAAGTAATGAAAGCCCTCTACCGGATGGGTCTAAATAAAGTTCTTTGGGAATGTGGACCGACACTTTCTTCGGCTGCTTTGAAGGATGGTTCAATTCAAAAGATATTAGCTTTCATAGCACCCAAATTGATTGGAGGCACTAGAGCTCCCAGTCCAATAGGAGATCTTGGTTTACAGGTGATGGATGATGCTATCAAGCTGGAAAAGATATCTCTAACCCAAGTAGGACCTGATTTTTTAGTAGAAGGATATCTCAGCTTGGGGTTAAAATAGTATTTTAAATTAGATAATTATTAAATTTGGTCCTCTATGAAACCTCAAATACATGATATTGCATCGCCCATCAATGCATCTAGGTTGGAGTTAAAAACTGCAGTTGCTAGCAGGGGAATCATAGAGACCTATACTCCTTATTTGCCTGTATCAGCAGCTACGCCAATAATTACCCTCAATGAAGGCAATACCCCACTTATTTCTCTTCCCTACGTCTCTGCTCTTGTTGGGCGAGGAATTAAAGTTTTTATCAAATATGATGGTCTCAATCCAACAGGTAGTTTTAAAGATCGCGGTATGACCATGGCCATTTCCAAAGCCAAGGAAGATGGAGCTAAGGCTGTTATCTGTGCTAGCACTGGCAATACATCCGCTTCTGCAGCTGCCTATGCCACAAGAGCTGGATTAAAAGCCTTTGTGATCATTCCCGAGGCTAAAGTGGCAATGGGCAAACTTGCCCAAGCTCTTCTTTACGGCGCAGAGGTCATTGGAATTGAGGGGAATTTTGATGAAGCACTTTCAATTGTTCGCCAACTGGGTGAACGTTATCCAGTTACCATCGTTAATTCTGTAAATCCCTACCGATTGCAGGGACAAAAGAGTGCCGCTTTTGAGATAGTTGATGCAATGGGTGAAGCGCC
Source organism: uncultured cyanobacterium (assembly GCA_903869185.1). Taxonomy (GTDB): domain Bacteria; phylum Cyanobacteriota; class Cyanobacteriia; order Cyanobacteriales; family Microcystaceae; genus CAISPN01. Next base: position 4,639 of record CAIPYC010000126.1, on the reverse strand, counting down.
TGACTATATTTTTATTCCAGTTGGCAATGGTGGTAATATTACCGCATACTGGATGGGCTTTTGCGAATACCGTGAGGAAGAAAAATGCACCAAACTCCCCAAAATGATGGGCTTCCAAGCGGCAGGTTCGGCTCCTTTGGTAATCAACCAACCAGTTTTGAATCCTGAAACCATAGCTACTGCTATTCGTATTGGCAGGCCTGCCAACTGGCAAAAAGCGACAAGAGTCAGAGATGCCAGTGGTGGTGAGTTTAATTCAGTCACAGATGAAGAGATTCTCAATGCCTACAGAATTTTGGCAGGTAAAGAGGGGATTTTCTGTGAGCCGGCCAGCGCTGCTTCTGTAGCTGGATTAATCAAACATGCCGACAAAATATCCGATGATGCCGTGGTGGTCTGTGTTTTAACTGGTAATGGACTAAAAGATTCTGATGCAGCCATTACTTACAGTGGCAACGAATTTAAGAAGGGAATAAAGCCTTCTTACGATGCTGTAGCTCATGTTATGGGATTCTGATAGCGATAGAGTAGTTGTCACTGGGGTCGCTTTGCGGTCTTGTCTAGGTAATCTGGAGCAAACCTGGAATGGTCTTTGTGTCAATCAAATCGGACTAAGACTAGCTGCGCCTTTTCCCCAATTACCGGCTTACCCACTAGGGCTGATTCAAGATACCCCGTTCACTGTTTCTGGGCTGATTGTTCCGGTTGTCAAGGAACTTCTTTTGGCTAGTGGGCTTTCTGCTCCTCTGCCAGAATGTGCAGTAGTTATTGGCTCTAGTCGAGCTTGTCAATCTCAATGGGAAAGCTTGATGAGAAATGGGACTTTTGAAGGTTGGGAAAATATGTTTCCCCATCAGGCAGCTAGCGTGGCGGCGGCGATAATTGGCAGTTGTGGTCCTGTTGTAGCGCCAATGAGTGCTTGTTCTACTGGGATTTGGGCAATTGCCAAGGCCTATCAACTGATCAAGGAGAAAACCTGCCTTCAGGTAATAGCCGGAGCCATAGATACTCCTATTTCACCCCTAGTGATCACAGGTTTCCAACAGATGTCTCTTCTCTCTAAAAATTTCTGCTCTCCTTTTGATAGCAACCGTGATGGTTTATCTTTGGCTGAAGGTTCTGCAGTCTTTCTAATTGAATCTTTAAAATCTGCCAGGGATCGCGGTATTATACCCTTTGCTGAAATTAAAGGTTTCGCTCTCAGTTGTGATGCTTACCATATGACCTCACCAGAGGCAAGCGGTCAAGTTGCAGCTAAGGCAATAAAGAAATGTCTGCAAAATAGTGGATTGCTCGCTCATGATATTGATTTGATATACACCCATGGTACTGGAACCGTTATGAACGACCAGATTGAATCTAAGATCATTCAATCTATTTTCCCTGTCGATGTCCATATAGCCTCCATTAAGGGAGCAATTGGACACACTTTAGGTGCATCTGCGGCCATCTCTGCTGCTTTATCCATAGTTTCGCTTGATCAACAGATGATTCCACCCGCAGTAGGCTTGAAAAATCCGGCTTTCCCTCTCAATTTCAGTAAACATGCTACAAAGGCTAAATTGTTCAATATCTTGAACTTGAGCTTTGGTCTTGGTGGACAAAACGCAGCTTTAATCTTACAGAATTTTAATTGTTAAAGTAGTCAGCCGAAATGCTATTGATAAATTCCTGTAAATTTGCTAAAATTACAAGACTGCCCTCAGGGAGAGATGGCTGAGTGGTTGAAAGCGGCATCCTGCTAAGATGTTGTGGGGGTAACTCCACCGAGGGTTCGAATCCCTCTCTCTCCGTTCCCTAAACATAAACAATAAACCAAAACAATAAACCAAGCAAGATGTTAAGTCCCACTTGGTTTTGATATAGGCTTTAGCCCTTAGTAGCGTCTGTTATTTCCGCCGCCACCGCCGCCTCTATTATTATCGCGAGGTTTAGCAGGGTTGACTTTCAAAACTCGACCCATCCATTCAGCTCCATCTAGAGCCTCAATGGCCTTTGTTTCCTCAGCGGGTAGTTCCATCTCTACAAAAGCAAATCCTCTCATCCGACCTGTTTCTCGGTCAGTTGGGACATTTACTCTTTTGACATTACCATACTCAGCAAATACTGAGCTTAGATCTGCCTCTGTAACCTGATAGGAAAGGTTACCAACGAAAATGGACATAAATATTTTCTCCGTTCATCAGAATATACGCAGAGATATGAAATATCGGAGATAATCTTGCTTGAACTAAACAGATAACCAGTTTGCCGACACTTATACTCGTTATCTATCCTAGCGCAGTGTTAAATTCCTGGCCCGATTTTTGTCAATATTTTTTAATTTTGGGACTGATAACAAGGAAAATCTATATATCCTTCAGGTCCATTCGAATACCATGTGGCAGGATCACCCGGGGGATTGAGTGGCCAATCGTGGGTAAAACGCTCTACCAAATCGGGATTACTGATATAAGGTCTACCAAAGGCAATCAAATCGGCATTACCTTCTTCAATTGCAGTTTCTGCACTTTCCTTTTGATATCCGCAATTACCTATGATGCAACCCGAGAATAATGGACGAAATTCGGCTAGTGTCATAGGAGTTCCTAGCCCATGAAAGCCGAATGCCAAACCATCTATGATATCTAGGAAAGCCAATCGATATTGAGCCAGTTGCTGGACATAAAAAAGAAATGATTCACGGTAATCAGCTGAACCCATACCGTTAAAAGATCCATTAGGAGAAAGTCTAATTCCAACTTTATCTGGCTCCCAGAGAGTTAAAACAGCTTCAACTATTTCACGTAGAAATTGAAAACGGGTTTCTTTGCTACCACCATAGCGATCCTGTCGCTGATTGGAGCAAGACTGAAGAAACTGGTCAATTAGATACCCATTAGCTGCATGAACCTCAATTGCATCAAAGCCCGCCATTTTGGCATTCTCTGCTGCTTGGCGAAAATTTTCAACGATCAAGGGTATTTCTTCTATGTCTAAGGCTCGTGGAACTTGGTAGGGTTGCTTACCAGTATCTGTATGAATTCCTCCATCATCCCCAACAGCTATAGGTGAAGGAGCAACCGGTAGCACCCCGTCTTTTTGGAAGCTAGAGTGAGAAGCTCTCCCTGTATGCCAAAGTTGCAACGCTATATGACCACCTTTTTCATGAACTGCTCTGACAATCTCTTGCCAGCCCTCAACCTGCTGGATATTATATATTCCGGGAGTATTGGGAAAACCAATTCCTTGTTCTGAAATTACAGTAGCTTCTGTGATGATTAACCCAGCTGATACTCTCTGTAGATAATATGTTTTCATTAGACTATTGGGGATGTGTTCCTTACCTGAACGAGATCTGGTTAATGGGGAAAAAACTACACGATTGGGCAGAGATAAAGCGCCTAATTGAACTGGGGCAAGTAATTTTAGATTAGTCATTGACTGGTAACTTTTAGGATTTGAAGATTAAAGACTTTTCCTGACTTTTTTCATAAGCAGTAAATTCACTGCCATTAATCTTATAACAAAAGTCTATTTTATTTTTTCATCGGGTTTTCATTTATGATAGATTTTGAAGCGATTTTCATCGGATTTAAAACAAAATAAGATAAAAAATTCCATATGGATAGTAGTTTAATTCTGTCTAACATATTAAATCCACCAGTATTGTTTTTCTTTTTGGGGATGCTGGCGGTTATTGTTCAATCTGATCTGGAAATCCCTAATCCACTGCCCAAGCTGTTTTCACTTTATCTTCTAATAGCTATAGGCTTCAAAGGTGGACATGAACTTATCAATAATGGATTAAACCCTCAGGTTATATTAACCTTGATAGCTGCAATATTAATGGCAGTAATAGTTCCTTTGTATTCTTTTTTCATACTAAAATTAAAATTAGACAATTATAACGCTGCAGCAATTGCAGCTACTTACGGATCAATCAGTGCAGTAACCTTTATCACCGCAAGCGCCCTGCTTGATAAATTGCAGATAAGTTATGGTGGACACATGGTAGCGGCATTAGCCCTGATGGAATCTCCTGCAATTGTAGTCGGACTATTGCTAGTGCGTGTATTTACAAGAAATAACAAAAATGGGGAGCATGAAGTAGAGCAGACATCTTGGGGAGAAGTTTTACATGAAGCTTTTTTAAATAGTTCTGTTTTATTATTGATTGGCAGTCTTATAATTGGAATCCTTACAGGTGTTAATGGCTGGAATAAAATTCATTTGTTCGTAGACAAAGATATATTCTATGGCGTATTGATGCTTTTTTTGCTTGATATGGGGTTAGTAGCAGCGCGCAGGATAAAAGATGTAACTAAAACTGGCACTTTTTTGATTAGTTTTGCAATATTTATTCCAGTTATCAACGCCTTGATTGGTATACTTCTTAGTAAGGCTATTGGAATTGGTCAAGGTAATGCTCTTCTATTTGCTGTTCTTTGCGCCAGCGCATCCTATATTGCAGTACCGGCAGCAATGAGAATGACCGTGCCGGAAGCCAATCCAAGTCTTTATGTATCAATGGCGTTGGCTATCACGTTTCCCTTAAATATTATTGTAGGGATTCCGATTTATTTGTATGTTATAAAAATGCTGGGAATTTAATTATGTTACAGTCAGTAAAGAAAATTGAAATTATAGTTAGCGATGT
>CAIPYC010000125.1 GCA_903869185.1 uncultured cyanobacterium | reverse complement strand
TCCGATTGTTTGGATGGGCATTCCTTTAGAGCAGATCGTGGCACATAATTTAGAACTGCTCTTTCCAGGTATGTCAATCCAGAATTTTCATCCCTTTCGGGTGACCAGAAATGCCGACATTGCAGTTGCTGAAGATGAAGCTGATGATCTTTTAATCGCGATTGAACAGGAACTGAGAAAACGTCGTACTGGCAAGTCTGCCGTGCGCTTGGAAATTCACAGTTCGACACCAGGTTTTTTAAAAGATACCCTTATGGAGGAGCTGGAACTAGAGAGTCAAGATGTCTATGAAACAGATGGTTTGTTGACACTTTCAGATCTTATTTCATTTATCTCGCTGCCATTGCCAAAACTTAAGGACAAACCTTGGCAGCCTGTGGTACCTTTGACCTTTGCTCCTGTAAAATCCTCTGATGATCAAGAAGAAAATAACCAGGGAATAGATATTTTTAATTTGATTCGTCGGGGCGATCTTCTACTCCATCATCCTTATCAATCTTTCAAAGCCACTGTTGAGGAGTTTGTTGCCCAGGCCGCTCATGATCCTGATGTCTTGGCAATCAAGATGACTGTATATCGCACATCAGGTGACTCACCCATTGTCAAGAGTCTAATTGCAGCAGCGGAAAACGATAAACAGGTGGTTGCCCTAGTTGAGCTAAAAGCTCGTTTTGACGAGGAGAACAATATCAACTGGGCTCGTCAACTTGAGCAAAGAGGAGTTCATGTTGTATATGGTTTGGTTGGTCTGAAAACTCACAGTAAGGTTATTTTGGTCGTCAGACAGGAAGGTAAGGATATCAATCGTTATGTTCATATCGGAACAGGAAACTATAATCCTAAAACTGCAAACTTTTACACCGATCTAGGGATCTTGAGTAGCTCTTCTGTATTGGGTAGTGATCTGACTAATCTATTCAATTTCTTGACAGGTTATTCCAGGCATAGGTCCTATCAAAAGATTCTGGTTGCCCCTATGAGTTTGAGAGAGAAAATGATCGAAATGATCAACCGGGAAGCCGATAATGCCAGAGGCGGATCAGAAGGTAAGATTATTGCCAAGATGAACTCCTTGGTTGATCCAGAAATGATAGATGCACTTTATAAGGCTTCCGAGGCTGGGGTTAAAATCAGTCTTATTGTACGCGGGATTTGCTGTCTGCGCCCGGGTGTACCAAAAATGAGCGAAAATATCAGAGTAATAAGTATCATAGGAAGATTTTTAGAGCATTCACGCATTTTCTATTTTCATAATGGGGGACAAGAAAATGTATATATTGGGAGTGCAGACTGGATGACTCGTAATCTGAGCCGCCGGGTCGAGGTGGTCACTCCTGTTGAAGATTCCAACCTAGCTAAAGAATTGATACAAATTCTCAATATACACCTTGCCGATAATCGACAGGCATGGGAAATGAAACCCGACGGTACTTATACTCAGATAATACCGACCGAAGGGAATGAACTTAGTTCACAAAAAATATTAATGGAAATTGCCCTTAACAATGCTATAACTACAATTTAAATCCAACTTTCTAGAAGCATTCTGAGTTTAAAATCTTGTTGAGAAAGGGGTGAGCCTATATATATTGGTAACCAGAAAATAAAAGCACCTATTATCAAGATTAAGGATAAAACTCCAGCAAAT
>CAIPYC010000124.1 GCA_903869185.1 uncultured cyanobacterium | reverse complement strand
GTTTTTGAAGATAATAACTTGCTCTTTGGACACGTACCTACGCAATTGAGAGACTTGCCAGCAATTCCATTCAAGGAGATTGGAGTAGGGAATGCTTAAGGAAAGTGAAATTCACATCCCTGATATTTTGGATTGCATTGCCAATTTAAGTAGTGATGAGATTTTTACACCTCCAGATGTTGCTAATATTTTGTTAGATCAACTCCCTGAAGATGTTTGGCAAAATCCCGATTTAAGATTTTTAGACCCTTCTTGTAAAACTGGTGTGTTTTTGAGGGAATGTGCTCGTCGACTCCTTGACGGTCTAAAAGAAGTCATCCCCGATGAGAATGCGCGGAGAGAACACGTCTTTAAAAATATGCTTTTTGGGTTAGCTATTACCGAACTAACAGGGATGATGTCTCGTCGCACTCTTTATTACTCCAAGGATGCAAGCGGAGAGAATTCTGTGGTTAAGTTTGACGACCCGCAAGGAAACATTTTCTTTAGGCGCTCAGAGCATTCCTACAAAGGCGGAAAATGTGAGATTTGTGGGTCTGTGTACAAAGACTTAGAACGCGGAGAAGATTTTGAAAACTATGCTTATGAATTCATACACCAAAAGGACGTGGAGAAGATGAAGTTCGATGTGATTATTGGTAATCCTCCATATCAAATTGAAGATGGCGGTGCCTCGCGGAGTGCTTCGCCTATTTATCAACTATTCGTAAATCAAGCGTTCCGATTGAAACCTAGATACGTTGCGATGATTATTCCTTCACGTTGGTTTGCTGGCGGAAAAGGTTTGGACACTTTTCGTGAACAAATGCTTGCCTCAAAGAATTTCCGCGTTCTCGCGGATTATCCAAATGCATCTGAATTATTTCCTAGCGTCGAGATTAAGGGTGGTGTTTGTTACTTTCTTTGGGATGAAAAATACGATGGACCTTGCGAAGTTACGACATTTCAAAACAACGAGATTGGATCTGTGTCTAGTCGTTTTCTGGGCGAGCATGGTGATGTATTCATTCGTTTTAATGAAGCTTTACCTATATTAGAAAAAGTTCAAAAGAAAGCTAAGACTTACGTTGATGAACTAGTCGGCTCACGTAAGCCTTTCGGAATGCCAACTAATTTTACGGACTTTGCAAAGTCTAAAAATAAATTTACTCATGATATTTACGCAAATGGCGGTAAGTATCTAGTTGATAAACGCCACGTCACGGCAAATCTTCAATGGGTCGACAAGTGGAAAGTTTTAACTAGTAATGGCTATGGCGCTGGGGAAGGTTATCCGCATCAGATTATTGGTGTCCCCATTGTCGCCGAACCAAATAGTGTTTGTACCGAAACCTACATTGTGTGTGGAGCATTCGATACTGAAAAGGAAGCACGGAATTTTGAAGCTTATATGAGAACACGTTTCTTCAGATTTCTTGTTGCTCTTAGAAAAAATACTCAGCACGTAACTCAGTCTCGTTTCAAATTTGTTCCGCAAGTAGATCTAACTAAAACTTGGACAGACGAGTTGCTCTTCAAGGAATTCTCCATCACCAAGGATGAACAAATATTTATAACTGACATCGTTCGCGAAATGCGCTCGGAAAAATAGTTATGAGAGAGCAATATATAACTAAATTAGGAAAGCCTCAGATCTACGCCTATACAACTTCTGAATACTCGCAGAGAAAGTGGTCAGGAGAAAAAACTGGCGTTGGTCTACTAAAGATTGGCTATACCGAGCGTGACGTTGAAACCAGGATGAAGGAGCATTTCCCCACAAAATCTCCAGACAAGAACCCTTACGAAATAGTTTTTCTTGAAGATGCCGTTACAGATAGTGGTGATTTTTTTACAGATCACACGATACATCGACTGCTGGTTTCAAAGGGATTCAATCGTGTAGGGGGCGAATGGTTCGAGTGTTCTGTTGATGATTTACGTAATGCCCTATTGGAGCAAAAAACCGGTCGGAGTTTAGATGAAACTCGTATAAACAATTTTGGGATGCGACCAGAACAAATAGACGCAGTCAAAATCACTTCAAAGTACTTCAAGGATAATTTGCGTAAGGATGATAAGGCACCTCATTTCCTCTGGAATGCCAAAATGCGATTCGGGAAGACTTTCACAACGTTCCAACTGGCTAAGGAAATGCGGTGGAATCGAATAATGGTTCTTACTTATAAACCATCAGTAGAGAGGGAGTGGCGAAGAGAACTGAGTTCCCACGTTGACTTTCAAGGATGGCAATTTCTCGGACGTGGTGATGACTTTTCGTCAATAGACGAGAATAAACCACTTTGTTGGTTTGCTTCGTTTCAAGACATTTTAGGGAAGAATTCGATAGGTGGAATTAAGGAAAGGTTTGAACCTGCCCACTTGATTGATTGGGACTGCATAGCATTGGATGAATATCATTTCGGGGCTTGGCGTGAAGCGGCCAAGGAACTTTATGACAGTGATGCTAGCGAAGGTTCGATTGAAGAAGAATTCTCAGAAGAGAAATTCCCGCTAAATACCAAATCGTTCTTATACTTAACTGGCACACCTTTCAGGGCCTTAGCTAACGGTGAATTTCTGGAAGATCAGATTTTCACTTGGTCATATATAGACGAGCAGAGGGCAAAAGCTGAATGGAAAGAACCACCTGCTAATCCGTATGCTGAATTACCACAAATGGTTTTGATGACGTATCAGTTACCTGAGGAAATTCGCAATGTTGCTCTACGCGGAGAAGTAAATGAGTTTGATTTGAATGAGTTTTTCAGAGCGGAAGAAGTTAAAGATAGGAATGGCAAGAAAACCAACAGTTTCGCGTTTGTCCATCGTGATGAAGTGCAAAAGTGGATTTCACTCATTCGAGGTCAGTACCTTCAATCAGGTTTTCGCCCAGATTCTGGAGGAACTAAACCTCCATTACCTTTTTCAGACCACCAACTTCTGGCATACCTGAATCATACGTTTTGGTTCCTTCCTAGCGTTGGTGCCTGTTACGCAATGGGCGAACTACTGCATGCCCCTGAGAATAATTTCTTTTCAGAATACAAAATTGTTGTAGCAGCTGGAGAGTCCGCTGGTGTCGGCTTAGCTGCTTTACCCCCAGTCCTAAATGCAATAGGTAATGGATTCGCTAAGAAATCCATAACACTTTCATGTGGAAAATTGACCACTGGGGTTTCTATTCCTCAGTGGTGTGGTGTCTTTATGTTGCGGAATACAAGTAGTCCCGAAAGTTACTTTCAAACTGCTTTCAGAGTTCAAACACCGTGGATTGTAAGAAATATTGATCAATCTGAAAGTAGAACTTCTGAAATTCTAAAAACAAAATGCTACATATTTGATTTCGCTCCTAACAGGGCATTGAAGCGAATTACCGAAGACTCCAGTCGTCTCGATCTCCGTGACAGCTCTGCCGTTGAGGACAAGATTAAAGACTTTTTAAACTTCCTTCCCGTCCTTGCTTACGACGGTTTCAATATGACCCCTCTTGATGCGAGCGAACTTATGGATATTGCTGCCTCTGGGGTGGGAGCCAGTATGTTGGCACGCAGGTGGCAAAGTCCACTTCTCGTGAGGGTGGATAATGACACGATAGAAAGGTTGCTCAGCAATCCTGATGTAATTGCTGCTTTAGAGAATATTGAGTCCTTTAGAAACTTGGGCAAAGACCTCACCAAAGTTATAAATAGTGAAAAAGCCTTAGTTAAGTTGGAAAAGGAAAAGACTCCGAAAACCGATAAAGACAAGAACACCGAAAAAGAGAATAAAAGCTTTAAGAAAGAACTTCGGGAAAAACTTCTTAAGTTTGTGACTAGGGTTCCGGTCTTTATGTACCTAACTGACTACCGCGAAGAGAGCTTGAAGGATGTTATTACACAATTAGAAAGAGGGCTATTTACTCGGGTAACAGGGCTTCAAATATCTGATTTTGAGAAACTATGCGAAATCGGGGTTTTCAATTCACAAGCGATGAATGCTGCTATTTATTCATTCAAGCGTTTTGAAGACGGAAGTCTTTCGTACGCAGGTGGTGGTAAAGAACTTGAAAGAATTGGTTTATTTGATACAACAATCTCTGCCTTAGAGGAAATCTAATCCCACACCACACCCCATGCACACCCCAGTCATGTGGGGTGCTTGTGGGGTTTTGCTACGCTCAAAATTATTAATGCCGTTCCTGACCACCCTCATATTCAGCAAAATATATAAGGGTGGTCAGGAACATAATTTTTTATATGTAGGTGTGTGTGGTGTGTGGTGTGTGGTGTGTGGTGTGTGGTGTGTGGTGTGTGGTGTGTGGTGTGTG
>CAIPYC010000123.1 GCA_903869185.1 uncultured cyanobacterium | reverse complement strand
GCCAAATCTTGATTCAGCGTCTAGGCACAGAAAGAATCAAGGCTACTGCCCTTGAAGAGATGCTTCAAACTTCGGTAGAGGCTGCTATTAAGCAGGAAAATGTCAATGCTCTCGGTAATTATCAAGTCGAACCAAGTTTTGAGGAATTGGTTAAGAATTTTCAGGTTGAGCAATCTTTTTCGTTCAAAGTTGCTGTTGATGTACCACCGACCATTGAACTGGCCGAGTATCGAAACTTGAGTATTAAGGCAAAAGAAGTTCTCTACGAAGAAACTCAGCTCGAGAAATACCTCACCGGGAAACAATCTGAACTAGCTACATTAATACCAGTAGAAGATCGTCCTGCTCAGGAAAATGATACGTTAATCGTGGATTACGAAGCATTTCAAGCTACTGAAGATGGTAAAAAAGGTGAGCCTATTGCTGAGCTAAAGGCTAATGATTATAAGGTTGAATTGGTTCAAGACAGCCTGCCACCTGGAATGTCAGAAGGTTTAATCGGCATGAGCTGCCAAGAAGTTAAAGATGTTTTAGTTGTATTTCCTGCTGACTATTCTAGTCCTGCAGTAGCTGGTAAAGAAGTCGTTTTTACCTTTGCCCTTAAAGAGATAAAGGCTAAGGAGTTGCCTGATCTCGACGATGATTTTGCTGCTGAGATCAGTGAATACCAAACTTTTGAAGAGCTCAGAAAATCTCTAGAGAACGATTTTCAAAAAAGAGCTCAAGATGCCACAAAAGAAAATATTCACCTGGCGATCCTAGATGAGCTGATCGCGATCACCGAAATAGAATTACCGGAAACTCTTATCGAACAAGAAATTCAAAATATTTTGACCCAGTCTGCCATGCAATTGGAACAATATGGAGTTGATGTCAATAAGTTCTTTAACAAAGAAAGTATGCCCAAATTAAAAGCTAATGCCCGTCCCGATGCAATCAGAAAAATCAAAGAAAAACTGATTCTCGGAGAGATTGGCAAAACTGAAAAGCTTGAAGTCGATCAAGCAGATTTACAACAGACGATTAAGGAAGTAAAACAAGAACTCACCGGTGCAAATAAGTCAGTAGACGAGAGCCGTCTGCGGCATTATCTTGAAAATGAGCTTCTAGCTAAAAAGACTCTCGAATGGTTGCAAGAAAAAGCCCAAATCGAGCTACTGCCCCCTGGTTCAACTATAGAGGCAGTCGAGACAACTGATACTATCGATGTCAAGGCTCAAGAGGTAACTTAGCTAGAGCAAAGGGTTTATTTATGCCCAAAAAAATCATAGTAGTCGGTGCGGGTATTGGCGGGCTAACAGCGGCCGCCTTGCTCGCCAAAAGAGGATACTGCGTGAAGATCTATGATCAGGCAATAGTTCCTGGTGGTTGCGCTTCTACTTTCAAAAGAAAAGGTTTTATTTTTGATGTAGGAGCCACTCAGGTTGCTGGGCTAGAAGAAGGCGGTATACATCGTCAGATTTTCACAGAACTAGGCATTCCCATCCCAGATTACATTCCATGCGATCCGGCCTGTGCGGTTTTCCTGCCGGGCGAAACCAAGGCTATAAATATATGGCGAGATCCCCAAAAATGGAGTATTGAGAGACAACAGCAATTTCCTGGCAGTGAGCCTTTTTGGCAACTACTAAATAAATTATTTCAAATCAGTTTGCGATTTCAAGAGCGCAATCCTGTTCTTCCGCCTCGTAATTTGTGGGATTTGACTCAGCTTGTCTTGGCTTTGCGAGCTGAAACAATGCTGACTGTTCCTTTTAGCTTGTTTACTGTACTGGATCTTTTGCGGTTTCTGGGGTTAGAGAAAGATTACAGGTTAAAAACATTTCTAGATATTCAGTTAAAGTTATTCTCTCAAACCGGCACAGAGGAAACAGCTTCGCTCTACGCTGCTACTGCGCTATCTTTATCCCAGTCCCCACGAGGTCTCTATCATCTCCATGGAAGTATGCAGGTTCTTAGCGATGCCTTACTGCAGGGAATTGAGAAGTATCAAGGTGAGATACATATGCAGCATCGAGTAGAGCAGATTGAAGCAGATAGGGTAAGCGTCCGTAATCTGAAAACTAAACAACTCCATCAGGAAGAAGCCGATTACATCATTGCCAATACTACTGTTCAAGATCTTGTAAAGCTCTCGCCTGAACTTTCAAGCTCTTATAGTAAAAGGCTCGAGAATCTAGAAAGACCCTCAGGTGCCTTCGTAATTTATCTCGGGGTCAAGAACTTGGCAATTCCGCCTGATTGTCCGCCCCATTTGCAATTTCTCTATGATTACCAAGGTCCCATCGGAGAAAATAATTCATTGTTTGTATCTGTCAGTAGTCCAGGTGATGGCAGAGCCCCTGATGGACAAGCAACGATTATAGCTTCTTCTTTTACTGATGTAGACAAATGGTGGCAAAGCGAGAACTATGACCAACTTAAGCAAGAGTATACTCAATGTGCCCTGGAACATTTGGGGAAATATTTTAATTTATCAGCCCAGACTATCGTTCATCAAGAGAGTGCCACACCACGTACTTTCTTTCGCTATACCGGGCGTGATATGGGTATAGTAGGTGGTATAGGTCAGAGACTATCCACATTTGGACCTTTGGCTATAGCTAATCGAACTGCTATTGCTGGCCTTTATCTAGTTGGTGATTCGACACATCCAGGTGAGGGCACTGCAGGTGTGAGTTATTCCGCATTGACTGTAGTTAGGCAGATTGAATCGGATTGTTAAAAGAAATTGCAAGGAAATTAGCTATTATTCTTTTATATCAATTATTGTAGAACAGTATGAATAGGATCTCTGCTCTGGGACTAGATATTGGACAAAGGCGCATAGGTGTGGCTGGCTGCGATGGAACCGGACTGATTGCCACAGGATTGACCACTCTAGAAAGAACTAATTTTCGTCATGATTTAGCGCAACTTAAGCATTGGGTAGATCTTAGACAAGCGCAGATCTTGGTAGTTGGCTTGCCCTATACAATGAGTGGGAATCTAGGCTATCAGGCGGAGAAAATACAAACTATAGCTGAGCGATTCTCACAATCTCTTGAAATCCCTTTGGAGTATATTGATGAGCGGTTAACATCAATTGAAGCCCAAGAACAGCTTAAAATGCAGAAAAGATTTAATGCTCGCCAAGATAAAGGAATGATTGATAAGCAAGCCGCTGCTATAATACTCCAACAGTGGTTAGATTGTAAAAGAACTCAGGGATGAGCACCTTTGAGTTTTACTATTCTCTGTCCAATCAGATTCTCCAGGGATTGGTTATCTCTGATTTGGTTAGTTATTGTGTTAAATTCAGCTACTGTTAACCCACTACTTTCTACAAACTTCTTGGCTTTGAAACAGTAGTCCACTGCCACTTTTTGAGCATCAGGAACCAAATTGCGTATGGTTTCGCTCTGATTGCAAATAATCTCAGGTGTCTTCTTGCCCAGAATTGCCTGGATATTAGCATAAGCTTTTTTTCTTTCTGCTTCTATATTCAAGACAACCTGCGCATATTGATTAATTTTTGTCTCGCTTAAATCTTGTGAGTAAGCCAAAATACTTGTTCTATCAGATAGTGATTGCCATGAATGATAATCAGGTGCCAAGCCAACTAAAATACTAACTATAGCTAAGATACCAGTAGCGATAGAATGAACTTTTAAATTTCTGCAAGTCGCAGAAGGGAAGGAAAGCCTGAAAGTTTCCGCTGATTGTCCAAAACACCAAAACATCAATATTGCAGTTAGAAAAATACACTTGTTATATCAGAATTGTTAACTTCTTTGTTTGTTCCTGAATTTTTTATTTTGGGACATTCTCATGTACATTTAAAGCCAAAATGTCAATATTATTAAATAATCAATGAATCTTATTTATGTACTCCTATCATCGTCCTGTCCTTTCTCAATCTCTCATAACTGGACTTACACTTAAGCCAGGGGAAAATTATTTAGATGCCACAGTTGGTGGCGGCGGGCATAGTCAGATGATCCTCGAGAGCCATCAGAATATTCAACTCACGGCAATAGACAGGGATGCTATGGCGATCGCAGAAGCATCAAGGGTGCTGTCCCAATATGGAGATCGCGTGAGTTTCTGGAGAGGATCTTTTTCCCAATATGACCCTGGTCAGTTGAAATTTGCCGGAATCGTGGCAGATCTCGGTGTGAGTTCTGCTCAATTAGATCTGCCCGAACGAGGCTTTAGTTTTCGAGAAACTGCAGCACTGGATATGCGTATGGACAATCGCCAAGAATTGACTGCTGGGGATATAGTCAATTATTACAGTGAGAAAGATTTGGCCGAAGTATTTTTCAAATATGGAGAGGAAAGACTATCTCGTCGAATTGCCAGGGCCATTGTCCAAAATCGACCCCTGACTACTACTACGGAGTTGGCTGAAATAGTCTTTCTCTCTGTACCAGTTAGTTATAGACATGGGAGAATTCATCCAGCAACGAGGGTTTTTCAAGCTTTGCGTATTGTGGTTAACCAGGAAATCAAAGAATTAGAGAGGTTTCTAGAACTCTCGCCCATGTGGTTGAAACCCAAGGGAATTTTGGCGATCATTAGCTTTCATTCTCTAGAGGATCGTCTGGTTAAACATAGTCTACGCAACAACAGTCTGCTTGATGTACTTACAAAAAAACCAATCATTGCTGATGCTCAGGAAGAGATGCAAAATCCACGTTCGCGCTCGGCTAAATTGAGACTGGCTCAACTTAGGTAATCTATACTATTGTCGATGATTGCGCTGGCAAATCGTCTAGCCAGTACTGGAGCTACAAGTATACCAGCACTAAAGCCGCCAAAAGAGTAAATTCCCGACCAATGCGGCACTTTCCCCATCCAAGGCCGATTGGGGTCTTTGCTGAATGCCACCAAACAGCTGTGGGTTGTAAAAGGTACATCCATCAAGCTTGGTAAAATCCGATCGATTCCGGATTTGATTTGCTTTTGGCTCCAATTTAGATCAAATTTGGTATGAGGGTCTGTAATGACATGACTGATCTGTCCTAAATGCAGGCTACCATCTTGAAATTTGACTGCTCCAATATCTATGATGCTCTCTAGAATTTCTGGACCAATCTGTTGCCAAGACGAGTCTTCTTTGCTCATTCTCGATTCAAGAGAGAAACGTTTTATTGTTGCGGGCATTAACATCGTATTAAGTCGTATATTGTTTTGGGCAGAAACCTTCAGAACAACATCGTTGGTGAAATACACTTCTGTTTTGATGCCAATGCTTTCTAATAAAGAACGACTCAGTCCACCGGCGCAGACAATTATATGAGAGCCAAAATACTTATTAGATTTAGTCACTACCCCCTCAATTTCGTTTTCTCTATGGAGAAATCCAGTGACTTCTTCATAAATAATTTTTCCTGCTATTTTTTTAAAAGAGTTTTGATAGGCAATGCTGACTCTGATAGGATTAACATGAGCATGACTGGCTCTCAATGCACCCGAGATAGACTGTGGATTGAGGAGTGGTTCGAGTTGACAAGCAGACTGGATATCCAAAAGCTCTGGTATATGAAAACATTGATTGTATTGTCGAGCTACTTTCTGGGGATCTTCGCCATTGTCAATGGTCAAAAGGAGATCCAATTCCTGGAATTCTATATTTTGATCTAGCTCATCCGAGAGATTTCGATAGATGTTGATACCTTCAGTCAAAATTGAAGATATTTCACTATTGGTTCCAGCCCAGTAGGGTAAACCTCCATAGCTCAAGGATGTAGCACTGTTAATGGAGTTATCTTTTTCTAACAACAAAACTTTTAGCTTGTTTTTAGCCAATTCATAAGCTAGAGCTGATCCAGAGATCCCGCCCCCAATTAGAATACAGTCATAGATTGTTTGCTGATTCATTTATGTCACAGATCATTGAGATTCTATCAGCCGATGAAATTCGTCGCACTATTACCCGCTTAGCCTCTGAGATTCTTGAAAGATCAGATTCGCCTGAAGATCTGGTTCTTTTGGGTGTTTATACCAGGGGAGTGACTTTAGCGCATCTAATCGCCCAGCAAATAGAAATTCTGGAAACAGTCAAGATCCCCGTTGGAGCTCTTGATATTACTTTCTACCGGGACGATCTAGCCAAAATGGGAACCAGAACCCCTGCCAAAAGCAAAATTCCCTTTGATTTAACCGATAAAGAGATTATCCTTGTTGATGATGTCATCTTTAAGGGGAGAACAATTAGAGCCTCTCTCAATGCCATTGCTGACTATGGTCGTCCTCAATCAATTCGTCTTTTAGTGCTAGTTGATCGTGGACATCGTGAAGTTCCTATTCACCCTGATTATACTGGCAAAAAACTACCTACCTCCAGCGAAGAACAAGTTAAGGTGTATTTTCAGGAAACCGATGGGCGTCAAGTGGTGGAACTTATCAAGAGTTAGATTGTAATAATCTTTTGGGGAAGGCTGGCTTTTACTTCTTGATAGACCGCCAAATCGAACCAAAAGGTCGTACCAATACCTACCTCGCTTACTAGGTTAATTTTACTGTGATGTTTATCTATAATATTTTTGACTATCGAGAGTCCTAATCCAGTTCCTTCCAAGGTATGAACCCTGTTTTCTACTCGATAAAAACGATCAAAAATAGCTATTTGATCCTCTGTCTCTATACCTATTCCTGTATCTGATATTTCAATGCGTGCTTTTTTTTCTTGTTTTTCTTCTACTTCATAACAGTGAATCACTATCCTGCCACTAGTGGGAGTGAACTTGATGGCATTTCCTACCAGATTTGTAAGGACTTGGAGGATAAGATCATAATGACCCCAGACAGACGGTAAGTTTGGTTCTATCGAGTAAACAAAATCCAGCTTCTTGTCTTTTGCATTTAGCTTATGAGTTCTTGCGATCTGCTCAATAACCTGAGAGAGATCAAGCGGATTTAAGTGATAAGTCCTAGAAGATTCCAATTGTGAGAGATCTAGCACGTCATTAACCAGACGGGTTAATCGATCTGTCTCATGGTTGGCCGTTTGTAAAAATTCTTTGCGCTCTACCTCTGTAAGATCATCATTGTACTCACATAGTGTCTCGATAAAAGATTTGATGTTAAAAAGAGGAGTTCTCAACTCGTGAGAGACGTTGCTTATGAAATTGCTCTTGGCTTCATTGAGTTCTACCTCTCTGGTTATATCCTGAACTGTCATGGCAATTCCCTTGATATCGTCCTTCTGCTGATCTAGTACTTGACGAAGCAGAACACGAACTGTTGCCGACCTATTCCCATTCAGGCTTATACTGAATTCTTCTACGGAGCTATCTTGTTCTTCATGCGATATCAAGATCTTTCCGTTGATCATCTCTTGGAGGGGGGTTGCCAATTCTTGCTTTAATTCAATTGGTAGATGTTCAATTACATCCTCTCCAATCAAAATTTCCTTGGACTCCCAACCAAATAATCTTCTAGCAGTCGAATTAACCAAAATTAATTTAAGTTGCTTATCTAAGAGGATTGCTCCATCGGCAATGGTTGAAACCAATGTGTCTAATTTGGCCTTTTGTGCGGTCAATTCTTCAATATTCTGTTCGTCATAGCTCTCTAATCTTTGAGCCATGTCATTAAAACTATAGATAAGTTCCCCTAATTCACCTCCAAATGGTAAATCTATCTTTTGTTTGAAGTTACCGAAGGCAATATTCTTTACACCCGATAACAACTCTTTAATTGGCCTGGTTATGATGATGGCATTAAAAACAGCTCCCAGAATCACCATGGCCCAGATCGAGATAAATACGGCAATAGTTACATCCCTAGTCAAATTAGACGAGACAGTTACTGTTGGATTTGGATTGATCCCAATTGCCAAGGTACCAATTTGCTTTCCTTCATGAACCAATGGTACAAAAACATCAACTACATCTCCACTAGGAGTTGTATGTTGCCTGGCTTTAGGCAAACTAGAATCATCGTTTTTTGGCAATTCTAAACTTCGATCAATAGTCAGTGAGTTCTCTAGGTCTGCTACTGAATAAGGTATACCAAAAAATATTTTCCCCTCTTGATCTGCATAGATAATGTACTTAACACTGGAAGTTGTATTGTAAAACCGCATGCTGAATTGAGCTGCATCCACCAGATTACCTTCTGCAACGATAGGAGCGACATTGGCAGCAAGCAATAATCCCAAATCAGTGCCAAATCTTGTGTCATTTAAACGAGCATCTTGCTGAATTGTATTAACCGCCCAAAAGGTTAAACCACTCATCAATAGCGAAACAACAAGGGTGGCCGCCGCCATGAGCCTTGTCTGAAGGGTGAAGCCTGCCCACCATCTTGACGTTCCTATGCGTAGCTTCTCTAGTAACTTTAACAATGTTTTACAAAATGTGAATTTTCTTAAAGTTTTCTGTTTAAATTATACTGTCTCTCTCACAAAAGTTAAGCGCTCTTGAAAAGTCCCTGTGGTCTTAAGAGTAAAAGCAAAATCATAATAACTAGAGCCACTGCCAATTTGTAATTGCTGCCTAGCCAGATGATGCTTATCTCTTGGGCTACGCCTATTATGATTCCCCCGGCAACTGCGCCATAGGGATTGCCAATACCACCTAAAGTAACCGCAGCGAAAATTGGCATTATCAAAAACCAGCCCATATCAGGCCGCAATCCTCCGACAATCAGCCCATAAAAGCTTCCACTAAGGGCTATCATGATCCCTGTCAACAACCAGGTGCAAAGTATTACAGACTTGACATCTATTCCAGAGACTCCGGCAAGATCGATATTATCAGCTACCGCTCGCATGGCTTTGCCGATCTTTGTTTTTTGTAATACAAAGTGAAGGAATACGACTATAATCAGGGTCAGAAAAATCACCAGCAGACGATTTGGCTCTATTTTTAAACTACCTAGGCTGCTTGCTTGCATTAACGGAATGTTATAGCGTTGATTGTTGCCACCCCAGATTAGAAGTATGCCGTTGCGAATAAAAAGTGCAAGACCGATTGAGAGAACTGTCAAGGTAGTTGAGCTGGCCCGCCTTTTTCTCATTGGCTGCCAAATTAGAAATTCGGTGGACAGAATCATCAAAACTGTCCCAACGGTACCAACCAATATTGCCAGAGAGAGATCCAAGCCTAAACTATTGAAAAAAAAGGATAGATAAGCGCCGAGGGTCATTAGATCTCCATGGGCAAAATTAGAGATTCGTAATATACCTAAAGTCAAGGTCAAACCAATTGCTGATAGGGCAATTATACTGCCAACGGCCAGCCCATTGAACAGTAGTTGAAAGATATTCATTTTGTATTTTATTGGTTATCAAGACATAAAACACCAACCCCGAAGCGGCTAGCTTGTTTTGAGATTTTCCTTGCCAGATATCACCTTGGCTAGTTCAATCTTGTCACCCTGTTTGATCTTATCGACCACATCCATTCCTTCGGTGACCTTACCAAATACGGCATAGTCTCCATCTAGGAAAGCAAGATCAGATAGGGCAAAGTAAAATTGCGAAGAAGCTGAGTCCGGATTTTGTGATCTGGCCATGGCTATCGCCCCGCGTATATGGCGCAGTACAATTTTCTTGGAGGATAGTCCAGCCTGTGATCCTAATGCCTTGCTGTAATGGGGACTGCTATCACCTTCAAGCTTGATTTCCAGAGGAATATTGCGAGAGATGCCGGTCTTGGGATCTTTAAATCCGCCAGTTCCATTGCCAAGGGGATCTCCACCTTGAACCACAAAAGGCTGGGGATTTTTGACCACTCGATGAAAGCTCAGACCATTGTAAAAACCTCTTTCCACCAAGTCTACAAAATTGCCAGCAGTAATTGGAGCATCGTTGCCATCTATTTCAATTAGTACTTTATTGCCATTGATAAGCATTTCTACCGTAGCTTTGCCCTCTAGTCTAGGTAGTTCACTGGTCTTCATAGTCTGACCCCCCTCGGGAGAAATAGGTTTTGAGATGGACGAATCCACAGAATTAGAACATCCGGTAACAGTCAAGCAGCCTAAAAGCAATATACTATAGAAAATCTGAGATAATCTAACTTTGAATTTTCTCTTCATAGCCCTTCTAACGGGATCTCTAAAAATCTGGCAAGTTCAGCACCTTGATTTTCTAAATCGGTTAGTGAAATAGGTTCACCTACCCTAGTCAAGGAAATTTCTCTTCCGGGTTTTATTTTTAAATAGAGGGTACGTCGAGGATTGAGACCTTCTCTGACTTCAGCCCGAACTGATTGGACATCCTCAAGTGGGTACTTCAAATCGATTCGACGATTCTTGCCGGGAAATCCCCAACGAAAAAAGGTTACCTTTCCGGTCTGTTTGTTGAACTCGTTATAGCCTCCTCCAATTTCCCATTTAATTGTTAGCCACAAGTAAAGAGAAAGTAGAGTACCCATAATTCCATAAAAAAGCAATGCGATCCCCTGTGGCAGAAACTGAAGTGCACTGGGATCGCTAACAATAAGAAAATTTTTATGGAAGTAACTAGACAAACCGGCTAAAAGAAATCCGATTCCGCCTAACAATGTGGCAGCCGCCCAAAAGTAGTTGCTGAGCCTTCGAGCTCCCGTGATTTCCTGACGCATGACCAACTCTGTTTGAGTTAGGGTTTGATTTTTCATCTTGATTGATATTGATCTTCATCTTTAATTTTTACTATATCCTACTAGAGCGACGAACCACTTCCTACTTAGTTAGAATGTATTTAACAATATTGCTGCAACCTTGTAAAATTTCAGAAATTTGTTAATAATATTCTAATATAGGCAGCCTAATGTTCTTAGGAGGATCATTGGGATTCTTTTTCTCTTGTCTTATTTAAGAATGTCTTAATATTTTTCTGTTCTCATTGTGCCGGTAAATTGGCTCAATAGCAGTGGCAGGCAAAAAAGATTAGCTTAATTGGGGTAAAAAAACTTAGAATTGTTTTTATACCTTAATGGTGAGACCCAGATTATTAGAAATCTTGCTTTTGATTTCATTTATCCAAGAGGATTTGAAAAAATGACAATTGCAGTCGGACGTGTCCAGGAAAGAGGATGGTTTGATACCATCGAT
>CAIPYC010000122.1 GCA_903869185.1 uncultured cyanobacterium | reverse complement strand
GGGATCATTTACGGATTTGGAAATTTTTTCAAGATTGTGGGATATCTCTGCTGCATTGGAAGAAACCTTGTTCAGGTTTGCCAAAATGTTGGTTGTTTGAGATGAATTCAAAAATTTGTCAGCCTGCTTAACGGTACTTTCCATCTCGGTAGCTAATTGATAGATACTCTCACTAGCTTTCTGGACACTACCGATACCTAGGGAGATATTGGATTTGTTTTCTCCTATGACTTCATTAAGGTTCAACACCAGCTTTTTGGAGCCCTTAATTGCTTGAGTAATATCAATGCGATTATCGCTTAGAAGTCCATTCATGGTGGTGGCAACCTTAGATGCATTCTGGGCAGTTTGATTTATAGAGTGTGCTGCAGTAGCTGTTTCCAGGGAAATTGTATTTAATTTCTTATCTAAACCTTTGGTAGTTTTAGCCAGCTCTTGACTGATAATCGCCGAATTGCTCAAGGTAGTATTAATCTTCGCTAGAAATTCAGGATTAGTAAAAGCCTGACTCAAACGAGCCAAATTAGCAAATACTTGAGTACCAGATTCTCCCTCAACTTTATTGTGATTGCATAAAATAATCTTAGGATCACAGCTAGTATCGGCCGGATTGAGCTTATTGAGCTTGTCAGATTCCATACTTATTGGAGTAATTTCAATAGAAGATTCACCCAACAAGCCGTAGCGGCTAACTTCTATTTTGGAGCCAACTGGCACCTTAGCCCTGGCATTGAGTTTTAAGATGACCTCAACCTGGTTGGTATGCGGGATTACACTGGAGACATTACCTACTAAAACACCACGATAGTTAACAGGGGCCCCATCTTTAATTCCACTGGCGTTGAGAAAGCTTACAAGCAAAGTATAGGTTTTGGTGCCAAATTCACCCCCTGAAAGCCAAAAGGCCAAGACCCCAAATAAAATGAGCCCCAACAAAGAAAAAATACCAAGATAACCCTCACGAACCGTACGTGATTTTTGCATAGTATATGCCCCTATAAGTCAATGGAACGAATTGGACCTTTAATTTCACCGCTGAAAAACTGCTTAACCAAAGGATTATCGGTAGTATTTACCTCATCAACACCACCTTCCCACTGGATAATACTATTGTAAAGAAGGATGATACGATCTGCTGTGCGATTTATTGTACTGTGCTGATGAGATACCATGATATAGGTTGCGCAACCTTGGGAGCTATTTTGTAAATGTCTTACCAAATCCTCAATCAGTGTAGAGGCAATAGGATCGAGTCCAGCTGTTGGTTCATCATACAAAATCACATCTGGGTTATCGCGGGGATCGGCTGGATTGGCAATGATTGCCCTGGCAAAACTAACTCTCTTGCGCATCCCGCCAGATAGCTCAGCTGGATAACGATCGCTTATATTGGATAAACCCACCATTTGCAATTTCTCTTGGACAATTTGCTGGATTTTTTTGGTCGAAAGCTTAGAGTGCTCCATTAGATAAAAACCAACATTTTCTCCGACTGTCAAAGAATCAAATAGAGCTGACTGCTGGAATACCAGAGATATCTTGATATTATTTTCAATATTTTCAATCGTGCCTTTTCTCAACTTACCCTTAATGTAAATTTCACCACTATCAATAGGTTCTAGACCAGAAATTATTTTTAAAATTGTTGACTTGCCAGTTCCAGAAGGGCCAACAATGACCAAAGCATCTCCTCTATAAACCTTTAGATTGATTTTATCAAAGATACATCTATCTCCAAAATATTTGGTCACTTCCCTTAATTCTATTAAAGGTTCACTATCTAAATAATCCATGAGATAAAACAACCAAAACTCCAAACTTGATCTTCTCTATATTCAAAACATAAAATTAACTCTTACGTTTTAAATATGTAAACATTGTATCTTTGTGATCAAATTCAAATTCAGCAAATTTTTGTTT
>CAIPYC010000121.1 GCA_903869185.1 uncultured cyanobacterium | reverse complement strand
TCTTTAGCTGCCTTTGCTTGAGGCTCTGTCATTAACGCTCCAAATGCGCTTGAACGGATAAGTGTTTTTGTGAAGTCCATGTTAGTTAATATTTAGTAGTTAAGATTTAAGTGTTTTTAATTTTTTAGCAGCTAGTGCTTTTAGTGCAGGAGTAAAAAGCATATACTTACATCCATCAACCTCTGCCTTTGTTTTACAATTATTTATAACATCTTTGTATGTTTCTTCTCTTGATTGCTTATCTGTTTTATCAACTTGAACTGTTGGCAACTCAGAGTCCTCTAAGCCTCTGTTTAGCGATGAGCCAAATAACTCACCTAACTTCTTAGCAGCATTTTTTAGAGCCATTGTTGCTGCCTTTGGTGTGGCTAATTGTAGCATCTTAATATTGGATACATACTCTGTTGCAATACCAACTCTTGTTGTGTACTGTGTATCTTCAATATCAAAAACAAATAACTTAATTGTAACGGTTACAGATGCGCCACCATTTTTATCTTGCGTTATAACTGGGGCAAACATAAAGTCATAAAACCAAGAATCATATACTCCTGTTAAAAGACTTTCTACAACTTCAATGTCATTGAACTCATATGAATTTTCACCAAGTATTGATTTTTGTTTTTTAATCCACTCACCCTTTTGCTTTTGATTTAAAACAAATTTTAGGTCATTGTTTTTTCTGAGGGCAGAGGCATACTGTACGATTTCTTGTTGTATCATAATGGTTGTATTTTATCTGTTGTCAATGTAAATGATTACTTCTGTGTAGTATTCTGTAAACTCTTTGTTATGTAGACTCCATGTGATATCTACTCCATCAATTGAGAATACAGTAACCTTATCGAAGAACTGAAGTATATTATTTCTGAACCAAATAAACCTATCTTTATTTTCACCACCTAAGTGGAACTCACCAACAAACTTTCTAACGTATCCAAGAATATGAGGAATATTTCTCATGGTGAAAATATCATACTCGTTTCCCTCAATATCCATTTTCATAAAGTCAATATTATTTAGTCCATACTCACTTAAAAAACTTGTAAAAGAATGGCATCTATAAGTTTGGTCTTCTTCACCAAAAACTCCCTTTATTGATAAGTTTCCTTTTCTCTCACTCATAGCCATATTAAGCTGAGTAACTGGCATACCAATTGTGTTCTTTACTAAGGTCGGAAACTCTTTACTACTTGGCTCAAAGCAGAACATATGCTTGAATCCACTGTCTGCAACAGAGAACGGAAATACACCAACACTTGCTCCAAGATCTAAAACGATATCACCAGGTTCTACCCTAAATACTTTCTGATAAATATCGTAGGATAGTTCAGAGATAATTGCGCCTTGATGCGATGTTCCTGACATCCATCCCCAGTCAAATTTTGATATGTCCATATAATTATTTTACTCGTTTAACAGTTGTATTGCCATTAGATACGTCCACCTTGAACATTTTCTTAGTGTGACCTTTCTTCTTCTTAAGGTTTGAAACCATTACCATTACAGAGTTGTATGGGTTTTTGAATTCAATTTGGCTGCTGACAAGCATTTCGGATACTTGAGAGGTGACTGAATTGGGATCTACTTTTCTAGACATTGTTTATATTTTCATCAAATTTAATTAAATTAATTAATTAACAAAATTTAATTTAATTAAATAGAAAAAGCCTCCGTAGAAACGGAGGCTCTGTACCATTGAGAACAAACAAGAAAGACCGAAGTTACGACTCTACGTCAATATACTGTAATAAAACAGTCGGTATCCTTTTGCGTTCGCATCATATAACCAAAAAAAGAAAAGACACCTCAATCTATTGGAGGAGAGATGCCTAAAGGTCTTAGTTTGGACCAAAGAATTGAATGGATGGAAAAGAATCAAAAGGGGTGGTAGTCTGTTAATTGGGTTCTGCATTTGGTTGTTTGTTCATTTGGTTATTTTTTAAGTGTTTGTAAGTATGTTAGTAATTCTTTAATATCAATATACTCTTGGTCACCACCTAGTGTAAAGAAATTAGCTTTCGCCCAATTCTCAATCTCCTCTATCACTTGTTTTCTTGCTAGTGATAGGTTTGATTCAATCTTTTTAGTTATAAAGTATGCTGCATCTTGTACAGCCTCATTGCTACCCTTATGTTCGTTATAAGATTGATTTATTTGGTCAATAATAAACTGCTCCCAATCTATTACTTCCTTCTCTGCTTCTGTTTGATTGGGTTCTTTATTAGAACAATCTTTGCAACTTCCTTTTGGTTGGTTACATCCTAATATTGAAAACATAGGGTCAATGCAATTTACTCCCTTCCCTTCCTTTGTTTCTCTACCCCGCATAAAATCTAGGGCTGCTTGTCGTTCTTGCCAATTAATCCCTTCCTTTGTTTGATTGGGTTCGGTATGTTCAAATCCATTTTCTTTACTTGCTCCACAATACAGACACTGAATATTTGTTTTAGGCTCTTGACCTGTTGCAGTAGTTTCTACTAATTCCCAAAAATGTTTATGAGTATCTTTGGAACTTACTTCTTCCGTAGGTTCATAACCCATCTTTAACTCTTGTGCTTGATTAGCTAAGAATTGCATAGGTTCTATTGGTTGGGATAGGGATTCATAATCTGCTAAATCTGTAAATGCTTGTGCCTGTTTCTTACAACACTCAACTAACTCTTTGTTATTGGTAATGGTATGTATATAATCACCACTCATTAAGTAAACACCAAACCAC
>CAIPYC010000120.1 GCA_903869185.1 uncultured cyanobacterium | reverse complement strand
TTGATGGTCCTTGTAATCGCATAATATTTGAGAGTTGGATTGCCACTTGTTTGATTCCATATTTAAAACCAGGTCAGTACTTAATTCTTGATAATGCTACCTGCCATAAAGGGGGAAATATTAAAACAATGGTAGAGGAGGCTGGTTGTCATTTACTTTATTTACCTCCTTATTCTCTTGACTTTAACAAGATAGAACGATGTTGGTCTTGGCTTTTTTTTGTTTCTTTTTGCCTTGCCGCAGGCTGGACTCTGTTGGAGATTGATGTTAAACTATGAACTCTTTAGATGTATTTTTTGCCCCCAAAACTGTAGCTCTCATTGGGGCCAGCCCTCAGCCTAGCTCTGTTGGTCGAACCTTACTCTCGAATTTAATCGCTAACCCTTTTGGTGGTACGGTATACCCGATCAATCCCAGCCATCAGAATGTCTTGGGTATCAAAGCCTATTCCCATATAAGAGAGATTGAGCAGAAAATTGAATTAGCGATCATTGCAACTCCAGCCCATACGGTACCAGGTCTTGTCAGAGAATGTGCCGAAGCCGGAGTCAAAGGCGCCGTGATTGTCTCTGCCGGCTTTAAGGAAACAGGAGATGCTGGTCGGGATCTGGAAAAAGAAATCTTGCAAATTGCCCGCAGCAATGATATGCGGATCGTTGGACCCAATTGTCTTGGGGTAATGTGTCCACCAATGAACTTCAATGCAACCTTTGCAAGTGGTATAGCCAAAGCTGGTAAAGTTGCCTTTTTGAGTCAAAGTGGTGCCCTCTGCACTGCAATTTTAGACTGGAGTTTTACCCAGAATTTGGGTTTTAGCGCTTTTGTATCCCTAGGTTCAATGCTCGATGTTGGCTGGGGCGATCTGATCTCCTATCTGGGTGATGATCCTCATACCAGCAGTATTGTCATCTATATGGAGTCTATAGTTGATGCGCACTCTTTCCTTTCGGCAGCCAGAGAAGTAGCCCTGAAAAAACCAATCATAGTGATCAAGTCCGGCCGTACCCAAGCTGCTGCCAAGGCCGCTTCTTCTCATACAGGCAACCTCAGTGGGAGTGATGCGGTTTTAGATGCCGCCTTTGCCCGTTGCGGGGTCTTAAGAGTAGATTCTATAGAGGAATTATTCAATATGGCTGAACTTTTGGACAAACAACCAAAACCTTCTGGGCGCAGACTGAGTATCATCACCAATGCCGGCGGACCTGGCGTATTGGCTACTGATGCCCTCATTGCTGGTAAAGGCGAGCTTGCGCCATTGAGTGTCACAACATTGGAGAAGTTGAATCAATTTTTACCTGCCCATTGGAGCCGGGCTAATCCAATTGATATTCTTGGGGATGCCACCTCAGAGCGCTATGCCAAAACATTAGAGATTATCGCCAAAGATCCTGATACTGATGGGATTTTGGTCATTCTCACCCCACAGGATATGACCGATCCTGCTAGCTGCGCCCAGGAGATAGTGCAGCTCTGCAAGGATTTTCAAGGAAAACCATTACTATGTTGCTGGATGGGTGGAAAGGCTGTTGCCAGTGCTGAAGATATTCTCAATCGATCCAATATTTATACTGCGCCTTATCCTGATATTGCAGCACGTTTGTTTAACTTGATGTGGCAATATAGTTTCAACCTGGATTTGCTTTATGATACTTCTAGCACTGAAGATTTTGTTGAGGTCGATCATCAATTAATAGAACAAGTTATCACATCTGCCCAGCTTGCCGAGAGAACTCTTTTAACAGAATGGGAATCCAAGGAGATTTTGAGGGCTTATGGTTTTCCGGTAATCTCAACAGAACTGGCTGATAGTCCAGAAAAAGCATTAGATTTAGCCAAAACTATTGGTTATCCTGTCGTTGTCAAACTCAATTCCTTGAATATTTCTCACAAAAGCGATGTAGGCGGGGTGCGGCTCAGTCTTTCCAACCAAGAGCAGGTTCTTCAAGCCTATAACAGTATTAAACAGGGAGTTGCCAAGGAGGATTTTCAAGGAGTCAGCGTACAGCCAATGCAGATGCAAAAGGGCTATGAACTTATTTTAGGAAGCAGCATTGATTCCCAGTTTGGCCCGGTTTTACTCTTTGGCAGCGGCGGTACTATGACAGAAATTTTACAGGATAGATCTTTGAGTTTACCACCACTCAATACCACACTGGCTCGGCGAATGATGGAAAAAACCAATATTTACAAAGCTTTGCAGGGCTTTAGAGGATCTAAGGCAATAGATTTAAAAAAACTAGAATTACTTCTAGTGCGTTTTAGTCAACTGGTAGTAGAACAGGATGCTATAGCCGAGATCGATATCAATCCTCTACTGGCCTTGGAAAGTGGTTTTCTAGTTCTAGATGCGCGTATAATACTGAGTGACGTACCCGAAACCACTCCTTAAGATGCATTGCCAATTTCTGTAGCTTCTTTGACTTCAATTAATTTTCCTGTTTTAACATCATAGATATAGCAATAGCCAGAGCTTATAGAGAAGAAACCATAAGAATATGCTCGATAGCATCTCGAAGGCTATTAAATTGATCAAGACATTTACGAATGCGACTTTT
>CAIPYC010000119.1 GCA_903869185.1 uncultured cyanobacterium | reverse complement strand
TTGAACGAATACTAGAGCAAGAGCAACTGCAAGCGCACAGCAATAGTATAAAACTATACCTAAACACTCATAGTAATATTGAGGATTGGTCCGTATTATATGAGTCTAATAAAAAATTACCCATAATCATCATATTTCTATGAAGATTATGGTAAAATACACAATCATATATATGGCTTAGGTTTTCCAAATATACAAGTAATAGAACTCAGGAAACGCTATTGACAGTTAATTTTTCTAAAAATATATTTGAATGATGAAATTCAGTAAAATTCAATAATATATTATGACTTGGTTTGAATATATTCCGCTCCTGGAACCCTACTAATCCTTAATATTTTCTATTAATTTGGAAAAGTCGGTCCTTTCTAACCGCCACTGGAGGCAGACGGTTTTATAAGGATTATAAAAACAATCCTTTTAACATCATGTTTTTTGAAGCATTCATGTCTCTTCCTGTTTTCAAATTACATTTACTACAATTAAAGACATGTTTACTGCCTACAGTCTCATTTATAAGACCACAGCATGAACATGTTTTTGTTGTGTAATGTTCTGGAACAAGAATCACTTGCTTACCTTGAATTGATGCTTTATATATTAATCGTTGTTTTAATACATGGAATTTTAAATCATTAAAACATCTATTCAATGTATGATTATATCCATTTTTGACAATACCGTGGCTCTTGATATCACCGAAATATATAATGTCATTCTTTGACACTATATCGTTTATAAATTCCCAATGTAACCTATTTGTATAATCTACTTTCTTTTTATCTAACTTGTTAATATGTTTCTTTCGAATTCTTTTAGGTTTTGATAAATTCTTTCTATTCTTGTTCTTCTTTAGCTTGGGTATACTCTTATTTCGTTTTAGGGAATCTATTTTTTTATTATATTTAGCTAACAAGTCTACATTCTTTTTATTAAGTGCTTTGTATTCTGATATATTTGTTTCATGATTTGACATAGAATGACTGTAGACAGTTGCTAATGTTCGAACACCAGGATCAACACCGCATACTCTATTTAATACTAAATTCTTAGTACGTACCGGATTTGTTTTTACACATATAAAAATATAATAGCCAACCTCGCTTCCTGAAGTTTTTCTCTGAATATCTACATTGTTTTCAATCTGTAAATCTTTTAATTTTCTTTTTAACTTATTATTATGTTTATCTATTTTGAGAATCGGATTATCAAAAATACCAGGACAGATTTTAATAGTGTTATCTTTTATAGATATGAGTTCAGGACTTAATTCAATTGTTTGAATTGAATCTTTCTTTTTTTTATAATTCATATGAAAATGTTTAATATTACCATTTTTTAAATTTGAAAAGCCTGATTTATGAGCATCACAACACTGTTTAACAGCATTAGCTCTTATATTTTTAGGTGTCTTAATTTCAAAAGAGTGAATCATTTCATTCTTTTTATATTTAAATTTTTTCATAGCATTTCTTCTCTGTGTATTTATCGTTTTAATTTGTTCATTTATGTCTTTTATAGTTTCAGTAGAAGCATCTACTTTTAAACGCTTTAATTGACTTATAGATTCATCATATTCTTTATATTCTGGATAATATTTTTTGGTATGATCAGTTACTAATAAGTCTCTTAAATCCATAAAGTTAATTTTGTGTCCATTATTTATATGTTCCAAAGTTCGATTATAAACGTATCTAGAAGTATCTATAAATTCATCAAGCTTTTTCTTCTGTTCCAATGTTGGGTAAATCTTGATTTTCAGTGTTTTTAATTTTACGGGAGATATAGCTTCGCTTGCCCATTTGTCTACAAGAGAAGACATGGATAATGGATAAGAGATCTTCTGCAAGTTCTTGTTCAGATGTTTTGTTGTTAGAATCGTTAAGGACCTTAATTTTTCCACCTGCTTTGGTAACCAATTGCTCGATGAAATCAAATCCAAACCTGCAGAGTCTGTCACGGTGGGCAACAACAACCTCTCCGATAGATCCTTGCAAACAGGCTTCCAAAATGGTAGATAAACCTTTTCTCTTGAAATTAAGTCCAGAAGCAATATCTGTAATAGTTCTATAACAAGAAAATTCGGTTGTAGAACTATGGATGTATTCAATTTGTCTAGAAAGGTCGTCCACTTGCTTTTTGGTCGAGACCCTAGCATATATAAAATTTTGTTTTTGAATAGTTTGCTTTTCTTTATCATGTACAACATTGCTACAGAATTTCTGAATACTGTGAAAATCAATCCTTCTTTGTCCGGAAGGTGTTTTATAGCATACGAGAGATGCTTGGTCAGCCATCTTCCGCACTGTTTGAATTTCCAATCCGGTAAGTCTAGCAGCTTCTCCCACAGTAACAAATCTTTTTTCCGCTTGCGCTCGAGAGCTTCTACACTTTTTATCATCCATGTCTCACTAAGTTATATAACTCGATATTTCCTTATATGGTTTTCAAGTGTTTAAATACTAGGTTTTATAATAGATAATAACGTATTATAGTAAAATGATTCAACAGTTGAACCCCATTTATATTACATAAAGAAATAAGAAAACTTAACGTCTTCTTATTTTTATTTTTGTATTTAAGCTCTGTCCATAAGATTCTCCAAAAATGTAATCGTTTCAAGAACAGACTGTTTGATTTTATTTTCAGCACGTTCGCTGTTCTTGATATCTTCGATAATAAGAGTGATATATCTGATTAGAAATTCGATATCATCTGCAGAAATATCAGAACTTATATTCACTTGCTTAAGATTATTAATAATCTCATAAAGCATATTGATGCCATAACGATATTTTTCTCTGCCAACAATATTCAGCAAGGTTTCCATACGACGCTTGATAACAAACGCATCCAGAACAGGAAGAGTGCAGTGGTTATAGAGCATGGCGAGCGTGCTTGTGTGTGAGCGAGAGCGAGCGTGATGAATATAAAGAAGACAAGATGTATCAAATTTTTATTCAAACACGACTAAATTTGGTAAATTATATAAAAATCTCAATATAATATACTATGGGATTATCGAATGAATATATAATAAATATATTGAAGAAAAAAGTAGAGAATGAAATGACTCGCAACACATATATTACTAAATTAAATACATTAACTCTCAAGTTTACC
>CAIPYC010000118.1 GCA_903869185.1 uncultured cyanobacterium | reverse complement strand
TTTTTTGAGTCCATCCAATTCAACTGCGTTAATGACTTTTTCTCGCAGATCGTAACTGTAGGGTTTTGCCATTAAGACTACCACTCTCGTTTGCTACTTTTCCACTATGTTACGTCTTAATCCGTCTGTCGACTGCTATACACAAATCTTCAGGAGGTTCGGGATGTTTGCCCGGTTTTTCTGATTCAATCAGAGCCATGTTCACCAAAAACACGAGCTGCTAATAAAACATTTTCTATTTGTCCAGCATTCAACTTTTCTAATGGAGTTTTTTGCTCTAAACGTAGATTGGGTTCTAACATAAAAGCAATCTGCATCCAAGGATCGTAATCCTGTAACTGTTTTAGAACAATTTCAAGTCCGTGTATGACGGATTGTTCTTTGAATTGCCAAATTGGATAGACATAAGAATGTTTTCCTCTAGAAATTCCAATTAATTTATTTGCTCTACGTCTTTTATCTACTGCCTGACGTGAAATATTAAGTATTTTAGCTACTTCCTCTACCTTGATACATCCATGATTGGCTTCTAAGAGTTCTTGTCTAGTTTTAAGCCCTCGTAAACGAGCCATAGCTAAAGGATCATCTCTTTGCAATAGCTCTAAGATTCAGGTGATTCCAGCACTCTCAATAGTACTTCATAATCAGAAGGAGCGGCACTAGCATTGACCAAAGAACTATGTTCTACTAAATGAGTAATAGCATTGAGAGCACGAGTTAAAAAAACTGTATTAATTTCTTTTTGTTTGCCTAATTTTAAAACTTGCTCAGTTACCCTTATTAAACTTTGAACCTGCCCCATACTTTTCACATCGATATTTGCTAGAGATTGAGATGATTGCTTAGATTTTGATGTTGGAACAGATGGCAGATTGACTGTCATAATATCCATAAGCTATAAGTTAACTAAGTAAATAGTAACATTTATAAACTACTTCGTCAACCAAAAATGAATTGAGTTAATCGTACATTTATTACTAGAAAATATTACTAAAACAATAGTAAAGTATAAAATAATAAAGAGTGTATGGGGTCGGACTAAGATATTTACAAAATAGTGCAAGATAACACTTAAAACCTTGTCTAATAACTAGAATCGGATTAATCTCTTTGAGATCTGAGAGTATTTTAGAGATTAAGTTTTGGACTTTAAGTGATTTATTTCCGAAGTCTCCATCTGTACCTAATTAACCTATCACTCTCTTCAAATCCAGAGAGAAACCAGGCAGAACATCTTCATCTGATAGTTGAGTAGGATTTTCTAGGAGTTCTACTGCTTGTTCCTTTCTGGTTAGTGTCTTTAGTTTTTCACCACATAAAAACTCGCTTTGTTAAAACCCTTACTCAAAGAGTGTTTTAAAATCTTCCTTTGCCAGTGGCGAAAACTTCCTGACACTACCCAGAATGTGGGATTAAAATTAGTCGTAAAGTGTCAGGTCAACATATAAAGCTTTTTTAAACACGACACTTAATTTGGCTCCATATAAACTAACCTTTAATTGTGCAAAATGGCTGTAACTTATATGAGTAGTTGATTACAGCCGATGACAGTAATCTGTCGTCACGTCATTTAATGTGGCACTGTACATTATTGGATCATCTTCGAAAGTACTGGACTGATAGCTTTATACCAGGCTTCGTATCCTTTATCGTTGGGATGTAATCCATCGCTCAACAATTTCCGGTTGGCCTTTCCTTGGCGATCGGTGAACACGGAAGTCAGATCAACAAAGGTGACATTCCATCCGTCATCCAAGCTCTTAATGATTGAATTGATTTGGGCAACTTTTAGAGGCGCAGCATTTCCTCCTATTTCATGGGTGAGATCGCGCGGCAGAACCCCGATCAGCAGTACTTTAGAGTTGGGAAGTTTGGTATGTACCGTCTCGACGATCTTTTTGATACCAGATGCCACCCATTCCGGCTCTTCTTCACGGTAATGCCCGATATTATTAGTACCAATCAAGACTACTACGACCTTTGGATTGGGATTGATCCCATCTAGTTCGCCGTTGGTGATACGCCAGAGGAGCTCCTCGGTAGTTTCACCACTTATACCAAAATTAGCAGGGTTATAATGTGCGAATTTTTCCCAACTGGCTCTACCTGGCCAAAAGTGAGTGATTGAATCGCCGAGAAACAATAGACCAATGGGCCGCTCCTTGATCCTAGCAAGGTAGACAAGATGAAGTTTGTTGTAGTAGAAAGGAACTGATGCCGTCTCGGGTGTACGCTGCTCCGGCTTGGGATCTTCGTGCCAGACACCAGCCCACCGACCTGTTTGCTCTGTATGAAATTCTTCGGGTTTTGGTATAGAGGCTTCTTTGGCTTGTGTAATAAAAACGCCTACTGACAAGACCAATAAAACCCCGCAAATAATAATGTTGGTCTTATG
The DNA here is from genome assembly GCA_903869185.1 of uncultured cyanobacterium. GTDB lineage: Bacteria > Cyanobacteriota > Cyanobacteriia > Cyanobacteriales > Microcystaceae > CAISPN01. The sequence continues at coordinate 555 of CAIPYC010000118.1, read as the reverse complement.
TTTTTTCATGCTGAGTAAATAGCATGTAGGCTAATATTTGCACTTTATTTTTGATCACCTACATTTTACTGTATTATGTATAACGCATATTGTAGAGTCAGAATAACCTTACCAAATGAATATTCGCCAAATCTTTCTCCTGGTCACTGGAATAGGTTTAATACCAATAGCTTTATCGTATGGAGTGTTACCACAGAAAAGCCTGAGTTATCTATTTGATGTTTCGATCTCAAATATAAATGGTTCCCATATATTTCGAGCAGTAATGGGTTTGTATCTGTCCTTGCTGAGCTTCTGGATTGTTGGTGCCTTTAGGGTTGAGCTAAGACAAGCCGCACTTTATAGTCTCACTGTATTTATGTTTGGGTTAGCTGCAGGTAGAGTATTGAGTCTTATTGTAGATGGTGTACCTAGTGGTCTGTCAAGGATTCATGGTAGGATAAAGACGCTTTAGTTTAATACGAGCGTCCTCAGTGGTGAATTGCCAATCAATTTTATTAGAAATTTGATTTCTACGTTTTTCCCAAGCAACAACTTCTTTTATTAATACATCTT
>CAIPYC010000117.1 GCA_903869185.1 uncultured cyanobacterium | reverse complement strand
TTCAGGTTGCCTTTGATATTGATGCCAATGGTATGTTGCAAGTTACAGCTAGAGACAAAACCACAGGAAGAGAACAGAGCGTAGTGGTACAAGGGGCCACTAGCCTCTCGGAAGTTGAAATTAATCGTATGATGCTAGAGGCCGAAAAGTTTTCCAGCGAAGATCGCCAGCGCAAGGAACGTGTGGAGAAGCGCAATCAAGCTAAGGCGCTGACAGATCAGGTGCAAAGAAGAATCAAGGAAGTAACCCTTGACTTTGGGAGTCAATTTGTCAGTGGTTACCGTCGCCAGGCCGAATCAATTAGCTCAGAAGTTCTAGATAGTCTGGAAAAAGGCGATGAACGCCGGCTTGATAGAGCTCAAGCTGAATTACAAGATCTGCTCTATCAGCTAAACAGGGAGGTTCGCCTGCAATATGAAGATGAAGAAGATGATGGTTTTCTGGGCACAATTAAGCGCACCTTCGTTGGAGATGATAGGGAAGAGAACTATCCGCCTGTAGGTCGGCGCAATATGAATATCTACAGGGATGAGCGTCCACGCGATGAAAGAGAACCCCGAAGAACCAACAGAAATAACAACGATCCCTACTACCGAGACGATGAATATTCCCGCAATAGCAGGACTAGAAATATTCCCCATGAAAATAACTGGGATGATGAAGACGAAAATTGGTACTAGTGTATAGAGATAGCAGATGCCTCAGACTACTCGTAATTATTATGAAATTTTGGGCTTGAATAGAAATGCGACAGCTGAAGATATCAAAAAAAGCTTTCGCCAACTAGCCAGGAAATACCATCCTGATGTCAATCCTGGCGATGGTGCTGCTGAGGAGACCTTCAAGGATATCAATGAAGCCTATAGTGTACTTTCTGATGAAGCTAAAAGGGCCCAATATGATCAGTTGGTATTTGGTAAAGCCAAAAGAAAACCTTCTGTAAATAATGGATATCCTACCAACAATAGAACTCCCTTTGATACCTGGACAGTCAAGGATTTTAATCAGACAACCGCCAAAAGACCAAAAGTCATGTCTCCAACTTCTTCCAAAAGAGACATTGAGGCCAAGTTAACCCTACCTTTGGAAAAAGCATATCAAGGCGGAAAGGAGAGGATTCGGCTTGAAGATGGTCGTTCTCTAGAAGTAGAGATGCCGCCTTTTATGCTCAATGGCCAGCGCATCCGTTTAAGGGGACAGGGAATCAATGAGGGGGATCTTTATCTCAAAATCACTGTTGCACGTCATTACTTTTTTGAAATCAGGGATAATGATATTTTCTGTCAACTACCTCTGACTGCAAGCGAAGCCGTCCTTGGTGGGGCAATTGAGGTTCCCACATTGGATGGCTCAGTTAAAATGATGGTTCCTAAGGGAGTAAAAAGCGGACAGAGACTTCGTTTAGCTAACAAGGGCTATCCTGACAATCAAGGAAAAAGAGGAGATCAATTAGTCGAAATCCAGGTATTGATCCCCCCCGAACCTAGCGCGGAAGAATTGGAACTCTATGAAAAACTCCGGCAGATAGAAACCTTTGAGCCTCGCAAGAATCTTTTGAGCTCAAACTAAATACAAAAATACAAATCTAGGTACCAAAAAACCAACTTTCATAGTATAAATATGGATAGACATAAATCTAGATCGAGGAGGATCTCGAATCGATGAAAATTATTGCTGTCTACCATAACAAGGGTGGTGTTGGTAAAACAACAGTTTCTGTGAATTTGGCAGCTGGCTTACGAAGAAAGGGGAATAACGTACTATTAATAGATCTCGACTCTCAAGCCAACTCAACCTTTGCTACTGGATTGGTAAAGTTTCAGTTTGAAGAAGAAGATACTTTAAGAGATAACAATATTTTCCATGTTTTGAAGTCCAGCGATTATGATTTCATTAAAGATGTAGCCCGCAGGTCTCACTTGTTCAATACACCTGAAATTGATGTGATTCCTGCTCATATAACTCTTACTGAAAGGGAAATTGAATTAGGTAAAATCCAGACCAGCAGGCTCCGTCTGCTAAGAAAACTGGAATTAGAACCAAGTCGCTATGACTTTGTGATCATTGACACGCCTCCAGCGCGCGATCTCTATGCTGAGATTTCTATGATCACCTCTGATTATCTAATCATTCCTTCAGATTTGAAACCCTTTGCCAATCAGGGATTGACCACAGTTGGCAATTTCATCAAAGATATGAATAACTACAGAAAGGAAATTTTGAACAAAGTTCCCATTAAGGTCTTAGGTGTATTGCCCTCTAGAATTACAACCAACCAGAAGTCTTTTTTAAGTACATTTTCTAAAAGTCGTCAAACAGTGATTGATCATTATAGTTTTCCTGTAATGGAAACGATTATCTATGATCGCATTGCCCTCTCGCGTTGTCTCAATCAGACTTTACCGGTAGGGGATTTGGAGATACCTGCTCCTAAGTCTATTTTTGAATATGCCGATCAAACAAGTTTGGCCGAACCATCGGCTGGAGAATTTGAACACTTGTGCGCAGAAATATTAAACAAAATGGAGTAGAAAATTATATGTTGAAATTTGCTACAGTTGATGTTAAAGATATTAAATCTGAACAACCACGTACTAACTTTTCCGAGGAGGATATTGAAAAATTAGCAGATTTGATTTTGGCCAACGATGGTCTACTGAGACCGTTGGTTTTAAAAGAAATCGGGATTGAGAACTGTCTGGTCTTGGATGGTCATTTGGAATACTATGCCTCGGTCAGAGCCAAGGAAAAAGATCCGCGCAAAGCTGAAATGGTAAATGCTTTTGTGATCAAGCCAAAAGATGAAAAAGCCATCCTAAGGCAAATTGAGATCTTACGAGGTAAAACAATACCATCATCATCTCCCCAGCTTCAAACTGATTCCAATAGCAATTGGATTAGCAGTTTCGAAACCAGACTACAACAAAATGTCCAAGAGCAATCTCAAAAAAACCGTGATTTTGAATCTCGCCTGGCTCTACTCGAACAACAAACTAACAAAGGAAAAAAGGATCTCTTGAGCTTTATCAACAGCGCCAACAAACAAGAGCTAATTGATAAACTATCTATCCATCAGATACCAACTGCCAAGAGTGAAGCACTTTTCCAGACTCGCAACCAAAAGGAGTCCAAAAAGTTTACCAGTTTTCAGGAAATTGTTAATCTCAAGATTGGCCTGGCTGATAAGACCATCCTCAAATTGCTTGATTCCTGGTCACGAATCTATGGAAAACTTGATTGAGTAAAAAATGGCTATCATCGGTGGTGGATTACCAGTAATAGGCTACTGGCTCAAAAAAAGCATTAGACCCGAAGGGGTTAAGCTGTGGAAAACGCTCTTTCATAAAAGTGCCTGTCTTTCCTGCGCCTGGGGCACTGGTGGTCAAAAGGGCGGTTTTGTCGATGAAGACGGGCAGGTTCTTCAGCGCTGCGCCAAAAGCGTAGAAGCCATTGCATCTGAATTACAACCGGCAATTCCACCTGAGATATTCAACAATCGAACGATATCTCAGCTCCAACAGCTCGACTCCCAAGAGGCAAATAATCTTGGTAAACTGAGCCATCCCTTGATTAAAAGAGCCGATAGCGACCATTATGAACCAATTGGTTGGCAGCAAGTTTATGAAATTGTGACCCAGGCTTTCAAGGTTTCGCCCGAGAGAGTTGCATCTTATAGTTCAGGGCGCTCCTCCAATGAGGCGGCCTTTGTTTTGCAGCTAATGATGAGGGCATTGGGCTCCAATAATCTGGCAGACTGCTCGGATCTCTGTCATGCTGCCTCAACCGTTGGGCTGAGAAATGTTTTTGGCACTGCGACCTCTATGGTCAGCCTAGAGAACCTACAACAAACCGATTGTGTAGTACTTATTGGCTCTAATGCTCCTGCCAATCATCCGCGCTTGATGAATGAGCTAATCAACATACGCTCTAGGGGCGGGAAGATTGTAGTGGTCAACCCGACCCGCGAAGTTGGACTGGTCAGATTCGGCTCTCCCGCTTCTCCAATAAAATCTTTGATTCCCGGTTCCCAGATTGCCGATCACTTTCTGCAACTTCATCCGGGCAGCGATGTAGCTCTATTTGTCGGCATTCAAAAAGCAATGCTAGAAGAAGATTTAGTGGATTTTGCCTATCTTAGAGCTCATAGTGAGAACTGGGAGGCAGTGGTTGAGCAAGCCAGATCCACTTCTTGGCAGGAGATCATTGATACATGTGGAATTTCACAACAGGAGATTGTCAATGCAGCCCATACAATCGGCAAGAGTGAAAAAGTAGTCTTTGCTTGGGCAATGGGTGCCACCCAGCAGGTCAATGGAGTTGACAATATTATCTCTATTGCCAATACAGCTCTTCTAGGAGGCAATGCGGGCAAGGTGGGAGCCGGGTTGATGCCGATTAGGGGACATTCCAATGTTCAGGGATTTGGCTCAATGGGGGTCACGATCAATCTCAAAGAGCAGATTCAACATGCTCTAGAGCTACTGCTGGGTAAGAAACTTTGCAGCACAAAAGGATATGATACTTCTGCCCTGATTGAGGCTGCATCTGATGGGAAAGTAGACAGCCTGATCTGTTTAGGCGGCAATCTCTATGCGGCTAATCCCAATTCCCAATTTGTTAAGAAAGCACTCTCTCAAATTGACACTATCATCTATATTTCTACCAAGCCCAATCAAGGGCATTTTCATGGACTAGCCAAGCAAAACACTTTGATCCTGCCAGTTTTTGCCAGGTTTGAAAATCCGCACTCTACCACGGTTGAATCTGGTAATAATTTTGTTAGGCTCAATAGCTCTGGAGTATCACATTTGAAAAATAGCTCGGTGATTTCCGAGGTAGAGCTTCTAGGAAAGATCGCCGAGAAAGTTCATGGAGATTCACCAATTCCATGGGCAAGACTGTCTGAGGTTCAATATATCCGAGAGTTGATTGCCCAAACTATTCCAGGCTATGGGGCAATTGCTCAGATAGAGCAAACAAAAACCGAATTTACTATAGCTGGACGGATCCTTACTGAACCTAAATTCCCCACCAGTAATGGCAAGGCAATCATGTCTCCTACTCCCTTGCCAAAGCTAGAGTGTAGAGAAATTGAACAATTTGATTTACCAGAAAATGTCAGGGCTATTGTTCTATCTTTAATTACTGGCCGAAGTTACGGACAGCACAATACTATTGTCTATAACCAAGGGGATCATTATCGGGGGATGCCTCATCGCAACTGTATTCTGATGAACAGTCTAGATGCCCAAAAAATAGGAGTATCCGAACATCAAAAAGTTACAGTACAGGGAGATGCCGGAGCACTCGAGCAAGTTGAAGTAATCTATGGTGATATCAAATCTGGCGCTGCTATGATGTTTTATCCTGAAGTCAATGCTATTTTCAGTGCCAAAATAGATCCCAGATCCGGCACACCAGCTTTTAAAAGAGTCCCTGTCGCCGTCTGGACTTACCAGTTTACAGATAATTACTCTTTTGCCTAGAGTTGATGAGATGAAGAGATGCCCTAATGATACAATCAAAGATTGATCTTGATATTAAAGTAAATAACACCGAAAGGCTGTGCGTAAAATTATTATTGCGGGTAATTGGAAAATGTATATGACTCAGGCGCAATCGCTTGAGTTTTTACAGGTATTTAAGTCCGAAATTGAAGAAAGAGTAGGAACTAGAGAGATTGTACTTTGTGCGCCATTTACTGCCTTGGGTTTGCTCTCTAAAACTCTCCATGGCGGAATCATTCGCCTCGGCGCGCAGAATATCCATTGGGAGAGTGAGGGTCCCTATACTGGAGAGATCTCAGGTCCTATGCTCAAAGAAATTGGCGTAAATTATGTAATTGTTGGACATAGTGAACGTAGACAGTATTTCGGTGAGAGTGATCAAACTGCAAATATGCGTCTCAGAGCTGCCCAGAAATATGGCTTGACTCCCATTCTCTGTGTAGGAGAAAGTAAAGCGCAAAGAGACGCTGGAGATGCTGAAGAAGTGATCATCAACCAACTCAAATCAGACCTGCCTGGAGTAAATCAACAAGATTTAGTGATTGCCTATGAACCAATCTGGGCTATAGGTACCGGTGAAACCTGCGCGGCCACTGAGGCAAACCGGGTGATCAAGTTAATCCGTAGTCAGCTATATAACCCTGATGTTACTATCCAGTATGGTGGCTCAGTTAAACCTGATAACATCGATGAAATTATGCAACAAAATGAAATCGATGGAGCTTTGGTTGGTGGGGCTAGCCTTGATCCCTTGACGTTTGCCCGAATCGTCAATTATCTTGCTTAAAATAAGAAATCGTACCTTCAACTGGGGAGAGAAGACCTATCTGATGGGTATTCTCAACGTTACTCCAGATAGCTTCAGTGATGGTGGGCAATTCAATAACCCTGCCGCAGCCCTAATACAAGCTGAGGCTATGATAAATGCCGGGGTCGATTTGATAGATATTGGTGGACAGTCCAGTCGTCCCGGAGCTATGTCCATTGCCATTGAAGAAGAACTCTCTAGAGTGATCCCAATAGTAAATCTCTTGCGTGCTCACTGGGATATTCCTATATCAGTAGATACAAATAGATCTGTTGTAGCCAGGGCCGCAATTGAGGCAGGTGCGGATATAATTAACGATATCTCTGCCGGTACTTATGATCTTAATATGTTTGCCTTGGTAGCCAGCTATCAGGTTCCTGTGATCCTGATGCATATGCGCGGAAATCCTAGGACAATGCAGCAATTGACTCATTATCAAGAGCTAGTTACCGAAATACAGTCATTCTTGCTGGAACAAGCTGAAAAAGCCCTAGACTCTGGCATAGCCAAAGAGCTATTGATTTTAGATCCAGGAATTGGCTTTGCCAAAAATTTTCAACAGAACATTCAATTGATTCAACAGCTAAAGAGATTTGCCAATTTGGATTATCCTTTACTGGTAGGCCCCTCACGCAAGGCTTTTATTGGTGAGATCCTAGGCGTTAGCGATCCCGAGGGGAGAGACTGGGGAACAGCGATGATTTGCAGTTGTGCCATTGCCAGTGGCGCAGATATTTTGCGTGTGCACAATGTCTCTGCTATAAGAGATGTAGCCAAGGTTGCTGATATTATTTACCGTCCCTTGGTTTAAAGAATCCAAGAAATATCTTGCCCTAGTCCGAACGTATGTTATATAGTAATAACATCTTGGAATACGATGTACTATTCCTGTGAACTTAAGGGATCTTTAGCATTGGACGAAATATATGTGGTTATTAGGGTTTTTAGCGATAGGAATTACTGTCTTGAGTCTTCTCCATGCAGAAAAAGGAGAAGATAGTTTAAGTTTTGTCAATGATGATTGGTTACGCATGCGTATGTCTGCCCTTAATATTGCTAATTGGCAAGAATTACGACAACAAACCGGTTTAGTAGCCTCGGTTTTGAGGCATATACGTCGCGGAGAGCTAGATAGCGTCAACTCGTCCGATCTGGCAAAATTAGCAAATAGTCTCAGCTATCAACCAGAAGAACTTTGGCAAAAGCTAGGGAACTTGTCTTTGGGCAATGGAAATATTGAAGAAGTGGCAAGTCTTCGTAAAGAGTGTGAAAGGCTACAGAATCTCTTGGAGCAACAAAAGGAAATGCTAACCCAGGAAATTCAGGAATCTCTTTTTGATCAATTGCAAACTTTACTAACCAACTATCCCAGTTTGCGCAAGATGGTAGAAGTTAGATCGGATATGCCAGCTCGCAATATTGTTGCTCTGCTGACCCCTTTAGATAATCTGCTTCGCGCGTGGGACTATGAGCCGATTGGCAGGGTATGGGAACAGGTAGAATATAATCCAGAACTACACCAGGCTGATTCTAGCAGTATCGAAGAAGGCGAAAAGGTATATATCCGATTCGTTGGCTATCGTGAAAATGATCGGGTAATCTGCCCGGCCAGAGTCAGCCGCAATCTACCGGCAGGTATCTCCTAGATGTGATTTGGCAATTGTAGTTACGGCTCCTCAGTGTTGCCTTGATTGAGGATTTTCTGCTTATATTTGGCGATCTCGGCTAATACCTTGAGTGCATCGGCTATGCGGTACCTTGCCTCCTCTTGATAGTGAGGATCGAGTTTGTTAAGCCAAAAATTGATCTCCTGGATTGTCCATTCTATTTGATTGACCTCTTGCCTAATTTGTTGTTCGCTCAGTTTGATATTCATTTAATAGGCACCATGGGGAAAAATAACTACTCTTACTGTCTCAATCAAAATTGTCAGATCTAAATTTAAAGACCAATTGTCTATATAGTATAAATCCAGCTTAGCCACATCGTTAAAATCCCCACTGAGATCAGATCGTCCAGAAATTTGCCACAATCCTGTTATTCCCGGCAACACCTGGTGTCGGATATGATGCCATTTGGCAAATCTTTCTACATCCCTAACCGGTAAAGGGCGCGGACCAACTAAACTCATTTGGCCACTTAGAACATTAAATAACTGTGGCAGTTCGTCAATGCTGAACTTTCGCAAAAAATAACCAATTGGGATAATGCGAGGGTCATTTTTTAGCTTAAACATCACACCGTCACTATTTTGGTTACCTTCTTCAAGTTTTGGTTGCATATACTGGGCATTGTTGACCATTGTGCGAAATTTCCACATTTTAAAGACCTGTCCATTTAGCCCTACCCTCTCTTGAGAAAAGAAAACAGGACCCCGAGAAGATAACTTAATCATCAAGGCTACCACTACAAATAGTGGCGCTAGGATCAGCAAAAGAAAAAAAGTACTGATAAAATCCAGCCAACGCTTCAGTCGATAGTCCCAACCAGTTAAAAAATAATGGTCAACCCTGAGGGTAGGAATGCCGGCAAATATCTCGGGAATTCCTCTTCTATAGAGCATTTCTCGACTCGATGGTAAAAGGCGCAGGGTTATTCCTAGTCTCCTCAAAGACCAATAGAGCGCAGAAGCTAATTCAGTGTTGGGTAAATTTTCCAACAGAACCTCTTGAGCTTTTGATTGAATTATTTTTTCTATTGTTTCGCCGGTAATGGCTATCTCAGCTGAAGCAGTTCCAACTATCCTGTAGTGAGAACGTTTTTTTAATAGATCGTTTAAACTTATAGGAGAGCCAATTACAAACACCAAAACCTTGGGAGTTCGCCAAATTCCCCGGTAGTCCAGAATCAATCCCAATAAAATACGATAGCCCATCACGCTCACTAAACTTGCCAACCAAGAAGTAAAAAAAAGAGAGCGAGGCGGTGCTAGTTTTGGGTCATAAAAATAAATTAAAAGTAGAGCTAATAGATAAATCAGACTGATTAGTTTGGCAGTTTGGATATAATTTTGAGTGTGATTAGTTGAACCGCTATAAAGTCCTTTAGAAGCGAAGCTGATAATGATGATCAAGCTGAAAATCCAAAAGAAACTTGGTAGGCCAAACCAGCTCCACCAGACCAGAGCTGTCGGAACTGGCGAATAAAAGTGATTGAAGAAGCGGGCACAATGCCAAGCATTGCTCAATGCCAGGATATCACTGGATAAAAGCAGGAAAAACTTATATCTGTTCCATTTAGAAAGATATATAATCCGAAATTGATCAGAAGCGCGAATATCCCCGCCAAAGACTCTTCTATTTCTGTTGCTCATAAGCAAGAGCCATCAAAAAATTCACCGTAAAAACACCCAAAACCAGAGATCTATGACATTGCCCCAGCTAGAATCTCGTCAAATTTTGCGAACGCACATCCATGCTACCAGCTACCAAAATGCCTGCGATTATATTTTACATTGCCTAAGCACACATAAGTACGGCTATATAGTGGCAGCCAATGTTCATGTGCTCATGAGCGGTTACTGGAGCAATGATTATCAAAAGATATTAGATAGAGCCCTTTTAATCACTCCCGATGGTATGCCCCTGGTTTGGGGATTGCGCCTGCTGGGTATCAAAAAACAAACAAGAGTCTATGGTCCAGATTTAATGATGGCTTGTTGCCAAAGATGTGAAAATACGGGAATACCCATTTTTCTATACGGAGGAACTAGATCAACTCTGGATAAACTTCAAAAAAACCTCATCGATAGTTTGCCGGGAATAGTCATAGCAGGGACTCTATCTCCTCCGTTTCGTTCTCTCTCGGTTCAAGAAGAAGATCTCATCTCTCAAAAAATTATCGCCTCGGGTGCTAAGATAGTTTTTGTCGGGCTGGGTTGTCCTAAGCAGGAAGAATGGATGTCAAGACAGCAAGGCAAATTAGATGCTATCTTACTGGGAGTGGGCGCAGCCTTTAGATTTCATACACAAGAAGTCAGCCAAGCTCCGCGTTGGTTAATGGGTCTGGGTTTAGAGTGGTTTTATCGTTTTTTAATGGAACCGCGCAGATTGTGGAAACGCTATCTGGTTAATAACCCGGCTTTTTTACTGCTATTTGCCAAGCAGCTACTGATTGTTAAATGTTTTCCAGGGCGAAACAAAATTCAGTAGAATGTTTAAGTTGTTTTATTCTCTTTATTTGTTTGAGAAATCTTGTTTATGAAGAACAAAATCATCCGCATTACGGCAGTACTAAGTTTAATAGGCGGAATCACTCTATCGACCTGGTCAAGTATGGCAGGGATGGGTTTGGCCCTGCCGATGGATAAGATAGTAAAAACTCTGCAACCAGTTCCCGTCTTCACCTTAGTAGATGATCAAGGCGTACCATTGGTGGCCATTGATCAGAAAAATAAGGACAAAAAAGTAACTGGTATATTCATCAGCCAGAGTGATGCCAACAAGTTTTATGAACAATTGCAAAAGACTAATCCAGATATAGCCAAGAAGGTCAAGATTCGTTTGGTATCCTTGGGAGACATTTATAAAGTTGCCCAAGAATATGAAGGCAAGCCAGATGGACTTACTTTCTCCTATGTTCCAACTGTTGGGGAAGTAGAAGAGGCCAAAAAAATCATCACTGCTAATGGTCAACAATACAGTGGCGGAGTTCCTTTATTTGTTGCCAGAGGTGGAAAAGATCAAGGCTACCTAACAATTCAGGAAAATAATCAAGTAGTGATTCCTTTTTTCTTTGATCTAGCTCAATTGCAACAGATGTTGGAACGTTTTAAGAAAGAGAAGCCAGATCTAGCTAGCAGCGTAAAAATAGAGGTTGTTTTACTTGAGACAATCATGCAGACTATGAAAGAGAGCAATGATGATAATCTAAGTAAGATAGTTTTGGTTCCAACGCGCGAATCTCTTAAGGCTGTCCAAGCCTCACAAGGAAACACAACGAACAACAATAATTCTGTACCCGCCAAGAACAATTCACCAGCCAACAGCCTGAAATAATTAGAGGAAGTATTCTACCTCAACAATATCTGTTTTGTTTTCTATCATGATCAATCAATTAGTTCAATCCGCAGTAAGATTAAGTTTAATCAGTGGTGTAACCTTGCTTGCCTCGTTTTCACCCGTATCAAAATCTCTAGCACTCTCCAATGAAGAAATAGTAAAAATCCTCAAAATACCGGTTTTTGTGGTCGCTGATGAGAAAGGAAAACCTTTAATTGGCCAATTTAATAACAAGAACAAGAAACCTTTTATATATGTGTTCATCAGCCGCGACAATGCCAATGGTTTCTTCGACAATCTGAAAAAGAAAAATTCCAATGTTGTCAAAAATAGTCATGTAGTCATGCAGGCACTTGGCGCAGTCTATGAAACTGAAATTGCCCAGTCCAGTAAAAAGAATTCCATTGTGTTTTTATACATACCTGAGAAGCAACAGGTAGAAGAAGCCAAAAAAGTAGGCGCTGCTGCAAAACATCCTTATAAGGGAGGAGTTCCCTTGTTTGTACTAACTAGCTTAAAGAGTAAGGGTTATCTGACTATTAAACAAAAAGATCATGAAGTTATTCCTCTTTTTTTAACTTATGAGAAGATGCAACAGCTTCTGCAAAAGGTCAAAAAAGACAAACCTGAATTAGCCGGCGATCTCAAATCTGAGGTGATCCCGTTAGAAGGTTTCATGTCCAAGCTAAAAAATAGCAATGATCCTAATTTAACCAAATTCGTTCTGGTGCCCTCCGAGGATTCAATCAAAGCTGTTCGTGATGCGGAATCTAAATACAAGGGCGCAACAAAAAAATAAAATGATAGCCGAATATGCTACTGGAGAAGATATTTGGCAATGGCGGTGCTCGGCTATATCTGATGCTGCCGGTTTCGGTTTTTCTGCCAGGGAAGTGGATTGGTTGCTCATAGAGGTTACAGGACTAGATTACCTAGCTCTGCATCTGGGATCTTATAAAGAAATTGCCAAGATCCCTCTCAAACGCTCACTTGTCGAGTTGAGTCGGTTATGGCAAGAACACCTTGAGAACTCATTGCCACTTCAATATGTAGCAGGCTCTCTTCCTTGGCGAAATTTAACACTTAAGGTTAGTCCCAAAGTGCTGATTCCAAGGCCCGAGACGGAATTTTTGATTGATATAGTTGAAGTTCTTGTTCAAAAAGAACCATATTTGCAAGATGGGGTGTGGGTCGATTTGGGTACAGGTAGTGGTGCAATCGCAATCGCTTTAGCCTATTTACTGGAAAACGCACAGATCTATGCTATTGATACATCTCCAGAGGCCTTATCAGTGGCATCGGACAATGTTGGGTTCTATAATCTCAACAGCAGGATAACACTTTTGAGGGGATCTTGGTGGTCTTCCTTGGATTGCTCTTCTAGAACAACAATAACTGGAATGATTTCCAATCCTCCCTATATTCCCAGTGGAGACATAGAACAGCTTGAATCCAATGTTAAAGACCATGAACCACTTCTTGCTCTAGATGGAGGTGAAGATGGCTTAAGAGATATCCGTTATCTAGTAGAGAGTGCGCCTGATTATCTTTGTTCAGGTGGGGTTTGGTTGATTGAGCTGATGATAGGTCAAGCCGGAACTGTTGTTGAGCTATTGCAAAACCAGGGAAACTATAAACAAATCGAGATTTATCAAGACTTCAGTGGTGTTGAGCGTTATGTACTTGCCCGGCGCAAGTGAGGTACAATGCCACTGATAACATCACATATTGAATTAATCCAAAAGGTAAAACAAGGGGAGGTGATATCTTTTGCTACAGATACTGTCGCGGCTTTTGCTTGTCTACCTGCTTTTTCTGGAGCAATTTACCAGCTTAAGCGGCGTTCTTGGGATAAGCCATTGATTTTGTTAGGAGCCAATTTTACGGATTTTGAGTCCTATATTGCTGGAACCAAAGAAGAACAAAAAATCTGGCAAAAGATGGCCCAAAAATATTGGCCAGGACCTCTAACTCTTATTCTCCCTGCCTCTGATCAATTGCCAAGCTCAATCAAAGCCCCCTCAATCGGCTTAAGAATTCCTAATCATCCTGATGCCTTAAATATCCTCTCTCAAAGTGGACCTTTATCTTCAACCAGCGCCAATGTTTCTGGAGACGCTCCTCTTACAAGTATGAGAGAAATTGCCCAAAGTTTTCCCTCCGTTTTTGTTTTAGAACAAGAGTCTACTCTGGCATCAGGTGTTCCTTCGACTATCATTATGTGGATAGCGGCAGAGGGCCGCTGGCAAATGATTCGCCAAGGTTTACTAAATATAATCACGACATGAGCGAGATAGAACAGTTAAGAAATGAATTCAAGCAAATTCAGCTAGCTTATGCCTTAGAGTGCCAAATTAGCCATTTTAAGGGAGGGTTTTTAGGCAGGATTGCGCACGAGCTTAGATCTCCGTTAAGTGGATTGGTTTCTTTGCACCAGCTCATTCTCAATGACCTCTGCGAAAATCCCCAAGAAGAAAGAGAATTCATTAAAGCAGCTCACAGCTGTGCCACCGATCTTCTGCTCATTCTCGATGAAATAATAACCATCTCCAAGATAGACTATGGACATATCCAGCCCAAATTGGAGATTGTCTCTTGCAAAGAAGTCATTCTCGAGTTAGTATCTCTAACCTATCGCCTAGCTGAAAATAAAAAAATTTCTATAGATCTAAGTTTTTCCCAAGATGATTTTCTTGTAGAAACTGACCAACAAAAAATTTTACGGGCTCTGCTGATTCTACTGGAAACTTTATTAGAGGAAATTCCAGCAGGTATTTTGGAGATAGTTGTAAGCAATGATCAAGCTAGCCAATCTGTCTCAATTTCTTTTCTTTCCCCTTATCTGAGAAAGTTTTTGTCTGAACCTAGAGATCTAATGACTAATCTTTCTAATCAAACATTAAAGAAAATTGGTGATTTACGCCTATCAACTGGCGCAAGGTTCTTAATGGCTCAGTCCTATTTGGAGTCAATGAACTGCACTTTTGGAGTTCTAGATGAAGGTCTATACTGCTTAGTACCCTTGCATCATCCTCAATTTGATTCAACATAATAGCGAACCAGAGTAGTAGTTTCATTCTCTGCAAAACCCATGCCTTGATAAAATTTCTGTTGGTGGGTAGTCATCAAATAAATTCTCTCTACCTTGGCAAGCAAGGGATGAGCGAGGATTGTTTTGACTAGTCGGGCACCCAAACCACGACCTTGATAGTCTTTGTGTATTACCACATCCCAGATGGTAGCTCGATACACTCCATCAGAAGTTGCGCGGGCAAGGCCGATCAAGTTTGCTCCATCCCACACAGTCACTACGGGATTACTATTGCTTATAGCAAGCTCTAAGTCTTCCATAGTGCGATTTTGAGCCCAAAAAGTGGATAGATTGAACAATTCCTGTAATTGCTCTAAATTTACTTCTGCCTTATCTGTGTAAAACTTTATGTTCTCTTGGGACACAATTCATCCTAAAAAATAATAACTCTACATAGAGATTATTAGAATATAGTTCAAGTATGGGTTGTATAGCAATCAAACTAAAAAAATTAAGATTCTATAACTGATTAATCTAGTTAGAATGGGTATTATCTGACCAAGATAAAATTAAAATCGACTAATACTTTAAAGAGGAATTTTTTTGTATGATCGGAGTTGTTCTAAGCATTTTAGCTACTGCCCTTTCTCTGCTGGTGGTAGATATCATTTTCCCTGGCGTAGTTTTGGCAAACTTTCCAGCAGCAATGTTGGCTGGGGGGGTAATTGGTCTGCTAAATGGTCTGGTTAAACCGATTTTGACCTTGTTATCCCTTCCCTTGACGATCTTAACCCTTGGCGGATTTCTATTGGTTGTCAACGGTTTTTGTTTTTGGCTAGCTTCAATACTAGTACCAGGCTTTATTGTCAAAGGTCTTCTGGCTTTTCTTTTGGCACCCTTAGTGCTTGCAGTTGTCAATAGCTTTATCAACAAATATCTTGCTGAGAGCGTCACTACTAAATTTTTTGCACCCAAAGATACTCCGGCAGAGCTTGAATAGTTCGCCAAGGCATTTGCTCAGACTCAATTGAGATTGACAAATCCAACAGATATTGAGTCTGAGATATATCTGGCTTTAATTTCAAGAAAAAAATGCCAGATGATGTTGTATATTAAACTATGTAATCTTCGGGATGTGGCGCAGCTTGGTAGCGCACTTCGTTCGGGACGAAGGGGTCGCAGGTTCAATTCCTGTCATCCCGATTGTACAACTCCACTTTCATCTAAAAGGGGGAGTTGACCAAAAAGAAAAGACACTAGAAGACGTAAATTAACAACGTCGTAAAGTGTCAAGTCAACATATAAATTTTAAACAAATACAAATCTATAGCTGAAGTCAGACCTTACAAAGAGGCAAGATAGAAGAATGCCCAAAACTTATGGTTACGACTTACGGACAAAAGTAATAGAGTCAATTGAAATAGATGATCTAAAGATTTGCCAGGCTGCTAAATTATTTCACATCAACCACAACACAATAGCGCTCTGGCTTAAACGAAAAAGGCTG
>CAIPYC010000116.1 GCA_903869185.1 uncultured cyanobacterium | reverse complement strand
TTTTTTGAGTCCATCCAATTCAACTGCGTTAATGACTTTTTCTCGCAGATCGTAACTGTAGGGTTTTGCCATTAAGACTACCACTCTCGTTTGCTACTTTTCCACTATGTTACGTCTTAATCCGTCTGTCGACTGCTATACTACCGGAGATAATCTTTGGATTGGGGTAATTCGGACAACTTTCACATTCTAGGAGTAGAAATTGTTGCCTGTTATTGAGCGTAAACAACTCATAGACTGGCAACATGAGCATGTCAACAAATTTTCCTGCTTAGTCTTGCGCAACTGAGGCGCTCTAATTTTCCATTCTATTGTTATTCTGTTGTAAGAGATTTTTAATATAAAAAGCGATCATTATGGTAAATGACACATAAAGCAGACTTAAATTTCTCAATTCATCTTTATTACAAAATAAAATCATTAATGGAATGGTAATTAATAAGGCAATCAATGTATGTTGCTTGATTGGAGTAGAAAGGGATGACCAAGACTTCGAGACAATTGTGTAGACAATGAATATAAAAAATATAGATAAACCTGAAGGAGCTATCACACTATAGAGTGGATGATATTCTAGAAACAAGTAATTCAAAGGATTTATATAGAATGCTATGTTGTCAGCAAAAAAATGGTAAAACATTGGATAGATAGATTGAGATCCTTTATAGTGATTGGAAATAAAAACATCTACTATTATAGAAATTAAGGTGCTAAAAAATATAAATATTACCAATCTTTTGCGTGAGACTAAATTTTTTATTATTGGAATTAGAGTAATAACAAATAGGGGAAATGATTCTTTATTTAAAGTAGCTATTGGCAACAATAATATAATCCAAAGTAATTTCTTGTGATATGCTAATAGCATTACCAGAGCAAAAAACATCAATTCTGAATAATCATAAAAATAACCTCCTCTATTTTGAAAAAGAGGAAAAGAGAGAGCCAAACATATTGGAGCTAATGTCGAAGATGCAGAATCTTTAGTAATGTTAATACATAGCTTCCTAAGTAAAAACATAGAGATCATTAAGCAAAAAAATGAAATTACATACACTATGAAATAGCGAAAAGTATAGATTGAGTTTAAAGATTTTTTCATCTTATATACCCTGTCTATATGCAGTAAAAATTGTTCAGACACTTTCTGCTTAACTATTGGAGGTGCTTTTTGATCTATCGCTTTGGCTATCTCTGGAATTAGTTGCCTGTTGACCATGGGTTTGAAGGCGGTTTGATCAAAAATGCCATCTATAGACCAGGCTGAACCATTATAAAAACCCCACCTGGAAAAATAACCCTGGAAGCTTGCTGAAGCTACTACAAAATATATAAATATCAACAAAACGTATTTCTGGATTTGTGATAGTTTTAATTTGTTTTTCAATGTTTTGACTTCCAATATATCTTTACAATTTAGTTGATTTTTGATTCTCCGCAAACGCGCGGAGTGGGAAAAAGTTTGCTAGGGTTTGCCAAATTCTTGGGATTAAATGCATTTCTGACATATTGCATGGTTTCAAGATCGATCTGGTTAAACATATAGGGCATGTATGCGTTCTTATCCATGCCTATGCCATGTTCGCCAGAAAGAGAACCACCAACATTGACACAGAGCTTGAGGATTTCTCCTCCCAACTCTTCTACCTGTTGCCAAGCTCCTGCTATAGAGTTATCGTAAAGGATCAAGGGATGCAGGTTGCCATCTCCGGCGTGAAATACATTGGCAATCTCAAAACCATAGGACTGACTTAAACGCTCAATCTCCGTAAGTACGTTAGCTAGCTGGGTGCGAGGAATAACACCATCTTGTACAAAATAGTTGGGACTCATTCTTCCAGCTGCAGCAAAAGCGGCTTTGCGTCCTTTCCATAATTTCAGGCGGGTTTCAAGGTCAGTTGCTATTGTAATGGATCTTGCACCGTGATTTAGGCAAATTTGAGATACCTTTTGCTCATTGACATTTACTTCCACAGCTAACCCATCTAACTCCACCAGGAGGATGGCTGCTGCATCGCGGGGATAGCAACCAGTCTTAACTACATTCTCTACAGCATTGATGCTGAGATTATCCATGATTTCCATTCCTGCTGGTATGATCCCCTGTTCGATGATCGAGGCTACCGATTGGGCTGCAGCTTCTACTGAAGTGAAATCAGCTAAGAGCACACAAATAGTATCAGGAATTTTGAGAATCTTCAAGGTGATTTCAGTGGCGATCCCCAATGTTCCTTCCGAGCCCACAAAAACACCCATTAGATCATAGCCCGGCATCTCTGCAATTGATCCACCGAGATCTAGGATAGAACCATCCGGAATAACGATTTTCAAGCCCAAGACATGATTGGTGGTAACTCCATACTTTAGACAATGCACGCCTCCAGAATTCTCGGCTATATTGCCACCAATTGAGCAAACACTCTGACTAGAAGGATCGGGAGCATAATAAAAACCAGAACCACTTACTGCCTGGGTAACCCAATTATTGATCACTCCAGGTTGTACGGTAACTGTATGGTTTTCTAAATCCACTTCCAAAATCTCTTTCATTCTGACTGTAACTACCAAAATCCCATCTTCTAGAGGCAGGGCGCCCCCAGAAAGTCCAGTTCCGGCACCTCTGGCAACCCAGGGTATTTCTTTTTCATTGCAGAGCGCTAAAATGGCAGCAACATGCTCGGTAGTACGCGGCAAAACAGCCAGAGCAGGTCTCTGCCGGTAAGCAGTTAGTCCGTCACACTCGTAGGTAAGCAGCTCATCTCGTTTACGGATCACTCCATCGCTTCCGAGTATATTTTCCAATGCCTTGATAATTGGTTGCCAGTTTCTTTCTGATTTAGAATGAGGAGTCGACATAAAAATATGTATAGATTGTTATTTATTAATCAATCAGAGTAAATTGCTCTTCCCAAACGAATCATGGTTGCACCGCAAGCAACCGCTTCTCTATAGTCTCCGGACATTCCCATAGAAAGCTCTTCGATATTAACACCAGATGTGCCGGTAATAGACTTAGCGAGATTCCTGATAGTACTGAATGCGGCAATTTTTTCCTCACTGGTAAGACCAAGCGGCAATATAGTCATCAAGCCCCTGATTGAGATAAATTGCTGGCACTTTTCAATTTCTTTTAATTCTTCCATCAGCTTTTCTATAGTCCAGCCAAATTTATTGGGATCTGGTAATGCTTTGACTTGTAAACAAATAGAACATGGGAGTTTATTTTCTAGAGCTAGTCTATCAATCCGCTGTAATAGGGCCAAATTATCTACAGAGTGGATCCATTTGAACTCTTCGAGAACTTTTTTGGCCTTATTTGCCTGCAGATGACCAATAAAATGCCAACGAATTTGATCTAAATCTTTTAATAATGGTTTTTTGTTAAGAACAGACTGTAGTTTGTTTTCCGCATAATCTCTAATTACAGTGTTTTGATAAGTTTGCCTGATTTTGTCTATATCAGCCTCTTTTGTTACCGCAATTAGCCGGACATTTTCAGGAATCTCACTATAGATTTTAGCTACACGCTCGGTAATATTCATTGAAAAGTCTGTTTATAAATCTGTTGCAATTGCCGAAAATCTTCCATAGCTTCGATTTTGCGCAAGTATCGTATGCGGGCTTCTACAATTGTTCTACCATCGGAACGGCTAACCGGCTCAAAATTAACTCCATTGGAATTTGAAGAGACTACAAAGAAAAGCCTTTGAGCATAAAGCGTAGTAAAAAGTTCTTTGGAATTATCCAAAAGACACACCTGATAAAGTAGTCCAAAATTGGGATGATTGAGATAAATTTCGTTGCTCATTAATTGGAGGCTAAATAGTTCCGTTGGATTTACTTTGCTTTAACACCTAAAGGAATATTATCAGGCAAAGTCAGCAAAATTAACAAATGTCTGTGAAATTAGCTAAGACATTCTTCCCCAAAAGAGTCTGATCATCCAAAAAAGAATTAGGGCGGCTAAAACTAACCAATCTGCCTTGGTTAACTTAAGAGAATGCCAGAGAACGCGATGTTCATTGGGACTGGTAAATCCTCTTACATCTATAGCCATGGAAATCTGCTGCGCTCTTACTAGAAGGTTTTCAATCAATCTTTCTACCACTATCAACCATATCTTTAGACTATTTTTCCAGCCCAATTTTTGCCAGTTGATTGCCCTGGTTCTGATCGAGCGGATTAAGTTCTGGACTTCTTCCATTACCAAGGGAACAAAGCGCAAAGCTAAAGTCAGTGTGAGAGTGATCTCAGTTACAGGAATCTTAAGCCGCGCTAAGGGAGCTAGCAGTTCTTCGAGTCCTGCAGTAATTTCTTCGGGAGCAGTGGTAAGGAGATAAAGAGTACTGCTGTATATCGCCGTAAACAAGAAAGTACTGGTACCAACAGCCAGATAAAGGGAATGTCTTGTAAAACTCAAGTGAAACTTATCGCCCAAAAGCGAGAGATCTAGCAACTTATAGCGATAGTCTGTCGCTAGAGGCAAATTCAGGGAGAGATCGGGAGTAATTCTAGGCTGAGAATATGTCCTCATCTCATCGGGTAAGAGTAAAGTAAGAGCAAAGATCAACAAACAGAATAGGAGTAATAGTCCGAGCTGTTGCCACCATACTCGCTTGGGAATTCTACCTACAAAGGTCAACAAAATCAAAACTGCAACTACCCAGAGACGATACCAGGAATTAGCCAAAATAGGTGAAAGCAGAAAACTCAATAGCCAGGCCAGTTTCACCCTTGGATCAAGCCGATGCAGCCAGGTGAATGGGTGTTCTAGATAAAGTCCTATGGGTAACGAACGCAAAAGATCCATTTTCTTAATATATTTTCTGTAGTCGGGCAAAAATCTCTTGAGCACTGCGCTCGCAGACTCCAATATCCCCTAGCTCCTTACGCATTTCCTGATAGCCATCAAAAGTTGATTGGCGTCTTTCGGGGTTAAAAATCAAGTCTAACGATTCTTGGAAAATACGCTCGGCAGTTGCATTTTCCTGAATCAACTCAGGCGAAATTTCCCGATTGAGGACAATATTCGAGGGAGCCAGGTAAGAAACAGAGAACTTTAGAATTTTACGAGCAATCAACATGGTTAGTGGACTGAGTCTGTAGACCACCACTTGAGGAATATTGAGAAGAGCCAACTCGAGATTGACAGTACCTGATTTGGCAATGGCCAGGTCACTTGCTGCCATCAATTGCAATGTGTCCCCCTGAAAAGCAATGGCGTTTAGCCCATATTTAGCTATCTCTGATTCAATTTTTTCTCGATATCTTAGCAAAGAGAGAGCAAAGAAAAAACGAATATTTGTAGATTGTTTCTGCAACAAGGTACAAGCCTGAGAGATCACTGGCAGTAAGTACTTTAATTCTTGCTTGCGTGAAGCAGGAAAAATAGAAACTACAATTTCATTTTCTTTAATTTCCAATGACTCTCGCGCACTTTCCCTTGATGGCGCTGATTGAATGCGATCTAGCAAAGGATGTCCTACCCAGCTTACACTCAATCCCTGCTCTTGAAAAAACTGCGCTTCCTTGGGGAATATCGCCAGCATATGGTCGGTGAGTGAAACAAGCCGTTTTGTATCTTGTGGACGGGGATCCCAAATCCAGGATTGCGGCGCAATATAATAAAAAATTGGTATTTCTGGGTAATGTTGGTTGATATAGCTGCCAATGACCAAATTAGGTCCGACATAGTCAATCAGAATTACCAAATCTGGAGGATAGTCTTTAATATATTTTTTTAGTATATTCTGACTACGAAATGTAGGCAAAATAAAGGGAATAGCCTCCCAAAGACCTATTGAAGAAATTACAGTAGTATCGGCCAGTATTTTTGCACCGGCTTGACTCATCCGTTGGCCGCCTAATCCATAGATCTCTAAATTCAGCCCCAGTAAACTTGCTTGCTTGTAAAGCGAAGCTATCAACATCGAACCTTGCAGGTCACCCGAGACTTCTCCAGTGCTAATTAAAATCCTCATCAGTTTTAAACTTTAGCCGGGATGGGACCACGGCGCTTTCCACCTGAAATTGAACCATTTAAAAACTGATGGAGATGCTGAAGGTGTTGGTTGCTACTGCAAAATGGCTGCAGTTCATCTAAAACTTCTTTAAATGTTTTGGAGGATTGATAAAGTAAGCGATAAACTTCTCTAAGTTGCTTGATCTCCTCGTCGCTCAGTCCGGCTCTTTTAAGTCCAATCAAGTTCAAGGATCTTATCCTAGAAGGATTTCCCTCAACCATCATATAGGGAGGTACATCCCTTTCAATGCGGGTCATTCCTCCGATCATGGCCAGTTTACCGATATGTACAAACTGATGTATTCCTAGGACACCACTGATTTTGGCCTGGGATTCAATGTGAATATGTCCGGCTAGTGAGACTGAATTGGATATGATTACTTCATCTTCAATAACACAATCGTGAGCTACGTGGACATAGGCCATTAGAAGATTGTTGTTGCCTATGTAGGTTACCTTGTTGGCATTGGTAGCCTGATTAATGGTAACAAATTCCCTAATTTGATTATAATTCCCAATTTTCACCTGGGTCATCTCACCTTTATACTTTAAATCTTGAGGTTCAAGTCCAATAACCGCACCGGGGAAAATACGATTGCCTATCCCTATCTCTGTCGGACCTTCGATTACAACATGTGCACCAATTATAGTATCGGCACTGATTTTGACAAATTCACCAATGACTGAATAGGGTCCAACCGCAACGCTGGGATGAAGCTGGGCTCTTGGATGGATTACAGCCGTAGGATGAATCAAAGGTCTTTTAGGAGCTTCTTCTGTACTTGGATTGGTCAGCATCATTCTCTATCATATCGTCACAATGAATGTCAATTATTAATACTCAAAACGTGAGAATAACATTTCTGCCTCCACGGCAACTCGCCCATCTACTGTTCCCTTACCCTGCATTTTGGCAATACGGTTAAGTTTAAATGAGACCAGTTCTACTGAGATTATTAGTTGATCTCCGGGCACGACCGGACGACGAAAGCGGGTCTTGTCAATACCGGCAAAGGCGAAAAACTGACCGCGCATTCCTGGTAAAAGGGTCAGGATAACTCCACAAACCTGGGCCATAGATTCAACTATCAACACACCAGGCATGATTGGATACGGGGGAATATGACCAGAAAAAAATGGCTCATTTATGGTTACATTTTTGATGCCCACGGCTTTTTGTCCAGGAACATATTCAATTATGCGATCAACCAAGGCAAAAGGGTAGCGATGGGGCAAAAGCTCCCTTATGTCCCTAACATCTAGAGGCATGGTTAGAGCAATCTCTTTCTCTGGACTTTCGCCAACATTAATACTAATCAACTGATTATCGACAATAGACATTAATAATATTGAAATAGGTCTCGCGTGTAAGTCTTGATGATTATACCCTGTTCAGTGACCCTCCAATTGTTTAAAAATCTCTCTAATTAACTCTAGATGTAGTTGATGGCTGGCTTTGTAAGCAATGACATGAGCCTTGGGGAATCTACCAAGCAAGCTAATATCTCCCAACAAATCCAGGAGTTTGTGGCGTACTGGTTCATCAGCAAATCTTAATGGCGGATTGATCCATTTATCATGATCGCAGATCAGGGCATTTTCTAAAGTTCCGCCCTTGATCATTCCATTGTTGCGTAAATGTTCAATCTGGTCAGCAAATCCAAAAGTTCTCGCTGGAGCAATCAATAGAGCAAAGTCATCCTTTTGTCCGTTCCAGCTGTACCACTGATTGCCAATCACTTGATAGGGAAAGTCGATTCCATAGGTAAAACGCGTACCTTCTTCATTAGGTAGGGCAGCGACAAAAGCATCTCCTTTTCTAATCCAGACAGGCTCTGTAATCACAATTGGGTCAATTGGCCTTGCGGACTGTTCAACTATTCCCACTCTCTGGATATTCTCTACCCAGATTTGAGCTGAGCCATCAAGCAGAGGAACTTCTGGTCCATCTATTTCAATACGGACATTATCAACTCCACAACCAATAAGAGCCGCCAGAAGATGTTCCACAGTTCTCACCTGGGCACCATTGGCAGACAATTCAGTAGAGAGAACGGTCAGTCCAGCTGAATTAATATCAGCTGCTATCGATGGTTGAGTTGGCAAATCGACTCTGACAAAATAACGATCCATATCAACAGGAGCAGGTTTTACCGTTACTGTAGTTTCAATCCCAAGATGCAGTCCTATTCCGGAAAGCGCAAAGGCTTGCCCAAGACTTGTTTGCATTTAAAATCTCTCTCCAATACCGAATTGAATACGACCACCGCCTTGTTGAGGAATACCATAATCCACCCTTATGGCTCCGACAGGTGATTGTACTCTCACTCCTACACCATATCCATAGCCTGAGCCGGGAAGCAATCTGGCGATACCAGGGGCACCGGGAACATCTCCCATAGATCCCAATGTAGTACCATAGTCAAAGAAAAGTGCTCCCCCAACAATTGAATAAACAGGAAAACGATACTCTACACTAGCTTGGGCATAGTAACGACCACTGCCGACTTCACCGTCGGGGTAGCCGCGTACTGAATTAGACCCCCCGACAACAAAGGCTTCGTAACCAGGAAAACTACCGAGCATTCCACCGCCTTGAATATTAAATGCCAGAGCCTGAGGTCCTTGACTAAAATCAAAGTTGATTAATTTCATCGGAATATAGTAGCTGTAATTTGCTCTTATTCGGCTAAAAGAAATATTTTCAGTAATTGGCGCCGCCTGATCCAGGCTCAACCTCAAAGAAGAACCACTAGTAGGCTGAAGAGGATTGTCCCGGTCATCTTTAGTGGCGCTGACAGTGAAAACCAACATATAATCTATCCCAGAAGGACTCGCTGCAAACTGAAGCGCTGGATAGCCATTGAGCGGTTGTGAAAAAGGCTGAATATTTCTTGAAGTGTCCTGAATCTGCACTTGTTGGAAATTAAAACCAGCAGTTAATCTCCATTCGGGTTTGGTAAATACACTATCGCTTAGGGGAATCCCGAAGTTCAGACCCAAACCAGTTCTGATAATTTCTGGATCACTTATACCATTTTGGGTGATAAAAGATGAATTGTTGCCAGTATAAACCAGAGAAAGAGAATTACTGCGAAAAGCATTGACAGTATAAGAGATACGATTGGGCAAAGTGGCGATCCAGGGATCACTAAAGCTGACATTGAAAAGTAATTGTTGAAAACTGCCCTGAAATTCTAGTCCTATTGTTTGATTATTACCTCCTACATTTTGCTCTTGATAGCTGAGAGTACCAAATACACCTGCCTCAGAGCTAAAACCTGCCCCTGCGCCGATTGAGCCGGCTTTCCCTTCTACAACATTGACGCTGATAATTACTTTGCGTGGATCTTTACCGGGAGCAAATCCCAGCTTGACATCTTCAAAAATACCCAAGCCATATATTCTTTGGAGATCCTGTTGGGCTATCTTGCGGTTGAAAAGGTCACCAGACTTTAGCTCCATTTCTCTAGTAATAATAAAATCCCTAGTCTTGCCACCTTTGAGTGGTTCTTCCTTCTTGGTGAAGAATTTCACCTGGATACTCTCGATTATTCCCTGAGATACTACCAAGGTAACAGTCCCATCTTCGGAAACCTTAGGTGAACCGATTATCTGAGCCAGCTCATAACCATTCTTGGAATACCATTGATTGATTTTCTTGATTCCCTCTTGGAAATCCTTCCAATTGAGAGTTTTGCCATATTGTTCATTAAATGTATTACTAAGTAATGCTGGTGGCAGGATTTGTTTGGCATCACTCTCTGGTACTACCTTGAGCTTAACCTCCTTGAGAATTGGGTTGGGTTGGAGATCGAAGATAATCTTGACACCCAAAGGAGTATCAACAGGAGTAACCTTGATGTTGCTGAAGTAGCCAGTATTGTATATGGCGGTGACATCCTGCTTGAGCTGGGATCGTGTGGCCGTTCTTCCAGGGACTGTCTGAATAGTTCGATAAACCAAGTCCTTGAGTTCACCATCTACCCCTGTAAGTAAAACCTCTGAAACTAGGACTCTTGGTTCTGCTTCGGGACTCTGTAATTGAGGAGATGGAACAATAGATGGTAGGGGTTGATTTGAACCAGTGGGAGTAGGGGATGGCTCACTAGATGGCTTTGTTTGAGGTAAAGCGGTGGGATTGGCAGGGGAAGATGACCCTGGCAGGGTGAGCTTTTGAGGAGAAGATGTAGGTTGAACCGGATTTGCCTGGACGGGGCTGGGCAACTGAACTAAAATATCCCCGTCTAGAACAAAGAGCCTTTGCTTGATTCTTTCTTCAGGCGAAACCTCTTGAGTGGCAGCTCTAACCGCACTGGAAAAAAGACTTAGTGTCGTCACAGCAGTAAGTGCTAAAACGAGAAAAGAAGATAAACGGAGTATTCGTATCTGATTTAGCACTTCCACCAACCCAATTGAAGCGTCATAGCTTTATAAAACTCGTTTCTTTTTAAATACTCATAACATATATTAGTGACTATATTGGCATGAACTTTGAGCATATTGTTCCTGTTTACAAACTGTCAACCCTAGAAAGTACTCTTTTTTGAACCTCTCCATAAGCTGATTCTACACCCCCTAAATCTCTGCGGAAGCGATCCTTATCCAGGATTCTACTCATTGGATCACTTTGTTTTTTATCCCAAAGGCGGCAAGTATCTGGGCTTATTTCATCTGCCAGGAGAATTTTTCCCTGATGATTGAGTCCAAATTCGAGCTTAAAGTCAACCAGAATTATCTCACAAGATAAGAAAAACTCCTGCAAAAGGTAATTCACTTTTTTTGCCAGCTCAGTTATCTGCGTTATTTGTTCTTGACTGGCTATATTTAATATCCTGATTCTTTCAGTAGTCAGGAGAGGATCCCCTAAAGCATCATTTTTTAAGTAAAAATCAACCAGTGGTTCGGGTAAGACAGTTCCCTCATCTAGTTCAGTTTGCCTGCAGAGACTGCCAGCTGCTATATTTCTAACTACTACTTCAATAGGGATAATTTCGACTGCTTGAACAGTTATTTGATTGGGTGATATTCGTTCAATCAAATGGGTTGAAACCCCCTTGCTTTCTAGCCATCTATAGAGAGCAGTGGTGATTGTGCAATTAATTTCACCTTTTCCTTCAATTTGCCCCTTTTTTTGAGCATTAAAAGCGGTGGCATCGTCTTTAAAATAGGTTAAGAAAACATTTGGATCTTCACTTTGATAAAGTATTTTAGCTTTGCCTTCGTATATTTTTTGCATATTGTCAGTTGAGATCAAATAATAAAAATTCTGCTTGTTGCTCTTGTGCTTGAATCAATAAGTTGGATTCTTGGGATATAGCCGCACCATCGCCAATTTTTAAGGCACTTCCATTGAGTAATAGATTGCCAGTGATCATCTGCAACCACGCGTTTCTACCAGAGAGGATTGCAAATTCGATCTCTACCGAGGGCTCTAGATGCCCAGCATATAGCTTGATATCCTGGTGAATGGACAATGAACCATCTTCACCGCTCGGTGAAACCAATAAATTCAGTCTATTGTAGTCTTTTGCAAAATTGGCACTGCGCTGCTGATAACTCGGAATTAGCCCAAATTGATTGGGCAAAATCCAAATTTGCAGCAAATGGAGAATATCTACCCCGGAGTGATTGCACTCACTATGCACTATACCAGTTCCAGCACTCATGCATTGAATCTCTTCTTCTTGGATCAAAGCGCGGTTTCCCAGGCTGTCCTGGTGTTCAACAGCACCCTTGAAAACATAGGTGATAATTTCCATATCTTGGTGTCTATGGGAGGGGAAACCTTTGCTCGGTTCAATAAAATCCTCATTGATTACTCTAAGATTTCTAAAGCCCATATGTCTTTGATCATAGTAGTCGCCAAAGGAGAAGGTGTGTTGACTATTTAGCCAATCTAAGCTTGTTCTACCTCTTGAATGGGAATCTCTGATAACGATCATTTTTATTGATTACTAGGGTTGTCAATAACCTTTATGATATAGTATATGACTGTCGAATTTCTCCATATGATACAACCACATGCCGATACAATAAAAATATCTTTGAACTGTGCAGTGGTCACAATCAGCGATACGAGAAGCAAAGATAACGATTACAGTGGCGCATATCTGGTAGAAACTTTGCAAAAAATGCAGCATACAATTGCACGCTACGAGATCATCTCTGACGATCCTTGGCAGATCGAGAATATCTTGGTGGACACTTCTACTGTAGATATCCTGATTTTCAATGGAGGCACAGGAATTGCGCCTAGAGATAGCACATATGATGTCTTGCAAGCTAAGCTGGAGAAAATTTTACCGGGTTTTGGGGAGTTGTTTCGTTATTTGAGTTATCAGGAAATAGGCTCTAGGGCAATAGCTTCTAGGGTAATAGCTGGAACCTATGCTGGAAAACTGGTCTTCTCTCTGCCAGGGTCAACCGGCGCAGTCAGATTGGCAATGGAAAAATTAATTCAACCGGAACTGATTCATTTAACTATGCAATTGCGAGGTGTTAAAGCATGATAGAACCTAGTACTTTATCCCAAGAGGAAATCAGTAAACTACTCAGATCTCTGCTACATAAGGAGGGAACTTGGGTAGACTGGGGTAAATCTTGCAAAATATTACAAAAAGCTGGCTACAATGCCGGGCAAATTTTTGAAGAAACCGGTTTTCAGGCCAGTCAACAGAATTTAATTATCGTCGCAAGCGCGGTTTATGAGAGCCTGGAGAAATACCAAGCCCCAGAAGATCTTCTCAAGTATTACCAAGGGCCCAAGAGCGACATTCTCCATGAATTGAGAATCCTTAACCAAGAAAATCGCCTAGCTGCAGCAGAAGTTGCTAAAGAGAAATCTTTGGAAATAGATGAGACTCATGATTTGGCTAAAGCTTTTCACGAGTTTTGCCTGATTTCTCAGATACCCGAAGGCTTTACCAAAACGCCAGGAGATGCTGTTGCTCATCTATGTTGGAAAAGAGCAAGACAAAAAAAAGATCTCCAGGAGCGCTCGCGCTTGATTGCCAAGGGACTAAGATTTGCTCAATCTGTTTGCGCCAGGCAACTACTAGAAAAATTATTGATAGATTTCTCCGTTGATGCAACCAAATCTGCTCCTCTGTTGCCAATCTATAGACTAGAACAAGAAGAACAGATGGCCCGGATAGTGCCTGTCTTGGTTTCTATGCAAGTAAACAGTAAAGAATTTGCGCTTGCCTCTGTTCCGGCCAAACAAGATCCATTTGGCATTGTGGAAATAGTAAATTATGGTAATTTTGTATCTCTGCCTGGTTGGTCGGTAATCATAAAGGCAGGTGATCCGGTTGCTTTACTGTTCAATTCTCAGGATTTGCCTCAAAGTTCCTCCCTCAAGAGCGAACCAGTTCTACTTGTGGTGGATAGATCCTCTAAGCAGTGGGAAGACAAGAGCTATTTTCTATTCGAGAAAGAGGACAAATTACAAATAGCCTGGCATGCCGAGAGTCCATCTTTTCCCTTACTGGGAAGACTTTTACTGGTACTTCGTCCTAAAAATATACTGGATGAGGATAACATTACACAACCTTGGCAAATGGATGATTAAGATGAAAACAATTTATTTTATCCGTCATGGTATTGCTAAAGATGGGGATGACGACAAAATAAGACCCTTGAGTGAGAAGGGAATTCTCAAAACCCAAAAAGTAGCAGATCGTTTATCTCAGCAGGGAGTCCGGTTTGATTTAATGTTGTTTAGTCCTTTATTGAGGGCCAAGCAAAGTGCCAGAATTTTAGCTAATTTAGCCGATCGAGCTGAAGAATGTGCCCATCTCTCGCCGGAAGGAAAACTTACTCAATGGCTGGAAGAATTTAAATCTATTGAATTCGATAGCCTGGCCTTGGTGGGACATCAGCCCAATTTAACTGACTGGGCCGAGCAAATGGTCTGGGGTTATGTACACAATAAACTAATCCTCAAGAAAGCTGGGATTATTGGTATAGAAATACCCACACTATCCGAGAGCGTGGGCAGGGGAACTTTGTTTTTACTGACTTCGCCTATGTGGCTATTGGACTAGATCTTATACTTGCCTCCTTTACCACCTTTGGACCAATCGCAGGCATAGCCTTTGGTTTCTGCAACATATTGGTTCCAAGGTAAAGGCGCTACTGCCTTGGCTGATTCAAAGACAATCTTGAACATACCATCAGCCATTATCTCTCCAATTCGAACGTATTTGGACAAGTGATGGCTTTTCTCCATGGTCACTGTTCCTTCGGGAGCATCGAAGCTCTGTCCTAGAGCAGCTTCTCTAACAGCCGGTAGATCTGTATAGGTTTTAGCCTTCTCTACAGCTTGTTTCCAAAGATAAACAGCAATATAAGCAGCTTCCATTGGGTCATTAGTTACCCTCTCAGCGCCATATTTGGCTTTGAAAGCGGCCACAAATTTCTTGTTGGCGGGGGTGTTAACTGTTTGGAAATAGTTCCAGGAAGCATAGTGACCCTTGAGGTAAGTTGGTCCTATGGCTTTAACTTCCTCTTCAGCCACGCTGACTGACATTACGGGATACTTATCAGGTCCAAGTCCAGCACCTTGAAGTTGTTTAAAGAAAGCTACGTTACTGTCACCATTAAGGGTATTGAATATTACACCACCGTTGGGCAGTGCTTTCTTGATCTTGGTGATAATAGGTGTAACTTCGGTGTTCCCCAAGGGAAGATAGTCTTCACCAGCGAGTTTGCCACCTTCTTGTTTTAGCTGGGCTTTAATGATCGTATTGGCTGTTCTGGGAAATACATAATCAGAACCGACTAGATAGAAGTCTTTTCCTTTTTTCTGAAGGAGCCATTTTACTGCTGGTTCAATCTGCTGATTAGGGGCAGCGCCAGTGTAGAAGATATTTTGTGAACATTCCTGTCCTTCGTACTGAACAGGGTACCAGAGCATAAATTTCTTTTCTTCCACTACAGGCAGAATAGCTTTACGACTAGCAGAGGTCCAACAGCCAAAGATCGTAGCTACCTTATCCTCATCAATTAATTTTTTGGTTTTTTCGGCAAAAGTGGGCCAGTCAGATGCACCATCTTCCACAACGGCTTCAATCTGCTTGCCTAATACTCCACCAGCTTTGTTGATTTCGTCAATTGCAAGTTTCTCGGCATCTACAACACTTTTTTCACTGATAGCCATGGTGCCACTTAGTGAATGGAGTATGCCCACCTTGATAGTCTCACCACTACCACCACCAACTGCTGCAGAGGGAGAGGCACTTGGCGCTGGCTCAGGTGCGTTTTTAGAGCAGGCGTTAATCAGAATAGCCGTTCCACAGGCAGCAGAACCGTATAATAAAAATTTACGACGATTCAATCCATTAGACATATTCAATCCCCATTTTTTTTACTAATTTCACTAAAAAGAATCACAAAGATAAGTTTAATTGATTTAACATCTATATAGCCTCTCTGATTGTATTAAAAGATACTTTTTGACAGATAGTGTGTCTTAATTATCCTTTGGAAATCAAATCAAGTTTGAGAACTAGCTTTTGTTGACTGTAAGGACTTCTTAAGCGGAAACAAAATCCTATAAGCGAGCAATTTCATACAGTCATTCACCAGGAACCAAGCCAGCGCATAGCCCCAAACAAACAATGCCCAACCCCAACCAAGGGGAGTCATAAATAGTCCATATACTGCTATCAAAGTTGCTATAATTTGCGTGCCGACTACTGCAACCAATAAAATCCGCGCAGGGCGTATAGACCAGAACGGGCCGCGTGTGCGTGCAAGAAAGATGGTTAAATGTCCAGCAACAGAAAGCTTT
This sequence comes from uncultured cyanobacterium, assembly GCA_903869185.1. Classification (GTDB taxonomy): domain Bacteria; phylum Cyanobacteriota; class Cyanobacteriia; order Cyanobacteriales; family Microcystaceae; genus CAISPN01. The sequence continues at coordinate 34,836 of CAIPYC010000116.1, read as the reverse complement.
AAATACATTAGTGTCTGGATATGTGCACGGTCAATATGAAATACGCGCTCACCAAGATAAAACAACCCGAAGGCTGAGACAACCCCGATCACACCCAAAATACTAGAGATTCCCAACACCATAGGCATCTCCCAAGCTTCAGGCTGAGCCTTGTAATGAACTTTGTCGTAGGCAATAGACAAGATGGCGCCGTCATTGAGCAATGCCAGCATCACAATCATCACTGCAGTCACAGGATAAAAGTTAAATACCAGAATCGACAGGGTCATGAACAACAGCACACGCAAAGTTTCAGCGATACGGTAGATTGCGTAGCTGTTCATCCGCTGGAAAATGCGGCGGCTCTCCTTAATCGCATCAATAATCACTGACAGTCCAGGTTGCAGCAGTACAATAGATGCCGCAGCGCGCGCCGCGTCCGTTGCATCTGAAACAGCGATACCGCAGTCAGCTTTTTTTAGTGCGGGAGCATCATTGACCCCATCCCCTGTCATGCCAACAATATGACCACGTTTTTGCAGAGCATCTATAATTTTGAACTTGTGTTCAGGGAACACTTGGGCGAAACCGTCGGACTTCTCAATGGACTCCACCACCTGATCTGTTTCTTGTTGTTTTTCGTCGCCTAGTCTGCTGGCATCTAAAATATTAGTACTCATACCTAGCTTCTTGGCAGTTTCCTGAGCAATGGCAAGTGCATCACCGGTTACCATCTTGATTTTTACACCCATATTGCGAGCAGTCGCTATGGTTGCCTTGGCATCATCCCATGGTGGATCGAACAGAGGCAATACCCCAAGAAACTGCCATTGGTCTTGATTATCAGCTCGTGCTACGCCCAAGGAACGAAACCCACGTTTGGCAAATTCATTTACTGCTTTATCGACTGCAGATTTTACATCCTCGGCATTGTTCGACAATTCCAAAATCACTTGCGGCGCCCCTTTGGTTACTTTGAATTGCTTTTGGTCTTTATCCTTAACGGTCGCTTCGGTGCGTTTGTGGACTGGATCAAATGGCTGGAAATGAACTACCTGATAATCCTGTAAATCTTTATTGTTTTTCAATCCACCTAAAACGGCTTGGTCGATATTGTCATTATCTTCTGCTCGTGATGCTAGCGCAGCATTGAGGATTACTTGTTCATCTGGGATATTATTCACACTGAAAGGATCGCCCAGTGTCAGTTTATTTTGGGTTAGGGTACCGGTCTTGTCCGCGCAAAGTATATCCACACCCGCTAATTCTTCAATGGCCACCAACCTGCTGACAATTGCCTGTTTTTTGGCTAGCTTACGCGCGCCGACTGCCATTGTGACAGATAGCACTGTCGGCATTGCTACGGGAATGGCGGCTACTGTCAAAACCAAGGCGAACTGTAGCGTGGTTAGGATAGGATCATGACGCAAGAGCGCCACTATAATAATTACCGTCACCAGAACCACAGCAAGAATGATCAGATAATTACCAATATTTAATACAGCGCGTTGAAAGTGGCTAACAGTCTCTGCCCCCTGCACTAGTTGCGTTGTCTTGCCGAAATAGGTGTTTTTACCGGTTCCATAGACTATGGCGCAGATTTCACCCCGACGAATGATCGACCCCGAAAACACAGCTTCACCAGACTTGCGTGTGGCAGGCAAGGATTCTCCCGTCAGCGCGGACTGATCCACCTCCACCTCTTCACCGTCTAGCAAGCGTGCATCTGCTGGTACAATGTCGCCCAGTCGCAAGCGTACAACGTCACCAGGTACTAAATCACGCGCGGATGGATTGGTCCACTTCCCATCCCGTTTTACCTGAGCCTTGATCGCCAGCTTGGCCTTTAGGGCTGCAATGGCGTTGCCTGCTTGGTGCTCTTCCCAGAATCCCACCACAGCGTTAGTAAATAGTAAAAGGAGAATAATAAAAAAATCTGGCCAATGTCCAACTAGTCCTGAGAGAACTACAGCCACCTCAATCATCCAGGGAATAGGACCCCAAAAATAGGTGAGAAATTTCAGAAATGGATTAGTCTTCTTTTCTTCGATCTCGTTAGGCCCATATTGAGTCAGTCGTTTCTGAGCCTCGGATTGACTGAGTCCATCGAGCGACGACCCCAGTTTTTTCAACAGTTCTGGCATGGGCAGAGATTTGAGTTTATCTTTATCATTAGGCTTCGATTCGGGAGATTTGGGAGCATTAGCAATGGTTTTCATGATGATTATTTCTTAAAGGGTTTACGCGCGCTAGAACTTTTCTACTCTTTCACTACCAAACCATCTTGTTTTCCGTTCTCGATTTCTTTCTTCTGCGCGTTTTCCTGGCCTATTCCCATAGTTAAGGCTGTCATCCCAGCAATACCCCCTAATTCCCATCGTATTGACGACCGAGCTGGGTACAATGACAATTGTGGCGTTCTCTTTCTGCTTGAGCCTGCATTGGTATTGCATCCTCTAAAGCAGAGGGAATCAAAACATCCTTAACTTCTACCGAGATAACATTTATTCCCCATGCCTCGGTGCGCTCGTCAATGATTTTTTGCAAATCCTTATTGATTTTGTCTCTGCCTTCTAGCATGTCACAGAGTAGAGTCTTGCCGATAACATCACGCAGAGCCGTTTGGGCTCCCCAATTGATTGCACTTTTATAGTCCGCTACATCTAGAGCTGCCTTCTTGGGATCGACAACTTTCCAAAACAAAACTGCATTCACATCAACTGGAACTGTATCCTTGGTAAGAGTCTTTTCCGCCTAGAAAGAAGTCGTGATCACTCGTGTATCAATCCGATAAGGTATCGTGTCGATGAAAGGAATAATGAAAAAAAGTCCAGGCCCTTTGAGAGCAAGGAATCTTCCTAAACGCAAAACCACCATCTTTTCCCACTGATTCGCAATCTTAATACCTAATAGAGCTAACAAACCTAATATAATTAGGTCTGACCAGACAAAAGAACTAATGGTTTTCATTGTAATCGCCTCTATGAGTTTAGATATTTAAAGTTAATAAATGGTTTGCGCTTCATCCTAGGTATAATCACCAGCATTGATGCTTGAGGCATCTTTACGGAATGATCTTTTCTTGGTTGAGTGGAAACCGAATCATAATCAGGAACTATCTATTTATTCTGTCTTCTCTAATTTCAGAAAAACCAAATAACTATCTGTCATCCTTACATTGATTTCTAATCTTTGTTGTTTGATTTGTTTGATTTGCTTGATCTGCTTGATCTATAGTTGTTCAACTCTCAGTCGCACTCTAAGTCGTCTAAATTTTACTAGGGGAAAAAACGCTCCAAGCCAACGAATGTCAATCAGAAGATCTAGTTTTTATGGATGAGGCTGGTTCCAGTTCATTGACAGACCACTAGTCAAAGCCGAGGATGCAGTAATGACTATCAGAAAGGGGATAACAGTTTAAAATGGGACAGAATGGATAGTAAGGTAAAGATTTGGTTTATCATAGTGTAAAATCTCAAGCTATCAAGGAATTAACTTATTCAATTTTTTATGAAAGCATTGATTCTTTCAGGTGGAAAAGGGACACGATTAAGACCTCTGACATATACAGGGGCTAAACAGTTAGTACCGGTTGCCAATAAACCGATTCTTTGGTACGGAATTGAGGCTATCGTAGAAGCAGGGATAACTGAAATCGGGATCATTATCAGCCCCGAAACTGGTGAAGAAATTAAACAAAAAACCGGAAATGGGCAGATTTTTGGAGCAAGAATAACCTATATTTTGCAGGATCAACCCCTCGGCTTGGCTCATGCAGTCAAGATTGCTCAAACTTTTCTGGGTGATTCTGACTTTATTATGTATCTGGGTGATAACCTGATCGAAGATAATCTCAAACCTTTTTTTACTGCTTTTAAAAATCAGAATCTAGATGCTTTGATTCTCTTGAGAAAGGTTTCTAATCCTTCTGCTTTTGGTGTAGCCAAAATAGATGAACAAGGCAGGGTTTTGCAATTGGTGGAAAAACCAAAAGTTCCTCCTTCCAATTTGGCTTTAGTTGGCGTTTACTTTTTCTCTACCGCCATACATCATGCTATCGAATCGATTCAACCTTCTCCCCGGGGTGAGTTGGAGATAACTGATGCAATTCAACACCTGATCGATATTCAAAAACCAGTAGAAGCCCTACAGTTAAAAGGTTGGTGGCTAGATACCGGGAAGAAAGATGATTTACTCGAGGCTAATCGTATTATTCTAGATACGCGTCTTGAGATTTCTCTTGAAGGAGATATTGATTCCAATAGCCAGGTAATTGGCAGGGTAGAAATTGCTGCCGGCTCCAAGATCGTCAATAGTACAATTCGAGGTCCTGCGATAATTGGCAAAGATTGCTATCTGGAAAACTGTTTCATCGGACCATTTACTAGTATTGCTGATGGTGTTAGACTATTCGAAACTGATATAGAACATAGCGTTATTCTGCAACAAGCTCAAGTTAGTGGAGTACATCAGCGCATAGTTGACAGTGTAGTTGGACAGAGAGCTAAGGTTGAAGTCACCCCACAAAGACCGAAGGCACTACGCTTTCTTATTGGTGATGATTCTCGAATTGAATTAGCCTAAGGTTAGTTATATGCACTACACTTGCTGGCGATACCATTGAACTGTTTTTTTGAGACCTTCTGCCAATTTAGTTTGAGCTGAGAACCCAAAAGACTTTTCTGCTAGTTGAGTATCCAGGCAACGTCTTGGTTGTCCGTTTGGCTGTTCTACCTGCCAGACTATTTCGCCTCTAAAGTCCATAATTTCACTTATCAGATTGACTAAATCCTTGATAGAGATTTCTGTATTTGTACCCAGGTTCACAGGCTCAGGAGAATCATAAGCTTGCGTCGCCATAACAATACCCATTGCTGCATCAGTTGAATAGATAAACTCACGGGTTGGGCTTCCATCTCCCCAAACTGCTAGCTGTTTCTCTCCTTGTTGTTGCGCTTGGTGGATCTTGTGGATTAAAGCTGGAATAACATGAGAACTTCGCGGATCAAAGTTATCTTCTGGTCCATAGAGATTGACTGGTAGTAAATAAATGCCATTAAAACCATATTGTTGGCGATAGGACTGCAACTGAACTAGAAGAGCCTTCTTGGCTATACCATAAGGGGCATTGGTTTCTTCAGGGTAGCCATTCCAAAGATCATTCTCTCGAAATGGAACAGGAGTAAACTTTGGATAGGCGCAGATTGTCCCTACACAGACAAACTTTTCTACCCCTGCTTGATATGCTGCTTCAATCAGCTGCACTCCCATAATTAAATTATCGTAGAATAATTCAGCAGGCTTCTCCCTATTGAGTCCTATCCCACCTACATGAGCGGCTAAGTGAATTACTATATCTTGCCCTTGCACGGACTCTTGGCATTTTTCCAATATTCGCAAATCACAGACACGGGAGCGTGGTACTGCTATATTAACGGGGTTGGCACCTGCAAAAACAAGCTGAGAAACAACCTGTTTACCCAAAAAACCCGCCCCACCTGTTACTAGAATTTTCTTGTTGCTTAGTTCTAACATTTTTTCTGGATGTTTTGGTTTAGTCTATAGTGTGATTACTTGTTTTCCGGCGTATAAAAGCATTGTCCTGCCTATTATCTGTCCCTTTTTTTGGAGATTTTATCCCTAATGCGTCTAAATCGGCATCTATCATTAGATGCACTAGTTCTTTGAAGCTTACCGATGGTTCCCAATCTAATTTTCTTTTAGCTTTACTGGGATCACCAATCAACAAATCCACTTCCGTCGGACGTAAATAACGACTATCAAATACTACATACTCTTGCCAATCTAGATTGATATAATCAAAGGCGGTTTTTAAAAACTCTTTGACTGAATATGTTTCTCCTGTAGCTACAACATAATCATCAGGTTCTTCTTGTTGAAGCATTAACCACATAGCTTTTACATAGTCTTTAGCATAGCCCCAGTCCCGCTTAGAATCCAGATTACCTAAATAGATCTTACTTTGATTTCCTGCCAAGATGTTAGCTAATGCACGGGTTATTTTCCGAGTAACAAAAGTCTCTCCACGACGAGGCGATTCATGATTAAATAAAATACCATTACAAGCAAAAAGATTATATGATTCTCTGTAGTTTATAGTTTGCCAATGAGCATAAACTTTAGCACAAGCATATGGACTGCGAGGATAAAATGGAGTGGTTTCATTTTGTGGTACTTCTTGCACTAAACCGAACATTTCCGAAGAACCAGCTTGATAGAAACGCACTTGGTGCCCTGTTCTTTGTTGATAGTCTCGCACGGCTTCCAATAGTCGCAATGTACCCATCCCGACAGTATCCACGGTATATTCAGGTGAGTCAAAACTGACCCTGACGTGGGACTGAGCGCCCAAATTATAGATTTCTGAGGGTTTAATCTGCTCTATTAATCTTCCGAGTGTTGTGCCGTCAGTTAAATCCCCATAGTGTAAAAATAGTTTGGCTTCACTTTGATGTGGGTCTTGATAAATGTGATCAATGCGATCAGTATTAAATGTTGAAGTTCGCCTGATAATTCCATGCACTTCATAACCTTTTTCTAATAGCAACTCACTTAGATACGAACCATCCTGTCCAGTGATACCCGTAATCAAAGCACGTTTGGTATTTTTCATTTGGCAAAAACTCTTCTTAAAATCAATAAGAAATTATATCATGTCTTAGTTGTATATTAGCTGTTTTTGAAGTTTATATGGGCAACTATAATTAATATTTATATTATTACAGGAGCTAGGTATAAGTAAGATGATAATATCTGTAAATAGATTTGGAGAGCTTAAAAGCAATCGTAAACCACCAAGAGAAAATGGAACTGATAGATTACATTGATCGCCTTAGAAGTTACTATAATAGAATGGTTAATAATCAAGCTATGTGTCCAAGTTCTAACAGGAGGAAATAGATCTAAAGATGAAAATTCAAGATTTTTTTGATTCTATATATATAGTCAATTTAATTGAAAGAAAAGATAGACGTGATCAAATTGTTAAAGAGTTAGAAAAAATAAATATTTATCTCACTCCAGGAAAGGTTGAATTATTTTCGGCCGTTAAGCCAACAGAAGCTAAGGGATTTGAAACCTCTGGAACCAGAGGTTGTTTTTTGAGTCATCTCGAAATATTAAAAATTGCCCAAGAAAAAGGGCTTTCTAATATATTAGTGATAGAAGACGATTTAATGATTTCCGAAAAGTTTTTAGACGTGCAGGATAGATTAATGAATCAACTTCAATGTAGTGATTGGGGATTTGTTTATTTTGGGCATATTGAAAATTTATCCGGGGATACTTTTTGTCAACTACAATCTTACCCAGCTGCCAAAGGAATACAAACATCACATTTTTATGGTATAAATAGTACCGTTTTTAATCCTTTAATAAGTTTTATGGATTCTTTGCAAGAAAGAGCGCCAGCTGACCCTTTAGGAGGACCAATGCACTTAGACGGAGCCTATTCTTTTTTTAGGGCTAATAATCCAAAGATATTAACATTAATAAGTTGTCCTAACTTAGGTTCGCAGCGCTCATCAAGGAGTGATGTACACGAACTAAAATGGTTTGACAAAGTAAAAATTTTCAGACCGATCTTAGCTTTTTTAAGAAATATCAAGACAAGTTTATTCTGATGAAAAATTAGAGCACTTTTCTGGATAAAGACTTAACCGAAAAACTCTAAAGCTATTGCTTGATAGATTGTTCCGAGCAATCTTTTTTAGCATAACTTTTTAAGAGCTTCGTTATCAAAAGCTGCGACTATTAAACTGAATTAAATACACTAATCCTGATCAAGTAAATTAAGAACAGTACAAGCAAGTCAGTCTAGCACCCTGCCATTTTAGTTAGGATTTTAATTTATCTCGTAATAGAGTATGTTGGTTTATATACGTAATAGTTTGTTTGATATTTGATAATTTTCTATCAAATCCTTTTCCCGAAATCCTTACAACTCTTTTCTATAATTTTAGTTCCATACTGAGTAATTTGTGTTAAAATAACTGTATATGTCTAAGTATCTCAACTAATTGTAAATTAATCTTAGTAATCAACTAAAGATTCGACAATTGTTATATATGTGCGACTTGGAAATAAAAAAATAATCATTTTACTCAGATTAAAAAGGCTAAATTCAGATGATTTCTTTCACAAAGTTGGGCAACTATGGCAGACTTGGAAATCAATTATTTCAATATGCATTTCTTAGAGTAACGGCACAGAGATTAAAAACTCAATTTTTTTGTCCTAAATGGGATGGAGATGATATTTTTTACCTTGAAGATGAAGGTGAAAGAGTCAGTACAACATCTGGAATTATTCATTATTTCGATTCTAAGCCAGAGGCAGGTTTTTTACCAGAAGCACTATCTATCGCTGAACACACTGAGATACAAGGATATTTTCAATCGGAAAAATATTACCCAGATAAACAGGCTGTCCGCAATTGGTACACCTTTAAGGAGGAGATTATAACTGAGGTCAAAAAACTCTACGGTGATATCTTATTAAGTGATTGTGTAAGTTTTTCGCTCCGCATTGATACTGATTACAATAATATAAGAGAATACTTACCACTTTATCCAATTAGTTATTATCAAAAATCTTTAAGCGTAATTAAACCTAAAGGTTATATTTTAGTTTTTGCAGATCGTCCAGATCTTGCCAGGGATTTTTTTTATCCACTTCGGGATTATAAAATGATTTTTATAGATAACCTGAATGCTTTTCAGCAAATGTACTTAATGACCCAATGTAGAGCTAATGTTATTACTAATTCAACCTTTGCTTGGTGGGGAGCTTGGCTCAATTCACATCATGAAGCTGTTGTAGTATCACCTAAATATTGGAATCGTCCTGGTGTGCCCAATCCCATTAAAGATATTTTATGTGATGATTGGGTCAAGATTCCTGGCACTCGGCCTATCTTAGATAATTTTCAAGTCTGGAGAATAAGGCATCCTCTGTCCACTATCAACCGAGTCTCGAGACGCATCTCTAAGAAATAGTCTAATGATTCAGGTCTGAAATAGGGAAACTAGAGAAGTCATCAAAAGATACAACAATCTACATGTAAAGAATCACTGAAAAAGTCCATAAAAGTCCATGATGATCTCATTTAATCTGGCATATTTCTAGTTGCCAGGTTTGATCACAATTTAAACGCAAGATCTTATTGTGATATTTAATCAAATTGGAACGATGACTCACACTAATTAATGTAGCTTTACTTTCTATCAATTGATTATAGAGATAGTCTTCTGTTTCTTGATCCAAGGCACTTGTAGCCTCATCTAAAAAAATATAGTCAGCCTCTGATAAAAAAAGACGGGCAAAAGCAAGTCTCTGCTGTTCTCCAATTGAGAGAATCGATCCCAGGTTTTGTTTTTGACCTATCCACTCTAGAAGATCTGCCAATTTAACTTTTTCTAAAATCTTTTCAAGTTCCTTTTGGGTTAATGTCTGGTTGTCTTTGGGATATTTGAGTTCCTCCAAAATTGTGCCACCAACTAGATAAGGCTTTTGGGGCAAAAAGAAACAAGAACCATATTGAGGCAATTGTAATGAACCAGTACCAGTTTGCCACAATCCGGCCAGTACTCTCAGCAGCGAACTCTTGCCAGTGCCGCTTTCTCCTAAAATCAATAATCTATCTTGCTTTGAAAGAGACAGACAAAGATCACTAATGAGAGTACGCTTCTTGTCGGGAGTAAGAAGGGTAAGATGTTGAATTTTAAATCCTCCATCTCTTATAACATCCACCGTTCTTATACCTTCTCCTGGTATATCAGAGAAGATTTTGAGTTCATTGCTGAGAGCATAGATGCGCTCGCCTGCTGCAGCCAGAGAGGTTAGGTTAGTTACCTGATTAAATCCAGCAGAAAAACTCTGATACACGGTAAAAACATTTTCTCTACTTTGCTGGAGAATTCCAATTTTGATATGTTTACTGAAAACTCTTGGAGCCAGCATCAACATTGTTAGGAAAAAAGGCAATCTATCAGCTAAGTCCTGAAAAGATGGCTGGTATCCATACTGCCAGAGTACTACTTGTTTTTCATTCTCTATCGCCCTATCTAACCTTTGGCTGATCTGCTGTTGTTCCTGCGGTTCTCCCTGGTAAAAAGCAATAGATTCAGCATAATTACCAAGCCTAATCAAACTAAAGCGAAAATCTGCTTCTTTTTTGAGTTGAAGAAATGTCAGTTCCTTTAAAATCCGGCCAAATAAACCATAGGATATCAAGGTACTTACTAGAGCATAAGCTAATATTCCCAATAACAAAGCAGGTGAAACTTTCTGCAGAGCTATGCTGGCAGCTATTAAACCTGAAATACTACCTAGTAATGTATCAATTGTATTGAGTGAGCCGTCAGTTAGCGAATCAATATCTTCCTGGATACGTTGATCTGGATTGTCAATTTTGTTCTGTATTCTGAAATAACCCCTATCGCTGAGATATTTCTTGATATATTCATCACTGAGCCATCTGCGCCAAATGTTTTGCAAATATAGACGTAGATAGGAGCTGGCACTACTCATCAAAAGAGCGATAATCTGTCCTGCCAAATACAAAGTACCCTGTCTGATTGAGCGCTCTCTATTGTGCTCAGTCAGTGCGTTGATGATTTCACCACTGATTTGAGCTAAAGTAACTTGAAAAACAGCTCCAATTGAGGTCAAAAGTAGCACCGAAAGCAAAATTAGCCAACCCAGGGGAGATGATCTCGATAACCAATAGGGTTTAATAACCTGCCAAGTTTGCCAGAGTGAGAGCCGAAAATCATTTTTTTTCATTGCTCTGGAGGAATTTGTACAAGACGATCATGTAATTCAACCAGAGAAGAACTATGTCCAACACTTATGATTGTTCGTTTACCATCAGCTATTGCCTTATAAATAATCCTTGTATTTTCACCATCTAGAGCGCTAGTTGCTTCATCCAAGACAACAAACTGCGCACACGCCAAAAGGATTCTGGCAAAAGCCAAACGTTGTTGTTCGCCTGGAGAGAGCATCTTGTTCCAGTCGTGCTCACATTCAAAACCACCAAATCTCCCGGGCAATTGTGCTAAGTTGACAGCAACCAAAGCGGCCTCTAATTCTGAGTGACTAATTTGCCCTCTATCTACCTCAGGATAGAGCAATTGCTGGGATAATGTACCAAAACTCATATAGGGCTTTTGGGGAATGAAAAAAATATCCTGTAGATAAGGACGTATAATTTTTCCTTTTCCTGAGCGCCAAAGTCCAGCTAAAGCTCTCAAGAGTGAACTTTTACCCACACCACTTTTGCCTTGCAATAAAATGCTTTCTCCAGCATTGACACTCATATTGAAATTTTCAAAAAGAATTCTTTCCCCGTATGGGAGGGTCAAGGTCAAATTCTCTATTGCGATCTCTTGTTGTCCTTCTTCTACGTGAATCTGATCTTCAGACGATTTACCAGGAAATTCTATCGCCTTTCTGAGTTCCTCCAACCTCAAGAGTGCGTTGAATGTATCACTTAGATTATCAATAATCTGACCAAAAATGGAAAAAAGCATATAGAGCACAGAGCTGTTAAAAACAACAGTGGTTAATGTGCCTATTTCAGCGCCATAGTTCAAGATCTTCCAACCCGCAAAAGTATAAGCCAAAACACTCACCAAAATGTCATTAACACCACTAAAACTGCCAAGGTAAAGATTTTGCCAGCGCAGTAGCTGATTTCGGTTTTGGAATACCCTTTCTAAAAACTCTTCGAGATAGCCTCTTTCTTGATTTTCGCCTTGATAGAAAGCTATCGATTCGGCATTTTCTCGTACCTTAACTAACCCAGATCTGAAATTGCCTTCTTTGAGGCTTTGGGCATATTTGATCTTCAGCATTGTTCTGAAAAAAAAACGATAACCAAGCCAAGTAGAAAAGCTGCCCAGTAAGATCAAAAGTAAGGTTAGCTGATGCGAAAACTTCCAGAGGTAAGAGGCCGCTACAAAAGAACGACCTGAAAAAATAGGGATCAGTGTATTTAATCCCAGCAAGCCCGAAAGAAATGTTTCTATTCCCTGGGCGATACGAGCATCAGGATTATCAAGAGCAGATATGGAGTTGACTCTATAATACGCGCGATCTGTTAGATATTGACCAATGATTTCTTTGCTCAACCAACTACGCCATCTTACCAGCAGCAAATTCAAGCTGTAGTAGCCAATGCCAATAGCTATCGAGGAAATCAAAGAAAAAAGGGCAAAATCCGAGACCGCTTGATAGAAGCGAGGTTGATCGCTTTTGGCTAAAGCTGAGAGCATCTGCCCCAAACGCTCAACTATGGTAGGGCCCAAAGCAGAAGCTAGCAACAGGAGAAAATTGCCAATGATTAGCAAGAGCCAAGCTATCCATTTTTCCGCAGATTGAAAAAAATAGGGATAGATTAACTGCCACAGTCTTTTCCAATCGAAACGAAAAATCCGCCAAGACCTCATTGCTTCTGTCGTTGCAAATTATATTTTGCTTCTGAAGCTACTTGCTCAAAGGAATCGAGCGAAAGTTTTTCTAAAGCCATCCTAGTTTCTGGGGTTTGGAAATTGCCAAGAGATTGGGCTAGTCGATGGCGAATTTGCCAGTCTTCATCTTCAACAAATTTCAACAACATGGGGATGGCACGAGGATCGCCCAATTCCCCTAAAGAACTGATAGCTGCGGTTCTATATAGCTCATTGGGTGAGTCTAAAGCATCTTTTAGTAGATCAAAGCTCCTAGGATCTCCCAGCTCGCCCAAGGCTGCTAATATGCTGAACTGTAGTAACCATTCAGTAGATTGCTCATAAGCTCTAGAGAGATCCTCATAAGCTTCTGTTAATTTTAGACCAGCTAGAGCATCGGCCGCTGCGGCTTTAACATCGACTTCTGCATCATTAGCAAGAAGATCTCTTAAAACTTCTAAAGATTTTGCCAGATCCACTTGGCCTAGATCGTCCATCTGACTTACTGCCGCGTAGCGAACCCTGGCATTGTTATCTCCAAGCAGGGGTAGAATCATTTTAAAGCCTTCCTCAATAGGTAATCCACGCAGAAAATTTAAGCCAGACATACGATCTCCGTAGTCGGTGGAGTCCAAAAGTTGTTGAATATTTACCAAATCCATTTTAAAAAATTTTTTCTAATCAATCATTGTGCGTAGAATATCACTCTGGGTGACGATTCCTATCAATTTTCCTCCTTTTTCTTGAACTACAGGTAAACGAGAGACCTTTTTGTCGTGCATCAAAATTGCTGCTTCCTTGACAGTCTGATTAGCAACGATGATAATGACCTTGTCACTCATGACTTCACCAACAGTTTTTCCTAGAACCTTATGCACTTCCTTTTCATGTCGAGCAGGGTTTTGCAAGTAGATCAAGCTATCTAAAATCATGATGTAAGGTGGTGCCTCTAGTCCACTTTCTTGCCACATCAGATCGCCCTCTGTCAAAATCCCCACCAATTTACCCTCACTATCGACTACTGGCAATCCACTAATCTTGTTATCTACCAAAAGCTTAATTGCTTGTGATAAAGGAGTATCGGACTGTACTGTCTTTGGATTGACAGTCATAATCTTGTCTATTGTTTGATTGATCATCGCTATTTTTACTTTTTGTTGTACAATTGGACTGTTGGATTTTCTACTTAATTCTAATTTTAGGCGTAGCGATTACCTTCCCTTCACAACTGTTAATATCTAATATCTCTATAGTCTGATAGGTTGACAGAAAACACTAGCATCCGAACAAAAAAACTATAATTAAACGTAAAATTCATGGCAGCTACCCCCGATAGAGACAAAGCATTAGGACTAGTTATCAATCAAATCGAAAAGAGCTTTGGCAAAGGCTCTATAATGCGGCTGGGCGATGCTACAAAGATGATTGTAGAAACTATACCCAGTGGTTCTCTGACTCTTGATCTAGCTCTAGGCGGAGGATTGCCAAAAGGAAGGATTATTGAAATCTATGGTCCCGAGAGTTCAGGTAAAACAACACTTGCCCTTCATTCTTTAGCAGAAGTACAAAAAGCTGGAGGAGTAGCAGCCTTTGTAGACGCTGAACACGCTTTAGATCCGACTTACTCAGCAGCTCTTGGTGTAGATATAAACAATCTTCTAATAGCGCAACCAGATAGTGGCGAATCCGCATTGGAAATAGTGGATCAGCTTGTGCGATCAGCTACTGTAGATATCATTGTGATAGATTCAGTGGCCGCTCTGGTACCGAGAGCCGAAATAGAAGGCGAGATGGGCGATGTGCAGGTTGGACTCCAGGCCCGTCTGATGAGCAAAGCCCTGCGCAAAATTGCTGGTAATATTGGCAAATCAGGCTGTACTGTCATTTTCCTCAATCAACTCAGACAGAAAATAGGTGTAACCTATGGCAACCCAGAAGTTACTACTGGAGGAACAGCCCTCAAGTTCTATGCCTCGGTTCGTCTGGATATAAGAAGGATTCAGACTCTCAAGAAAGGAAATGAAGGCGAGTATGGAATCAGGGTTAAAGTTAAGGTAGCCAAAAATAAAGTAGCACCACCTTTTAGACTTGCCGAGTTTGATATCATTTTTGGAAAAGGAATCTCACGTATGGGGTGCATGGTGGATCTAGCCGAACAGGTTGGTATTATTACCCGTAAAGGCGCTTGGTACAGTTACAATGGCGAGAATATTGCTCAAGGACGTGATAATACCCTGAAATATTTTGAAGAAAATCCCACAATTGCAGATTTTGTCGAAGGTCAACTAAGGGAAAAACTGGAAATGGGTACAGTGTCCTTTGCCACATCCCTATCTGAAGGTGATGATGAATTACTTGAGGACTTGAACTAGTATATTTGTTGTTTCATGCGCTTGAGGGAATTGGCAAGAGTTTTTTTTCTCGAGGGACTTTTGGGCTTTGGTGGACCTGCCGCTCACCTGTCCATGATGGAGGAGGACACCGTCAAACGAAGGCAGTGGCTAACTCAGGAGCAATTTCTCGATATTTTATCCGTTAGCAATATCATTCCTGGACCTACTTCTACAGAGATGGCTATTCATATTGGCTATATCTATGCAGGTTTTCCAGGTATGATTGTAGCAGGTGTCAGTTTTATTTTACCTGCAGCCTCGATAACTCTAGGTTTTGCTTGGTTATATACCCAAATAGGGAGAGTTCCATCTCTTAATCATTTGTTTGCTGGAATTGAACCAGTCGTTCTGGTAATCATTGCCAATGCCTTCTGGCGTCTTGCTAAAAAAAGTATTACCAATTTACATCTTGCCCTGATTGCCCTAACAGTTGCCCTTTTGGTTCTAATGGGTGTTGCTGAAATTGAGGCTCTGTTTTTAGGTGGTATTTTGGCAGTTATCCTCTTTTACAGAAAGATAAAAATACAGCAATTACTGGTCGGCTATATTTTAGTTGGCAAAGCGACCAAATTGATGCTCATTAAGCCAACCTTGCTGCAACTGGGTCTTTATTTTCTGAAAATTGGCACTGTTCTATTTGGTGGTGGTTATGTGCTTTTTGCTTTCTTGCAGGGAGAGATGGTCAATCAGAACCATTGGCTCACTCAACAGCAATTGGTAGATGCTATTGCAGTTGGTCAGTTCACTCCAGGACCTATTCTCTCTAGTGCCACTTTTATTGGTTACTTGATTGCGGGTTTACCTGGCGCTATAACATCTACTTTGGCTATTTTTTTACCTTCTTTTCTTTTGGTATTAATCAGTAAGCCCTTGATTTTCAGAATGCGCCAATTTAAGTTCACAGGAGCTTTTTTAGATGGAATCAGGGCAGCTTCAATTGCCCTCGTTGGAGTTGTAGCGATACGTCTGGCTGAGAATATATTGACAAATAACTGGACTAATGTTGTTCTAAGTGCCCTCGCTGCCATCTTAATTTTTCGCTACCAAGTAAAAACAAGCTGGTTGATTGTGCTTGGCTTGCTAGCTGGCTATTGCATTGGTCAATCTTAGATGACAAGTTGTAAAATCATATATGTATTAGTTCAATGTCAAGGTGAAGTTTCCAATGCAAACAGGAAAGCTTATTGTTATTACAGGACCAAGCGGGGTTGGTAAAGGAACTTTGGTTAAAAGATTACTCTTGGCTCATCCAGAAATTTATCTTTCTATTTCGGCCACAACCCGCTCTCCGCGTTTGCACGAAGAACCAGGCAAAGACTATTATTTTCTTAACAAGAGAGAATTTGAGCAGATGATTGCCGAAAATAGCCTTTTAGAATGGGCGCAATATACAGAAAACTACTATGGAACACCCAAAGCCCCGGTAGAAGAGCGGATCAAACAAGGTCAAAATGTCCTTTTAGAAATTGAGGTAGTTGGGGCCGGCAAAATTAAACAGAATTTTCCGGATAGCTTTAGTATTTTTGTGCTGCCGCCCTCATTGGAAGAGCTAGAGCTTCGCCTCCAAAGCAGAGGGACTGAGACACCAGAAGTAATTGTCTCTCGGATGGAAAAGGCCAAGCAAGAAATAGCAGTCAGCCAACAGTTTGACCATAGGATCTGCAACGGTGATCTTGAAATGACAATAGAGAGTTTGGAAAAGATTATCTTTCCTGATTAAATAAGCGAGACAATCAGCTACTTTTTAATAGATCTGCAATGGCTTTTTGAGTATTTAGCTCATGGTGGAAATCACTCTGACGGGTATCGGTAATCAACCAGTCCAAGGCAGCAGCCTGCATATCTATAGCAGATCCACTTGAACTGATACAGTAGCGACCAAATACCAATTTATCTACCAAGCTTACACTAGGACCTAGGCGTGAATAGTCAAAGATAATACTATTGTTGATGGTTGCCCCATTACAGATCCAGCAATTTGAACCAATCATAGTTGGTCCTATGATTGTTGCTCCATCTTCAATATGGGTCATCCCACCAATGTAGACAGGTCCTGTAATATTAACTTTATCCCAGTTAACCGCTACGTTGAGTCCAGTATAGATTCCCGGACTAATTTGAGTTCCTGGTATCTCGACGTTTTTAATATCTCTGTTGAGGATTCCCCTGATCGCTTGCCAATAATCCGGAACTTTTCCAATATCAACCCACTCGAAGTCCATATTGACTGCATAGAAAGGAGCTTTCATTTCCACCAGTTTGGGAAACAGTTGACTACCAAGATCGTAGACACAATTTGAAGGAATATAGTCTATCACCTCAGGTTCAAAAATATATATACCTGTATTTATTTGGGTACTCAGAGCTTCTTCGACAGATGGCTTTTCTTGGAAAGTTTGAATGAGTCCATTCTCGTCAGTTACAACTACTCCATAGCTAGAAACAGATTCTCTAGGAACACATTTGGTGACTATAGTAGCAATTGCCCCCTTTTCTTTATGCTTGGCAATAGCAGCGGTCAGATCGAGATCGATTAAGGCATCGCCGCAAAGAACAATGAACGTATCATCGAAGAAAGGATTAAAATCCTGAATTTTTTTGATCCCAGCAGCTGAGCCAATTGCTTCACCTACCAATTCTCCGTCTTTGACAGATCCCTCAAAAGAATAGGCTATCTGTACGCCAAAGCGCTGGCCATCCCTAAAGTAATTCTCTATTTGATCTGCCAGGTGACTCACATTGACTATAATTTCATCAAAACCATGTTCACGTAGTAGCTCGAGCAAAAACTCCATTACAGGTTTTTGTAAAATAGGAATCAAAGGTTTGGGAATGGTATGTGTGATTGGGCGAACCCTAGTTCCTTTGCCGGCTGCCAGAATCATGGCTTTCATGAACTATTTTCCTCAATTGTTTAGTTAAATTTAAGTTGACAACTATTATTTAGTATTTCTCAAAACTTTCGGTTTGAGTACTAAGCCCAAAGAACTAACCTCCTGTTTTATTTTTAATCATTTTCTTGTAAATAAGAGCTTAGTCATATTAGGTATTTCAATGGGATATTCTATCATACTGACATAGAAGTCTTAGTATTCTCTCGAACTTTCAATGTGCTCCATATTCTTGTCAAGAGATAGCTAAAACCGATATTATTGTCAATAAGGTAAGATTATTGAGATTAAAAGACCATGACCTCATATACCGCTTCTTCTCTCAAGGCTGAACTCAATTCCAGGGGGTGGCGTTTAACTCCTCAGAGAGAAAAAATACTGGTGATTTTTCAGGAACTTTCCAAAGGCAATCATCTTAGCGCGGAAGAACTTCATCAAATACTAGAAGATCAAGGTGAGATTATTAGCCTCTCTACCATCTATCGTAGTGTCAAGCTAATGTCCAAGATGGGTATTCTCAGAGAGCTAGAGCTAGCCGAAGGACATAAGCACTATGAGCTGAATCAACCACATCCTCATCATCACCATCATTTGGTCTGTATTCAGTGCAATAGAACAATTGAATTTAGAAATGATTCAATTTTAAAGCATAGTCTCAAGCAATGTGAAAAAGAGGGTTTTCAATTAATCGACTGTCAATTAACGGTCATGACGATATGTCCGGAAGCGTTGAGAATGGGCTGGCCTTCAACTCCACCAAATGGCTGGAACTGCACAAGATCTTTTGTTTAAAATTAAATTTCTGTAACATAGGCTACTTTCTAAGTATTTTTATTTCATAATCGAGTTATGAGAAGGTTGATTGGGTTTTTTTCTAAATCGCCTGTGTATAGACTGTATTTATCGTGAAAGTACAACTTGAGCGTAGATTGACATCATGCCCCTCTGAGATAGAGTGTGTGGTTTGTAGAAAAAGATTCGAGCCCCAAGTCCTTAGATCTTGTCTATGTAATGATCAGGGGCTTATACAAGGAGATTGCTGTCCTAAATGTCTAAAATTGGGTTCAGACTATATCCTTGAGGCAATGAGTGATCAAACAAAAAAAATCCGAGAAAAGCTAGACAGCATGTTTCTCGAATCGGTAGCGGAAAATAAAGTCAAATTACCTACAATTTTGCAGAGATTGTCCAAGTCTCTACAGGTTTTTCTCGAGGAATCCTATGAGCTTCAGATTGCCAAAATGGCTATTTATAACGGATTTAACTGACAGAAATTAGCTTTAGCCCTGTTGTTTAATGTCCGATCATCCAGGGCCTGCTCCCTTTATGCTCTTTGACTTTCGGGGTTTTGGTCACCTTTTCTTTTTGTAAAAGTTGGGGCTCTTTACTTTCTTTTTTGAATCTCAGAGTTCCAGAAAGGATCATAGGAGGGGAAAAGATTCGCATGGATATCTTTTCGCATTCAGGACAGAATGCTGGTTCGTTGTATTGGCTAATCGTTCGCCATTGATCGAAGGATCCGCAATCGTCACAGCGATACTCATAAAGTGGCATATGTTTCTAGACTGGTAAGATGTCTTTATCGAAGATTTCGGTTGGAATTGCCAAAGTACAGCAGGCATTGGGGATATCTACAATACCGCTGACACGTCCCTCTACCGGAGCGCAACTTAGAAGCATATAAGCCTGCTCACCGGTAAAACCAAATTTTTTGAGATATTCAATAGCATTTAAGCAGGCACGACGATAGGCTATATGGACATCCATGTAGTACTGCTTGCCGGTTATCTCATCTACCGAGATTCCTTCAAAAACCAAATATTCGCTGTAGCGAGGTTCCACTGGACCTGGCTTGAATATGGGATTGACCATTGCATATTTCTCCATGCCACCTTTGATGATGTCCACATGGATATCTATAAAGCCCGACATTTCAATGGCTCCACAGAAGGAAATTTCACCATCTCCTTGTGAGAAATGTATATCCCCCATGGAAAGCTTCGCACCTTCAACATATACGGGGAAGTAAATTCTTGTACCTCTAGAGAGATTCTTGATATCACAATTACCGCCATGTTCACGTGGAGGAACAGTTCTGGCCGCTTCAGATGCCACCCTGGCATATTCGGATTGAGGCAAGGTTCCCAAGATAGCGTTTTTAGGTTCAGGTAAAGCTGCCAAGACTGGTTGACCATCCGAAACACCCGTGCCATAGGTACGTAGATCGCCAGCAGATTGCACTAATTCAAGTTCACGCTTGTTCCATTTGGCTAATAGCTCAGCAGAAGGAGCACAGCCAATCAATCCGGGGTGGGTAATTCCAGCAAATTTTACTCCAGGAATATGTCGCGAAGATGTATAAATGCCCTGAAAATCCCAGATAGCTTTGGCCGGCTCGGGATAGTGATCTGTCAAGAAGCCACCACCATTTTTCTTGTCGAAAATTCCGGTAAAGCCCCATTCGTCACCCTGCAACGCGCCAATATCAACTAGATCAACTACCAGTATATCGCCAGGTTGGGCACCGTTAACCCAGATTGGGCCACTAAGTACATGTACGATACTTAGATCGACATCACGAATATCATCAGGACTGTCATTGTTTTTTATCTGACCATCAGTCCAGTCTTTGCATTCAATCCTGAAGACATCCCCAGGATTAACTGAGGCTATAGCTGGAATATCAGGGTGCCAGCGGTTATGACCGGGCATATCTTGCTGATCCATAGATTTGGTCAGATCAACTTTGAATAGTGTTTTGGGCATTGGGAAAATTCTCCTTAATAATTAGGAACAAAATACTTTACGTGGTCAAAACGCTATTAGGAAGTGCTTTACAAGAATCATGGCATTGCGCATCAAGACTACAGCAGAGAGAACATATCGAAACATCGTAGACTGGACAATAAGCCATATCCTCTTTTTCGTACTCATGTTCACAGATTTTGCATTGTGTCAAGCCAACTATTTCTAGGTTGTCGTGGAAATGAACATCTTTACGGGCAATATAGTATTTGCCTTTGGTGATGATAGCTATGATCGGGGATAGAATCATGGACAAACCAAGCGCTATCAAGGTAGAGAAAGCCTGAGCGACAGGTCCCATAAAACCAAAGAAGGCGATTACCGAAATAACAGAGGCAATCATCATAGAGCCAAAACCTACTGGATTGAAGTTGTAAAGATGCGCTCTTTTAAACTCAATATAGGATGGGCTAAATCCCAAAGGCTTGTTGATGACCAAATCCGCCACCAGAGCTCCTACCCAGGCAATAGCCACATTAGAATAGAAACCCAATACCCACAGTAAAACATTGAAAACGCCCAATTCCTGGAGGGTTAAAGCAATAATGAGGTGGAATACCAACCAGACTACTCTACCAGGGTGAGCATGGGTCAAGCGGGAGAAGAAGTTGGACCAGGAGAGAGAACCGGAATAGGCATTGGTAACGTTGATTTTGACTTGAGAGAGGATGACAAAAAATGTTGCCAGGAAAAGGTATATCGCTGGATTGGAGAATATAGCCTTGAAACCCTCTATATACATTTGAATGGGCTCATTGGCTTTAGCCATTTCCACCCCATGTTTAACAGCAATAGATGTGAAGAATCCACCAGCTAACTGTTTCCAAGCTCCCAGGATAACCCATCCAGGACCAGCTGCCATCACTGCCCACCACCACTTGGTTTTATTGCGAGTGGTCAGATCTGGCATGAATCTTAAGTAGTCAACCTGTTCTCCAATTTGAGCGATCAAAGATAGAGCAACACCAGCTCCTGAAGCACAAAGCAATATATTAAAACCACTGCCACTGGGAGATTTGCCAGCAAAGTTGGTCCAGGTTGAGAATGCAGTTGGATCTTTCATCAACACGGCAAACCAGGGCGCAAACATACCGATCAACCAGACCGGCTGAGTCCAAACCTGCATAGTGGCCAGCAAGGTCATACCAAATACAACCAGAGGGAAGATCGCTATAGTACAAAGCAGATAGCCCCAAGCTAATGGTAGATGGAAATATAATTCCAGAGCCTGGGCCATGATAGCTCCCTCTAGTGCAAAGAAAATGAAACAGAATGAGGCGTATATAACAGAGGTCAAGGTAGAGCCAATATAGCCAAAGCCTGCTCCCCGAGTCAATAAATCCATATCAATATTATACTTAGACGCGTAGTATGATATGGGAATGCCGGTTAAAAATATGATGATGGCAGAAATAATGATTGCCCAAAAAGAATTGGTGAAGCCTGAGCTTATAGCGATAGAACCACCAATGGCAAAATCTGCCAGATAGGAAATACCCCCTAGGGCAGCATTGGCAACGGTAAATTCGGACCATCTGCGAAAGCTTTTGGGAGCATAACGCAAAGAATAGTCCTCCAGAGTTTCGTTAACTACCCAAGAGTGATAATGTCTTTTGGTTTTTTCTAGACGATAAGAGGAAGTAGTTTCTTCACTCATAAATTAACCTCACTTTTTGTTGAGTCTCATTGGTTGGAAGTTTACAGATTGAAATAACAATATTCTGTAATATTTATTACATTATTTGTCAGCTAATCAAGATATTTAAAAAAAACACTATATTTTTTTGTCTGTATTTTTATATACATTTATATCGATATACATACAGAAAAAAGCCTCAGATCGTTCAATAACTGAGGCCATTATTTTTGAAATAAATTGTTAAATTTGATACAGTTTTTCAAATCAGTGAAAAATGCTCTTGCTTTTGTTTAGAGGCAAAAACCTTGAGAACTTGAAGTCTAACTATATATCTAGTGGAGAGGGACTTGTTGGGAGTATTTTTAGCTAGGTTCTTAAGCGCATCTCTCAGGCTATCGCAGGCATCCCAGAAGGAATAGCCAAAATCAATAGCAAACTTGATTGCGGCTTGGTCAGCGCTTGTATCTAGGAGAATTGACTGTTCTCCGGTCTTTTCTTGGTAAAGCCGATAGGTAACCAAGCCCGTAACCAAAAGAATGACAGAAAGAGAAAAGACATTATGGGAGAGAATTTCCATCAAAGAAGAGGATACGCCTATAGCAATGACAATCTTCTCCCAGCGATGCTGAGAAATCCTGTTGCATTTAATTTTATAAATTTCATGCCAGAATATTAGATCACGCTCCCTAGTCTCCAGCTTTAACCATTGTTTAGGATTGATTGAAACTTCAAACTGTCCATTTTTAACTTTAGTTGAAGAAATTAAGTCAGTTAACTTTTTAGCCTTGGATGTGATTAATAATTTAACGCCAAGATCATCTGGTATCAATTTTTTTAGTCTTTGAAACTCTTCCATATATTCGATAAGTCATGGCAGCAATTTTGGATATTATACAAAAAATAAATATTAATTCTGTGTCAATTTTTACCAAATAACCACCTAATAAAATTGAACTATTTTTTGGTTTCACAAAATACTGTAACAGTAATCTTTGGAATCAAGATAAATGGGGGCTTTCAGACAAATTACCTTAAGCGGAAAAACCCATAACCTGTTGTAATTTAGTTTGGAGATCGCCCAAGTGGACGCCCATCAGATTAGGTAAAACAAGATATGCAGCTCCACCAAAGCGCTCAACAGGACCAAGTCCAATAGTTCGCATGCCTGCGGAGTTCGCGGCTTCAATGCCAACAGCCGCATCTTCTAATACCACACAGTGGGCAGGATCGAGTCCCAATTGAGCCGCAGCGCTCAGAAAAAGATCAGGAGCTGGCTTGGGGTGATCAACGCTATAGCCATCTACTATTACATCTACATGACAGGCAAGTCCTAATTTTTCGATCACGGTTTTGGCATTTTTGCTAGCAGAGCCGATTGCAATTTTCATGCCCGCTTGCCTGATTTCGGTCAGTAGTGCAACGCCTCCGGGCAGCAGATCGTTGGGTGTGATGGATTGAATCGATTCCGCATAGTAGCGGTTTTTACGCTCCATCATTTCCTCGAGTGCGGCTTCTGAGTAATGTTTTTTGCCCACGATGAGCAGTAGCGACGCTCGGCGAGAGACACCCCGCAGCGCTTCATTTGCCTGTCGATCAAAGGGCAGTCCTTCTTCGTCAGCCAGTCGTTGCCACGCTCGGTAATGCCATTTGGCAGTATCTGTCAACACCCCATCTAGATCGAAGATAAAGCCTCGGATGTCAGGTACCCGAGTATTAGGTGTTAAATCGAAACTGTGCCAGGAGCCGCGCCAATGTAATTTGAATTTGAGGCGAGTCCATGTGGCGGGAAGGCAAGGCGTTGAGATAGGTCCATTTTCCTTGAGTCGAATGCCTCCAAAGCCAAACACGACTGCCTGCCAGATCCCGCCTGCGGAAGCCGCATGAATGCCATCACTTGTGTTGCCACGATTATCATCAAGATCCACCATCGCGGCCTGCATGAACTGCTGGTACGCTACTGCTGCAAAACCCAGTTTAGCGGCAAGGATCGCGTGAATCGCTGGAGTTAGGGATGAGCCGTAATTAATGTCGGTGCGAGAAGCGTAGTAATCCCAGTTTTTTCGGAGAACGTCATTCGAGGTAGCTGGTGTATCTCGCATCAGGTAGAGGAGCATCAGAACATCGGGTTGCTTGAGTACCTGTCGCTGATTTGTTTCCTCAATACCGAGTACCGCCTGTATCGAGCGATCGCGGGGTTCATAAGCGCTTAAGTCGATATCCTTAAGCTGGAAAAAGCCCTCAAACTGTTCGATGAGTCCAGTTGTCGCTTCGCTAGGAATATAAATCCGAGTGATCGCCTTTTGCCAGTGTAGCAAGAGCTCTGGGGTGAGCTGCAGTTGCTGTGTAAGTGTCACAAACCAATCGGGAAACGTGCGCTGCAACCACACATAGACTGCCACAGCCTTTTCGAGATGCCATTGCACCATGCGATTAGTAAATGCATTGTTACTCACATGCTCGTGGTATTCATCGGCTCCAATTACTCCGCATAGTTCATACCGTTCTTGCTGAGGATGCCATTCCAGCCGATTCATCCAAAACCGGGCAGTGTCCAGAATGATTTTGGCTCCGTAGTCTCGCATCCAGGTGTCGTCGCCCGTTACCTGCCAGTATTGCCAAATCCCATAGGCAATGTCGGCACTCAGGTGAATTTCGCGATCGCGGCACCAGATCCGCACGGCTTCCGCATAGGGGTCAGTTGGCATCGAGAATTGGGGCGTGATTTCATCGCCAGTAGCTGCACTTTCCCAGGCAAACATGGCTCCCTGATACCCACTATGCGCGGCTTTGCGTCTCGCACCAGCCAAGGTGTGATAGCGATAGGCCAACAAATTACGAGCGATCTCGGGTTGAGTGAAGGTGAAAAAAGGCAGGATAAAAATTTCGGTATCCCAAAAGATGTGACCCCGATAGCCAAAGCCTGAGAGCGTCTTAGCAGGAATACTCACCCGATCGGTGTGGGTGGGGGCACTGATGATGAGTTGAAATAGGTTGTAGCGCACGGCTAGCTGCGCGGTGCGATCGCCCTCAATCTCAATGTCGCTGCATTGCCAAACCATTTCCCATTTCTGCCTATGAGCATCAAGCAATATACCATAGGCAGGCAGATCGGCTAATTTCGTTTGAGCCGCCTGTAATGGAAATGCCACCTCCTGGGATGTAAACACCGTCACGACCTTTTCCACAGTGATGGTCTGCCCTGCTTTCACCATAAATGTGCTCGTCAAGGTGTGATAGCCAGGAGGATTTGTGACTTGCAAGGAAGCATCGGTCCCAATTACAGCGATTTTTGCTGCCATGCCAAGTTCAATGTGAGAGGCACGGGTACGCACCCGGAGCCAAATACCATGGTCTAATTCCTGGGGGATTGCGCCGCGATCCAATTGCTCCCAGTGGTCAAAGCCTTGATTTTCGGGATAGCCACTGAGGCTAGACTGCACAATAATGCTGCCATCGAAATCGATAGGCGTGATCTGACAGCGGAGTCCCAATACGTGCGGATCGGCAAGGCTGGTAAAACGCTCAAACCTTAGCTCTACCGTCTTGTAAGTGGGGCTACGCCAGCGCACCACTCGACTGAGCGCCCCATCTCGTAAATTAAGCTGCCGTTGGTAGTGCAGAATTTCGCCGCGATCCAAACTAAACCTTTCCTCATCAATGATGATGACCAGAGACAACCAATCAGGGCAATTTGCTAACTCGGTATAGATTACGGGTACATCATCATAGACCCCATGGATTAAGGTTGCTGGCAGTGCTTGGGGATGGCCTTCCTCAAAGCTGCCACGCGTTCCTAAATAACCATTACCGATTGTAAAGATAGTTTCTCTAGCACGCAACTGCGCTGGATCAAAGTGAGTTTCGATCACTTTCCAGTCTGTATAAAGCAAAGCTTGAGAACATGGAAGGCAATCGTGTGATTCGAGGGCAGACAGATTTATCTTTCCAACTTGATCGAAATCTGGCATAGTTTTTCTTCAGAATAAAGATCGAATTAAATTTTTCAGTTATCAATAATAAATTTCTGATCCATAGACGGTTTTCCTGAATTGTTTGCAGAAGCTTTTGGGCGTGGTTCAAAAGAAGGTAACACTCAAGATTGAAATTACACTTGGGCTTTGATATTTGTTCTATATTAATTAATCTATTGAGTTAACTAGAGACTACCCAAAATCTCTCTTTATCAATGTAGATGGTAAAGCCTATGATTCCTATAGCTAGGATTATATCCAATTGTCAGCTATTTTTTAGTAAGAGTAAATATTTAATATATTTTTATACAACTCAAACATTTAAAACACTTAAATAGACATTATTTAAGATACTCCTATGTAATCATATATCTATTATATAAGCTATTCATTTTTAATGATGAGTAATCCAGAAAATTTAGAATTTGCATACAAGATATGTACAAGATATGGAGAGTTGACACATGAAAACAAATACGCTTTCCCCAAAAATGCTCCATTTGATGGATGCCTATTGGCGAGCAGCGAACTATCTTTCGGTCGGACAAATTTATCTTTATGACAATCCCTTGTTAAAAGAGCCACTCCAGCTATCTCATGTAAAGCCTCTTGTGGTTGGACATTGGGGTACAACGCCAGGACAAAATTTTATCTATGTTCATTTAAACCGGGTTATTAAAAAGTACAACTTAGATATGTTCTACATCGCGGGTCCCGGACATGGTGGACCTGCACTGGTGGGCAATACATATCTTGAAGGTACTTATAGTGAGATTTATCCTAATATCAGCCAAGATGAAGCTGGATTAAAAAAGCTCTTTACACAATTCTCATTTCCCGGTGGGATTTCCAGCCATGTTGCACCTTCTACTCCAGGTTCGATCCACGAAGGTGGCGAGCTGGGATATTCGCTCAGTCATGCCTTTGGAGCGGCTTTTGACAATCCAGACTTGATCGTTGCCTGCGTTGTTGGCGATGGTGAAGCAGAGACCGGACCTTTGGCAACTGCCTGGCACTCCAACAAGTTTCTCAACCCTATTACTGATGGAGCTGTTCTACCGATCCTGCACCTAAATGGCTACAAGATAAGCAACCCGACCGTCCTGGCACGCATCGAGCATGAAGAATTGGAGCAATTTTTTCGAGGATGCGGTTGGATACCCTACTTTGTAGAAGGTGATGAGCCTGAAAAGATGCATCAATTAATGGCCTCTGTCTTAGAAAAAGCTATTGAAGAAATTCGACAAATTCAAAGTAATGCGCGAAATAAAAACGACAATCATCGGCCGCGATGGCCGATGATTGTTCTCAGGTCGCCCAAGGGCTGGACAGGACCCAAATTCATCGATGGACTGCCGATTGAGGGAACCTTCCGAGCTCACCAAGTACCGATATTAGTGAATTCCGAGCATCCTGAACATGTCCAGCAGTTAGAAAGATGGATGAAAAGCTACAAAGCACAAGAACTGTTTGATGAAAATGGTCGACTCATAGGAGAATTAGCTGAGTTAGCGCCCAAGGGCGACCGGCGAATGGGATCCAATCCTCACACCAACGGTGGTATTTTGCTACGGAACTTAAAAATGCCGGATTTCCAGGTTTACGCAGTGAATATACCATCGCCTGGTGCCGTTAGCGCTCAAGATACACTAGTGCTGGGGCAATTTTTACGTGATCTTGCCAAGCTGAATCAAGAGCAGCATAATTTTAGGATATTTGGACCCGATGAAACGCTTTCAAATCTTTTGGGCGCAGTTTTTGAAGTTACTAATCGTCAGTGGGAAGGACGGGAAGAAAAGAATGATGAATTTCTTGCGCCAGAAGGACAAGTTTTGGACTCTATGCTGAGCGAGCATCAATGCGAGGGTTGGTTGGAAGGTTATTTGTTGACAGGGCGGCATGGTCTATTCAATAGCTATGAAGCCTTTATTCGGATCGTTGATTCGATGTTCAGCCAGCACGCCAAGTGGTTAAAGGTAACGTTAGAACTGCCCTGGCGTCGGAAGATTGCTTCTCTGAACTATCTACTGGCCTCCCACGTCTGGCAGCAGGATCACAATGGCTTCACGCATCAAGATCCTGGTTTCCTTAACCATGTCATCAGTAAAAAGGCGGATATTGTGCGCGTTTATCTGCCGCCTGATGCCAATTGCCTATTGTCAGTCTTTGACCACTGTCTACGCAGCAGACACTATGTCAATGTAGTGGTGGCGGGAAAGCATGCCCTCCCACAATGGTTAACCATGGATGCAGCGATTATACATTGTACTGAAGGAATTGGTATCTGGCGATGGGCTAGCAATGATCAAGAATCTGAGCCGGATGTGGTGATGGCCTGTTGCGGCGACACGCCTACGTTAGAGATTTTAGCAGCCGTTTCCATTCTGCGTCAGCATCTAAGCGATTTGAAAATCCGAGTGATCAATGTAGTAGATCTTATGAAGTTACAGTCTCAGAGCGAGCACCCTCACGGTCTGAGCGAAGAGGAGTACGATTCGCTTTTCACAAAGGACAAGCATATCATCTTCGGCTTCCATGGCTATTCATCACTAGTCCATCAACTCACCTATCGCCGAACGAATCGGAATCTTCACGTCCGAGGCTACAAGGAAGAGGGCACCATCACAACGTCCTTTGATATTAGGGTACAAAATGACCTAGACCGCTTTCATTTGGTGCAAGATGTGGTGGACCGCTTGCCGCATCTGGGCACCAAGGGGTCTTATCTAAAACAGATGATGCAGGACAAGCTCATTGATCACAAGCACTACATTGAAAAGCACGGAGAAGATTTGCCGGAAATTCGCAACTGGAAGTGGAGTTCGGATGTGACGCCTATAGAGAGCCTTTTAGTAGAAAAAACCCCTGTACTTAACTAAAACGATGCCAAGGAGTCAAAGATGTCCATTCAATAAGATAAATAAATTTTAATTTAAAGAAATCATACATGGATACGCAAAGATTAAATCAACTTATAGCCACTGCCAAGGCGATGGTTGCTGACGATAAAGGACTCCTGGCGATGGATGAAAGCAATGTAACCTGCAACAAACGATTTGCTAAGCTGGGGATTCCCCAAACTGAGGAGTTCCGCCGAGCCTATCGAGAGTTGATTGTGACCACGCCAGGTCTAGGTGAGTGCATTAATGGCGTGATCCTCTATGACGAGACGATCCGCCAGCACAAGAAAGATAGTACTCCATTTATTCAAGTCATTACCGATGCAGGGATCATTCCCGGTATCAAAGTTGATATTGGTGCAAAGAACATGGCAGGTCATCCCGGAGAGAAAATCACTGAAGGTCTGGACTCCTTGCGCGACCGTCTAGCTAAATATTCTCAAATGGGTGCCCGTTTTGCTAAGTGGCGAGCGGTGATTACTTTAGGCGATGGTATTCCCAGCAGGGGTTGCCTTGAGGCTAATGCTCAGTCGTTAGCTCGCTATGCCGCTTTGTGCCAGGAAGCTGGACTGGTAACCATTGTCGAGCCGGAAGTACTGATGGAAGGCAAGCACACTATAGAGCGTTGCTACAAGGTCACAGAAGAAGTCCTGCAAATGGTCTTTAATCAGCTCTACATATAAAAGGTAACGCTAGAGGGATTGATCTTGAAGCCGAATATGGTTCTTCCAGGATTGGCCTGCCCCAATCAAGCTGGATTATCTGAGGTGGCCGATGCCACTGTGAAATGTCTATTGAGATCCGTTCCTGCCGCCGTTCCAGGAATTGCCTTCTTATCCGGTGGTCAATCTGGTGAACTGGCCTCAGCCCGTTTGAATGCCATGAATATTAGATTCAAATCGAAATTACCTTGGGTATTGGCATTTTCATTTGCACGCGCCATCCAACAACCCGCTTTGGAGATTTGGCAAGGCGAGGAGACTAATGTTCTAGCGGCACAGCAAGCTCTATATCATCGAGCCAAGTTGAACCATGCTGCGATGGATAGTTTGGAGATCGTGTATTTGTGACTACACTCGCAGTATGACAAGCTCTTTACCGACGATTCAAAGCGCGGTGAGCGCATGACAGTTGAGTTCGTGATACAGAAGATCTAAAAATATCGGAGAGTTGAAATTATGGCTGGTCATCACAATCAGACTGATTCATCCTTGAATCCATTTCCCATTAAGAGACTTGTAGATTTTATTCGTCCCTTTGTTGTTCCACCAGGACAGAAAATTTCTCTTGTCCAAGACTACGACCCAGCTTACAAAGCAAGTTATCTGAAGAAATCGGAAGCTGAGAATGAATTGTCCGAAGGAATAGAAGCCTTAGCAAAGTATCAGGATATTCTTTATGCTCAAAATACCTATGGATTGCTAATTATTTTACAGGCAATGGATGCTGCCGGTAAAGACAGCATAATCAAACACGTTATGTCTGGGATCAACCCCCAAGGTTGCCAGGTCTATAGCTTCAAGACTCCCTCTGCAGAAGAACTAGAGCATGGCTATTTATGGCGATGTTTCAAAGCCCTACCAGAACGAGGACGGATTGGAATTTTCAATCGCTCTTATTATGAGGAAGTCCTGGTAACCCGAGTCCATCCAGAAATTCTAGATCAGCGACAACTCCCGCCTAGTTTGATAACCAAACACATTTGGAAAAATAGGTTTGAGGAAATCAACAACTTCGAGAAATATCTGGTCAACAACGGGATCGTTATCCTTAAGTTTTTCCTAAATGTGTCTAAAGAAGAGCAGAGAAAACGTTTTTTAGAACGGATTGAAATTCCTGAAAAAAACTGGAAGTTCTCTGTTAATGATGCAAAGGAGCGCACTTTTTGGGATGACTACATGTCCGCCTATGAAGATATGTTTAATCATACCAGCACAGAATGGGCACCCTGGCACGTTATTCCAGCTGATCACAAATGGTTTACTCGCCTTGTTGTAGCTGGGATTATTTACACTCGCTTGAAGGAACTGAATCTGCATTATCCAAAAGTCAGCGAAGAAAAACACCAAGAACTTTTACAGGCAAAGGTAATGCTTGAGAGCCAGGCTATAGTGACCTGAAATACCGTAAAAAGTAAAATGACCTTGCCGTACTCGTTGGCTTTGAGTACTCTCAATTGTCGCTTCAATAGTTTCCCACTTGGAATTGCGATGGTAAGCACTTGAAGCATTAGAACAAAAGTGTCTATAAATTCAATAAACCTATACAGCTTCAGTTTCTTGCAGGCAAGGCGTCGCTTTTGAGTGCATTATTAACTATATCAATAATCGCCATGGGGGTCGCTGTGGCAACCTTACTTTATCTTTTGCAATTAACTAGTCCCAGTTTGCCAGTGGGAGCCTATAGTTATTCTGAAGCTATAGAAACACTGGTCAATCAAGAAATAATTTATGATGCCCTTACTCTTGAGCAATGGATTGCCGGTGAACTAAAGTGGGGATCAATCCGTATAGATGTTGCTTTAATATCCAAAATCTATAAAGACAAAGACATTGAACTAGACTATTGGAACAGTTGGTTATCTGCTATAAGAGAAACTCAAGAATTAAGAGAACAATCTCACCAGATGGGCTTTTCACTGTTACACCTGATTAATATTCTTGAACCAAGTCTGAGCAAGAAGCTAAGAGATCGCCTAGGAGAGGAAGACGTTAATTTTGCTCTGGTTTTTGGAGTGCTGGCCGCCCATTGGCAAATTCCCCTAGAAGATACCATCTTAGGATATCTGCATAGTTGGACCAATAATTTGGTGGGGGCGGGACTCAAATTGATCCCCTTAGGACAAAGTCAGGCTCAAAAAATATTACTCTCCCTTGCTCCAGTCCTAATTGATACTGCCCAATCTATTTCAAGCTTGGAAAACGAAGAAGAAGATCTACCCTATAGTTGCAGTTGGGGATTGAGCCTAGCCAGCATGCAACATGCTAATCTCTATAGTCGGCTATTTAGAAGCTAAAAATCCCCGAAGCCTTTTTTCTTTTTCTTAGGTTTACTTTTCTTGGGCTGTGATCCGCCACTATAGCCTCTAAAGCCTGGTCTTGGAAGAGATTGTTCACCGCCGCCAAACATACCACCAAGTCCGCCTGCCATTGATGGCATACCACCAGTGGTCATCTGCTGCATCATAGAACGCATTCTGGTAAAGTTGGTGATTAATTTGGTAACATCCTCTTCTTTAAGACCGGAACCTTTGGCGATGCGACGTCGACGATTAGGTGATTTTGCCAGTATATCTGGATTAGAGCGCTCTTGTAGTGTCATTGAGTTGATCATAGCTTCAGTACGTTTTAGTTCTTTTTCTCCCTTTTCGAGATCCAGATTGCTTAGCTTGTTCATTCCTGGAATCATCTTGATAAAACTACCGAGAGATCCCATGTTCTTTAGTAGTTTCATCTGTTTGAGAAAATCTGTAAAGTCAAATTTAGCCGACATCATTTTGGCTTGTATCTTCTCAACATCAGCTATATCAATTGCCTCTTGCGCCTTCTCTACCAAGGTTAGAACATCCCCCATGTTGAGAATCCTAGAGGCCATCCGGTCTGGATAGAAAGGCTCTAAAGCTTCGACTTTCTCACCAACCCCAACAAATTTGATAGGTTTGCCAGAAACCTGACGCACAGAAAGCGCGGCTCCTCCCCTGGTATCCCCATCTAGTTTGGTTAAAATTGCACCAGTAATTCCAATCTCTTCTTCGAAGGTTCTAGTCAAGTTGGCGGCCTCTTGCCCGGTCATCGCATCAACTACCAAAAGAGTTTCAATTGGCTGTATTGTTTTTTTAATACTAGCTAATTCGGCCATCATCTCAGGATCAATCTGGAGTCGGCCTGCCGTATCGACAATGACCGTATCTACCCCCATCTCTATAGCCTTGGCTAAACCCTGACGGGCGATTTCTACGGGATTTGCAGTTGTCCCCATTTCAAAGACCGGTACCTCTATCTGTTGACCCAAGGTAATGAGCTGATCAATGGCAGCTGGCCGGTAGATGTCAGTGGCAACCATCAGGCAGGTTCGTTGTTGTTTGCGAAGATATAGAGCTAATTTGGCAGTAGCAGTGGTTTTACCAGTTCCCTGTAGACCTGCCATCAGAATCACCGTCGGCGCCTTATCAGACTGATTGAGAGAACTATTACTCTCTCCCATTACCAGTACAAGCTCATCGTAGACAATTCTAATGAACTGCTGCCCGGGATTAACTCCAGATATCACCTCAGCGCCAAGTGCCTTTTCCTCTACTTGGGCAATAAAATTCTTGACTACCTGGAGGTTGACATCAGCTGCCAAAAGGGCGCGACGGACTTCTGTCAAGACCTCTTGAATATTGGCTTTGGAAATTTTATCCTGACCACGCAGTTTTTTCCAGGCATCTTCTAATCTATCAGCGAGAGCGTCAAACATTGTATGAATTAATTTTTTTCTACTTGTCCTTATAATTATAAGAATTTTGAGCTCATCTCAATCCTTGACCAAAGACTCACAGGAAAAAATACATGATCTAAGAAATTGTTTGAATATTAAAAAAAAATGAAGATTATTCCAAATTTAATAGCCAAATATGTTAGATTTGCTACATTGTAGCTTTGAAGATGACTTCAGAACATACAATTTAAATGAAAATTAAGGAGTATGTATTCCATGGAATTTAGACAATTCAAGAAAGTATTAGCTGTTTGCACTGTAACGCTTTTAATGTTCGCAAGCGTAACTGTTAAATCAGCAAACGCTGATGTATTGGGCGATATCGTAACCCAAGCTGGTAAAACTTTCCTGAGCTCAGTATTCGATAATTACAACAAAAACTCCAAGACCGTTTTTGAAGAAGGCTACGGTAACGCAGATAAATTGATCAAGGAACTATCCGCTCAATTAGAAAGAGCTAGCGATTCTAAGCTCAAACCCCAAGAAAGAAAGAGAATTCTTCAATCTATTGCCAAGAGCCAAGACAATATCGTCAAATATGCCAACTCTTTCAGTGAACTGGCCAACAAAACAGACAAATACGGTGATGAATTCAAAGGTTCTCTAGAAAAATTGGTCTCTTCAGCTACCAAAGAGTTCAACAGCAAACTCTCTACCGATAAAGATGCATACAATGGCATTGCCAATGCTCTTGCTTCTATCGCTAAAGATACTAAATCAGTTGATGTCAACAATGTAGCTGGTTTCTTCGACAGCATCAAAGGCAACATTGACAACTTCAACAAAATCTCCAGCACTGCTGCAGGTCTTTACAAAGCCTTTGCTAGCTAGTAATAATTTTTTTTAGAATAGATATATCCAATATATCTAATTTTTATTAATACACCCATTCCTTGTTGGGTGTTTTTTCATATAGAGCAATTAAAACTTAAAAGTACCCCTTAAGACTCCAATTATTTGTGGGTTACTATTGATGGTTTGAGTTGGGTTACTCAGCCAAATAAAGCCAGGAGTAATAGAGAAATTATCGTTAACTGGGTACTTATAAAAGACTTCAACCTGAATGGGAACTGAAGTTGTATATCCTTGAATAGTAGAAGCAATACTAGTACTAACATTGCCAAAATAAGGTTGCACGCCACTAAAGAGCCCTAAGACACTTCCCTCTTTGAGTAAATCAGTAAAGGCAATACCACCGCCATAGGTCCAGATTTGCCCTGTCCCATTGATACCCGCCCCCGGCAGTCCTGGATTTCCTACAAAGTTGACGTTTGTATAGGTACCGAAAGCATTCAGGCTTATGCCC
>CAIPYC010000115.1 GCA_903869185.1 uncultured cyanobacterium | reverse complement strand
TTTGCTCAATGGAGAATTGATCAATCAAGTCAGGGTATTTTAGCTTTTATTAGTAATCATGGTTTTTTGGATAATCCCACTTTTAGAGGAATGCGTCAAAGCTTGATCAATAGCTTCGATGATATTACAGTCTATGACCTTCATGGGAATAGCAAGAAGAAGGAAAAACAGTCAAATGGCAGACCCGATGAGAATGTCTTTGATATACAACAGGGGGTAGCAATTACTTTAGCTGTCAAGGGAAAAGATAAATATATTAAGCATAGTAACCTTTTTGGCTCTAGGGAAAATAAATATCAAATCTTAACTGATAACACAATAAAAAGTACTGATTTTACTGAAATCACTCCACAATCAGAGTTTTATCTCTTAATTCCACAAGATTCAGTGTTATTACCAGAGTATGAAAATGGCTGGAAAATAACAGATGTGATGCTACTTAATTCGGCTGGAGTAAAAACCCATAGAGATGATTTTGCTATCGATTTTGAGAGAGAAAATCTTTATAAAAGAATTAATGAAATGAGAGACATTAATATTTCTGATCAGGATTATTCGGAAAAATATAATATTAAAGATACTCTTGGTTGGAACCTCAAAGAAGCTAGAAAAACTATATGCGTTGATCCCCATTGGGATGAAAAGATAATTAGTTGCCTATATCGTCCTTTTGATTGGAGAAACGCTTATTATAGTTCAGCAATTATAGATCGCCCAAGACGTGAATTGATTAATCATGTTGTTGGGAGAGAAAATCTATGTTTAGGATTAGGTCGACAAGGAATTGCAGTTAACGATCCTATTTGGTCATTAATATCAATTTCAAATGAACCAATTGACACAAATATTTTCACAAGAGGAGGTGTTGCTCTCTTCCCCCTCTACCTTTACCCTGACCCCAACAAACCCCAAGAAATCCAACAAGAAAAACGAGCTAACTTCTCCCCAAACTTCCTAAGAGAAATTACAGAAAAATTAGGATATTTACCTACTCCAGAGCAGATTTTTTACTATATCTATGCAATCTTCCATTGCCCAACCTATCGCACCCGTTACGCCGAATTTCTAAAAATCGACTTTCCTAGAGTTCCGCTTACTAAAGATAAAAACCTGTTTAACACACTGTCAGAGTATGGCGAGAAGCTGGCAGAACTTCATTTAATGACATCTCCTCTACTAGATAACCTACCTACTAACTTTGTGTCCAAAGGGGATCTGGTGGTAGCTGCTGGGTATCCAAAATACAATGAAGGGGCAGTAGAGATCAATAAACAAGGAGATGCTTTTACTGGAGTAGCGCAAGAGGTTTGGACATTTTATGTAGGAGGATATCAGGTATGTCACAAATGGCTAAAAGATCGCAAAGGTCGCCTTCTTTCAGATGAAGACATTGTACATTATCAAAAAATTGTAGTAGCTCTGGGAGGGACTATTAAATTGATGCAGAAGATAGATGAGGTGATACCAGGATGGCCAATTGAGTAGAAGCCACTTTGCACCACCAGAAATAAACCCTATAGAACCTATTAACACAGACCAACAAATGAACTATCAAAATATTATTACAATTGAACCAGGAGAGCGAAGTGGCAAACCTTGTATTAGAGGAATGCGGATCACCGTTTATGATATTTTGTCATATCTTGCCTCTGGAATGACTTAGATGCATTACTTGCTTTACGAGGTTTTCCTCCTAAAGTAATTTGGATTAGACGAGGTAATTGTTCTACTAAAGAAATTGAGACAATTTTGCGCTTGCATTTATCTGATATTGAAAGATTAGCTGGTGATTCAACTCTTGGAATACTGACTCTATCTTAATTAGATATAGAAGAAATCTTAATATTTATGTTCATCCCTTTTAACCCATGCTAGAACAAGTCCTTTCAGATATTATTTCTCGTCAGCGCCCCTACTATTTACCTGCAGAAAAACCAATTAAAGGATTAAATAATCAATATTGGCTAGTTTTTAAACATAGAGATGCAGATAGTATCGTTCAAAATATTCTTACTCTCCTAACCTTTAAAGAAAAACAATCCAGCTATAAATTGATCAGATTGGATCCTAATGAAGGAAATCTTTTTGAATATATACCCAAAAAAGACGGGAATATACCAAATACAGCCCTATTGAGAACACGCAAAGCCTCAGAAATTGAAAAATTCCTAGATTGTATCAACTCAACCAAAGAAAGAGAATTAATTCATAATAGTTATCTAGAAATTTCTACAAGCAAACGTCGTCGTTTTAGCTTACCAGAAGATTTAGAGAAATACAAAATATTTCTATCTGATTATTTGCAATATACCAAAATCTATCGTAGATCCACCGCTTTTTTTAACAGTGGAGTCCTCAAGATCTACGAAGAACCGCTAGCTAAAATCATCCAAAATCAAGGACAGATTAGATTATTGATGGACTGGCAGGGATTTACCAACTCTAGAGATCTTGAGTCCTTACAAAAATTAAATGATGAAAATCATTGCGCCGATTATTTTAAACGAACTCTCGAAGAATTCATCCAAGGATTAGAAGACGGGGTTTTGGAAAATACTACTATTCTTGCAGAACTGGTTCGATTAGAGATTCTGCAAATTAAATTAGTAAAGATGGAAGGTCAAAAAACAATCTATCACAAAAAAACCGGCATATTGAC
The DNA here is from genome assembly GCA_903869185.1 of uncultured cyanobacterium. Classification (GTDB taxonomy): domain Bacteria; phylum Cyanobacteriota; class Cyanobacteriia; order Cyanobacteriales; family Microcystaceae; genus CAISPN01. The sequence continues at coordinate 26,717 of CAIPYC010000115.1, read as the reverse complement.
AGATCGCCTTGGCAATAACATCTACCATGATGGCTCAGATAATTTCACCTACAATGCCCATAGCAATAATAACGAAAGTATCACCTTTCTCTATTGGAGTGATAAATTGGATGGAGATGAAATTAATGAAGCAATTGCTCAATTTGATGCCCTATGGCTAGATCCAATCAAAACTTTTGATATCAGCCAAGAGTTTTTAAAAGCCATAATTGATGAGCGTAAAAAACGACTTGAAGCCAATCAACCCCGCATAGACAGTTTCACACCAGAGCAAATTCCAGCTCGAGAGAATGTTACCGTCACTATTACAGGGGAAAATCTTCAGGATGTTCAATCAATCCAAGCCAATGAATTGATCAGCAATCAGATTCAAACAAAAAGTAAAAAAGAACTAACAGCCATATTTGATATAGATCCAGAGCATCCGGCAGTAGCTATTAGCAAGCTCACCGTCTCTACAACCAAAGGTAAATATCAGGTAAATCCAACCAAATCTCTCCAGATAGTTCAATCGCTTGAGGTGCCTGAATTTCCAGAAATCATCGGATTTAAAGAAGCCGTAGAAAAGATCCTCTCTGGAAAACAAGGAACACCAAAAGATTTTCTTTACTACTTAGCTAAACAACGACCCTACCTTTGGAATATTCAAAAAAGCGAAGGATTAGATGGGTTTTTGGATAATGGTATATTATTTGAGCATCAAAAATCAGGAGCCCAGCATTGCCAAAGAGTCATCAAAAGCTTCGGCATGGTGGTCTGCGCCGATGCTGTTGGTCTTGGTAAAACAAGACTAGCTGCTGCTGTAGCCAAGCTCTTTCAAGAAGAAAAAAAAGATAGCAAAATAGCCATTATTGCCGCCAAGAAGCTCCATGATAACTGGAAAAGGGAAATGGCAGAATTGGGTTTTCTTAATACCGATTATGAACTATATAACAAAAACCTAATGGGCAGAAAAGGAAATTTTCTGGAAGACTTTAATCGCTATGGCGGACCAGATTTAGTACTTATTGATGAAGCTCATGAAGGGATTCGCAATTACAATAACCGTATTCATAAAACCTGTCTGGAAATAAAACAAAAAGATCTAAGCAACCAACGTCAGCGCTATTTCCTTCTATTGACCGCCACTCCCTGGAATAACCGCAGGGGGGATATTTACAATATTCTCTATCCTTTTATCAGTAATCCAGAAGCTTTTATAGAATATGGCCTAAATCCAAAATTGGTTTATTGGTTTAAAAATAGAGAAATCGGCTTAGAGGCTTTTACCGACAATAATGAAATTTTTCGTAAGACCTATAAAGAGCTATTTTTGCAACGAACCCGTAAAATGCTGCAAGATGCCGCTCCTGATCTCAATTTCTATCCCAAAAGGTTGGCCCAATGGTTACCAATATCTTTCGAGCCGCAAACTGAAAAAGCACTTGATATGATCTTTGGAGAATTTGAAAATAGCCTATATATTCCTTCAACAGATCCAGTACGCTATCTTACTGGGACTATCGAGCAAAGATCCCTGCTAGCAAATCAAAGGAGGGTTTTTCTACAACGAGCTGAATCCAGCATGAATGCCCTGAGATTAACAATACTCAATTTCAGCCAGAAAATTAAACAAGTAGAAGAAAGATTAAAAGCATTTACCCCGGATGCCCAAGGACTTAAACAATTTTTACTTCAACATTATCAATTCGCAACAAATAGTACTCAAAAACTACATCAATATGATTTTGCTAATTATGAAGAAGAAGAGGAAGAAGAAGAAAATGAAGTCGAACCTCCACAGGAAAAACGGCAACAGCTAAAAGCCACGATAGAAAAAGCCATCGTCAATCTCCAGGACAAACCCGAACAAGCCAAGAGAATTTATAATCTACTGCTCGATCATTGCCAGGGAGATCTCATCCTCTTAACTAGAATAGAAAAACTACTACAGAATGAATTTGTTAAAGATCATAAGCGTCAACAGGTTAGCGAAAAAGTAGCAGAACTGGTCGGACAAGGTCATAAGGTGCTTTTGATTTCGGTTTTTTCCGATACGGTGATTGACTATTATCGTTTTATGCAAAATAATGCGGTGATTGCACAGGCTGGAATTGGTATGGCCATAGGTGGAACCAAACAATATCTGGTTCAGGATAATCAAATCATTTCAATTAGTCCTCATAACCTTTACAAGGCGGGTAAAGAAACAACAGGTTTAACTAGAGGTGAATTGTTTAAATACTTTGCACCTGAAGCTAGCTGTAAAAAACCTAGCGATTATCCTGATGAACAGATTGCCGTCTTGATTGGCTCAGAAACTCTCTCGGTTGGACAGAATTTACAAGATGCTAACCATCTGATTTGTATTGATCTGCCTTGGAATCCAATGACCCTTGAGCAAAGAATTGGTAGAATCGATCGTCCCAAAAAACAACCAGTTGATTACATTAATATTTACTATGCCAATAGTGAAAGCCAATTACTCCGCCAGGCTAGTAGACTTGATCATCTCCATAAAAAATTGGTCGGAGATTTACCAAAAGATGGCGAAAAACTAAAAACCATCTCCTCTGAGGAACTTGGAGCTTCTATATATGGCGATACTCTCTTTGATGCTGAAGTTCTGCCAGGGTATGTAGAATTCTTGCAAAGTCTACTCAAAAACCGTCAATTCAAACAAGAGAGCTTGCAGGAGATAGTCTACAATCGCCAAGAGAACAAAGATATTTATACCCAGAATGAAATTTTATATAGTGAAGATTTAGCCAGATTAATACAAGATTTAGGTACAAACTACCAGGTAAATCCGATAGCTCTTGGATTAAGTAATGAAAAAGATCCCCAAGAAATTGCAGTATTAACCGTAAATTATTATGGACCTAACGGCGAACCCATCCCAGAAGCAACAGAAACTATTTACTGGAATAACTCGAGCTTTGAGCAAGATGGCTACGGATTAGCGATTGCAAGTGGCTTTAATACACCTGAACTCAGCAGAATGATTTCAGCCAAGGCTTTTTTAAATCAAGCTGAATTGCTCTATCAAAAGTTAACTCAGTTTAAAATAGAAAAACAATCCCAATTAGCTAAGGGTGAGTCCATTGAAGATATCAAAACAACTTCAGAAAGACTCAACCGAATTCAAAAACGCTTAAGCCAAAGTAATCTGGTCTTACCCCAAGAAATCACTTCAATTACTGTTAAAGCTACTCTTAAAATCCTAAGTACTAATATTGACAATAAAGGCGTGATAAAACTGCTTAAAAACTTTAGCCAAGGCGACAAAAGTAAATTACCAGATACTCAATTTATTAAAGAACTAGTTGAAGATACGAACTATCAGAGTTTAATGGATTTTAATCCCACTGAACCTAGGAGTCTGACTTTTACACTGAATTCGGTTTTATTAAAGGTATAAGCTGAGATTTCCAATTCTAGGCAAAGCCAAATATATTATAAGAAGAAAGAATCTATGTTTGCGGCAATAAGGACGGCTCTGTCTATTTCCTGCGGTGCAATGATAGGGGCATTGAGTCGCTATTACCTCACGGAGTTTACTAAAAATCTGCTTGGCAAGGATTATGGTTTCTTGTCCACTTTTTTAATAAATATCAGTGGTTGTATTTTAATTGGCTTTCTGTTAACTCCGGTTCTTGGGAGAGTTGAGAGACTATCGATTCAAAAACGCCTATTCTTGGTAACAGGTTTTTGTGGCGCTTTCACCACCTTTTCTGGCTATAGCCTGGAAACCAAAGGCTTTATAGATCATTTGGAATTTCGGCTTGCTTTTAACTATTGGTTTGGTAGTATAGTTATTGGATTACTGGCTACTGTTGTGGGTATCAATTTGGCCAGAATGCGGGATCAGTAGCTATTTTGCGGACTGTTTAAAAGCTTGATACATTTGAGGAAGTCGCTTATAAATGGCAGAAACCTTAAGATATAGTTTATTGGGAACCGCGGGACTACCAGACATTACCTCTCCGGGTTCAACATCGCTGTGTATTCCACTTTGGGCCGAAACTATGGCTCCTTTGCCAATTTTTACCTGATTGGCAACCCCTACTTGTCCAGCAAGAATCACCCTGTCGCCAATTTCAACCCCACCGGCCAAACCTACTTGAGCGGCAAATGCGCAGCCACTCCCTACAGTACAGCCATGGGCAATATGAACCAAATTATCTATTTTTGTCTGGCTTTTGATGCGAGTTTCTCCAACGGCCGGACGATCTATAGTGCTATTGCAGCCAACTTCAACCCCATCTTCTAATATGGCAAAACCTGATTGTTCGATTTTATACCAGCCGTCTTTAGTTGGTACAAATCCAAAGCCTTCAGCGCCAATTACAGCGCCTGAATGAATTACACAATCAGATCCTATTATCGTTCTCTCGTGCAGAGTACAGTTAGCATGCAATATAGTTCTATCTCCTAAGATTACCCCGGGATAAATTACTACATTGGGGTGAATACAGACATCGTTTCCAATTTTGACATTGGAATTGATCACAACATGAGCGCCGACTGAAACATTTGCTCCCAGCTGAGCATCCTGGGCAATTACAGCGCTGGGGTGAATTCCAGAATCAGGTCGAAAGGATTTATAAAACAGACGAATTGTTTGGGCAAACAGCAGGCGTGGATTATCTGTTGTAAGCCAAGCAAGACCAGAACCAGTTGCTTTCTCTTGAAGGAATTGATCTGGTGGCAAAATCACGGCACTCGCGGCAGTGGTTTCTAGCAAATGTCCATATCTAAGGCTTTCTACATAGGTGATTGATCCTTGGGTTGCTTCTTCCAAAGAGGCTACCTGAAATACATCGGGATCGCCAAAAACTTTGTACTCCTTAATATCACAAGCAAGTTTTTCAAGAATCTCTGTAAATTTCATGTTCAACTTTTAAAATCTATAATTTTAGGGGGGTACCTTCTAGACAGATGTTCTCGGTTACTATGCCATTGACTATAGCTGCTTCCAACTGGGCACACAAGAGGTTCACGCCAGTTAGATTAGCACCTCTGAGAATGGTGTTGGTTAAATCGGCCTCTTCGAGATCAGCGTAGCTCAAATCTGCTCCGGACAAATTGGCGGATCTAAGATCTGCCTGTGCCAATTTGACAGATATCATAGTGCAGCCTCTCAAGTCAGCTCCTCGCAGATCAACGCCGTCTAAATCCAGACGAGTTAGAATAGCACCTGAGAGAAAAGCACCTGCTAAGCTGATCCTTTCTGTTTGCGACTCCAGCAGGGTTGCTCCGCGCAGATCTGCATTGCGAAAATCTGCTCCTCTCAAGTCAGCACCATTGAGATTGGCGCCGCGCAAATTAGCCCTCAACGATGCCCCCCTGAGATTGGCCCCGGACAGGTCAGCCCCGCTGAGATTCCTACCATTTAAATCAATTCCCTCTAACTCCTTGATCTTGCCCAAAACAATCGCTGCGATATCTATTTCGTTCATTAAGTTTTATTTAAACCCTTATGCCTTCATCATCTTCTAACCAAATCGAGGGGACATGACTGGGGTTATCTGGTAATGTAGCCAATCCCATCTCACTTAAATGAATGAACGTCCCCAAATGTTGAACCAGATCGGGATCAAATCTAATACCACTGAGCTTTTTGCATTTTTCCAAGGCTTGCAAGGGAGTCAACGGCGATCTAGTTCCTCTGGACTGAGTAAGCTCTTGAAAATAGATGGCAAGTCCCAAAATGCGTGATTCTATAGGAATCTCCTCACCTTTTAATTGTTGAGGCTGACCGCTACCATCCCAATATTCCAATTGATGAAGAACGATTTTGGTAATGCTTGCCAATTCGGTCATTGACCCTAATAGCTGGCTACTGAGAACCGCTCTGTTTCGCCAAAAAGCGAGATCTTTTTCATTTAGCTCACTTGCCCTGTTGGTGAAGACCTCTCTTGGAGCTTCAGCCAATCCTACTCGAAAAAGCAATCCGGCTAGTTTCAACCTGCGCAGTCCTATGGTAGATAGATCGATAATCTGCCCCAGGGTTTCTGAAAGTGCCGCTACTTGCAACGAGGCAACAGGATTTGCCAGATCTCTTTGATCAACCTTCTGGGCCATTCTTAAAAAGGCCTGTAATTTATTGGCTTTAAGATTACGATTTAATTTGAGAGCTTGACCTTCTAGCTTTGCCATTTCTTGACTTTGGCGATTGAGGGTAATGAGTTGATCTTGACTGGTTTGAAGATAGCTTACAATCCTAGAGACCACAGCTGTTAGATCTGCAGATAAAGGTGATATATTTTGGGAAATTTTTTGTTGATAATCAGCCAGTTTTTGGGCTAGATCTACATCTAGTTTGGCAAAATGATCTATCAAAATGCTAGCTGATTTTTCCACTATAGTCCTATCAAAAGTCCAGAGCCCATAAAACTTGCGTTCAGAGTCAATTTTGGGTCTACTTTGATCACTATACTCAGATGGTGAAAGTTCATAGGTGAGAACTGCTGCGGCGTAATTGGTATCTACAATAATTAAATTCCATTCATCGACGAGTACATCATCTTCGCCAAATTCAAACAAGGAAACATTGGATAGATCCTCTGAATTAATACCATCAAAGCCACTATCGAATGAGGAGGCAATGACTACTTTTCCGCTTTTTTGGGCAATTTGGGCATATCTCTTAGATTCCTGTTGATACCATTTTCCCTGCTGGAAGGTGGCTATTACCAGGGGATGTCCTTCTTGCTGGATGATATGATCCTCTAGAGCATGGCATAAAGCTACCAAGGTATTTTTGAAATACACCCCATAGCTTGAGGGCAAATGATTCTCTCCAAAATAAGACTTTAGCTGACTGAGTGTGGAATCTACTCTCATCTTTATCTGCTCCTATCATTTACTCTAGCAGATATCAGTCTTGCAATAGCACTACTACAGCATAAGATGCGATGCCTTCTTCTCTGCCGGTAGGTCCAAGTTGTTCGTTGGTTGTAGCTTTAACACTAACTTGTTCGACTTCTATTTCTAAAGCCTGGGCCAGATTATACCTCATGGAATTAATATGGGGCTTTAGTTTTGGCCTCTCTGCCACTACTACTGTATCAATATTGCCGATTCTCCAGCCCATGGATTTTACTATGTGATATACTTCTTTGAGCAGTTTGATACTGTCAGCGCCCAACCATTGTGGATCACTTGGCGGAAAATAATGTCCTATATCACCCAAGCTCAAGGCACCCAGGAGAGAGTCCATAATGGCATGAGTCAGCACATCGGCATCGCTATGGCCTAAAAGACCTAGAGAATGCTCAATTTTTACTCCTGCCAATATGAGGGGCCGCTCAGGCACTAAGCGATGTATATCGTAACCATTGCCAATACGAATATTCATTTTATTATAGTTGATGCTTAAAACTCATTCCAGACAAGTTTATCAGATTGCAGCTCTGGCAACTGTTATCTTGTTTTTTTTTAGTATTCTAAGGCATATATTATTCAAATCAAATGCTTATGATCTAGGTATTTTTGACCAAGCAATTTACCTAATCAGTAAAGGAGAGTCGCCTTTTTCCTCCTTAATGGGGTTCCATATTCTAGGAGATCACGCTGCTTGGATTCTATATCTGCTGGCGATTCCCTATAAAATTTTCCCGAGTCTCTATTGGCTTTTATTGATCCAGTCTTTGGCTATGGCAATGGGTGTTTTGCCGCTTTGGCAACTAGCTAAATTCGCCAATCTTTCAGATAATCAGTCTTTTACAGTTGTTTTAATTTATCTTCTTTATCCAGCAATATTCAATATCAATTTATTTGATTTTCACCCCGATGTTCTGGGCTTACCTTTATTGTTTATAGCAGTTTTAAGTGCCAGGAAAAAAAACATTCTGGGTTTTCTTGTTTCGATCTTATTGATATTAGGCTGTAAAGAGATTTTTTCGCTCACAGTCGTTGCTCTGGGACTGTGGTTATTGTTTTTTGAAAAACGCAGAAGTTATGGTCTCATTGCAATAGTAGCAGGTTCAATCTGGTTTCTAATTGCAACTCAAGCGATCATTCCCTACTACAGTCATGCCGAAGCTGCTGCCGTTGGTCGCTATAGTTTTTTGGGTAAATCAGTATTGGAGGCTTCTGAAAATATTTTCCTTAAACCATGGTTGATTTTTAGTCATATTATCAATAAAGCCAATTTAGAATATCTTGCTTATTTGCTATTACCAATAGCCTGGGCTCTTTCTTTTAAATCAGCATCAAATTTGTTACCGGCCGTGCCGGCTTTGGCTCTAAATTTAATTACAGATTATCAGCCTCAAAAAGACTTAACCCATCACTATAGTATACCCATTCTCCCGTTTTTGATACTCGTGGTGATAGCGGGCATGAGCGCTGGCAGGGGTAAATACGCCAGAATCTGGGCATTGATATGCTTTTTAGTCTTTGCCAAGTATTTGTATTTTTCGGGAAATTACCTAAACAGTCTAGATACCTGGCAAGCTACAAGAGAGGCTATTTCTAGAATAAAAGATAAAGGCTCTGTGCTGACCTGGGCAGAGGTGGTTCCTCATCTCTCACAGAGGCAATATATAGTTCTTTTGAATGATAAAACCAGAGCAGGTGATCTACAAAGCTATGATCATATTTTGCTCAATCAACGCCATCCGGGCTGGCTCACTTCAGCTGAAAAGGTTTCTAATATTATCTCTACAATTCAAAAAGAACCGAACTTTAAGCTAGATTACCAGAAAGATGGGGTGTTTCTGTTTGAAAAGGGGCATATTAAATAACGTCAGTTCTGCTTGAGGTTATTTAATACAAAAGTGTGAATTTCAGTGGTTGTTTGAGTTCCTTAGAATAGATCAGTAGATAGGGTCCATCTATCTGTAGTTGATAGGCTTTTTCTAGAGCGCTGAGAAAGAGATATTCTTGGTTGGCAACAGCGCCAGAGCAGGCTTTTCGAGTAGAGGCTATATTGCTGAATTTAATATTTTTGCCCTTTAGTTGGTATTGACCAAAATACCGATTACAGCCAGCTAGTCCAGATATACGGCCTTGTGAATCAAACTTGAGTGTGGTTTGTAGATTGTCGATAACCCCTCTACCGCCTAAGTCTTCTAAGAGCCATTGACCCTGTTGAAGTTGTTGTTCTAATCCCAAAGTCCCTACTGGATCAAGCAAGATATCTATAGTCTCAGGAGCACCATTAGTAATCACAGGATAATTTCTAGTAGTAGTAAAAGCCAATCGATCCTCAATTCTAATTTCTGCGCGCACTGTATAAGAATGATTAGGTATGATATCTAATTTGTTAAATTTCAATTGAAAAAGAATTGGTACGTTTTCTCCTTTAGTCAAAATAATCTGTTGTGCCAAAGGGCTATCTGGGAGAGATAAATCTAAAAGTTTAATAATAATCTGAGAGTTAACTGGCAAAGCAATACGTTGGCGATAACTAAGCTTTCCACTAACTACAGAGATATTATTTATATTTGAAGTCACTTGGGTACCCATTTCTCGAATAAAATTTTTGTCAGCTAAAGCTGGCTTAGTTGTCAAGGGAATGCTTATCAAACAGAAATATAGCAAAATTTTATAAGTATTTTTAAACATATTTTTTGCATTAATTTACAAGTTACTAGTTTTAACCACTCAAGGCAAAGGTAAAAGCTTATTCAAAATTTTACTTTTTTTATGGATATCGAACTGATATAAGCATTTGGTTTGATTATTATAGACTTAAAAATAGGATATTCTGTACTTTTATCTTTTTCATATATTCCGGCTTTCCATCCCGATTTTACTTTGGCGCGAAAATATAAGTACTTGTAACTTTTTGGAAGCTTACTGAAATATGCTCTTTGATCATATTCTGCTTCATGTCCGTATTTGAGTGTTGCTTTTCCAAAGATTTTTTGAGCAACAACCATAGAAGTTCCAGGACCAACTCCTTCTTTTGTTTGATATTTGATGTTATTTGTACATAGTTCATCAATCTTATTTCTATCTTGAAGCTTTTCTACTGAGAGATTATATATAATATAAAACTGGATTTTTTGTGCTTGAATTACTGCAATAGCCCTTCTGTCTGGATTATAGCAATCCATAAATTCTTTATCATCTGCTTCATCAACAATCTTGTATTTGAAATCATTACCTAGCTTGGCTTTTAATTCACCAATGGTCATACCGAGACGGGCTAAACCAATGCTGTCAGATGTAATAAGTTCATGCTTGATCTTTGAATTACTGGATTGATTTTTAGAAGCTATAAAAGAATCATTGATAGTATATTGTCCTTTATTACCTGTATAAATTATCGGTTCTGCTTTTACAGCAAAAGTAATAGTAGAAAAATAGAGAGTAAGTGGTAGTAGAATATCCAGTTTAAATTTCAGCATTTAGTTTGCACTAGAGAATATTGTTTGTATTTTTTATAGTGATAATTTTTCTGGATTAGAATAATTCATATCCAGCGTAACGAACCCCAATCCATTGGATTCTAGTCCCGGATTTAAACTTATTAGTATTGCCAGAAACAAAACCAAAATTTTCAAATTTTGAATATATACCTGAGATGGGTTTTATAAAGAAGAATAAACCCCAATCACTTAACTGGGTTATAGAATTTGTATCATCTGGTTCTTTGGTAAAGTATACTCGTTCTTGTTTAAATCTTTCTTTTCCTTTCATTCTTTCTTCATATAGAAGTCTTGCTTGACCATAGAACTTTTCAGATTCAACCACCAAGCTTCCTGGTCTAATTCCTGCACTAGTTTGATAGCTTGGGTTGTAGGTAACTAATGCATCAATCACATTTTTTTCTGATATTTGATTACTTGTATTACTAAAAGCATAATACTGTATCTTGCCAGAATGAACTATAGCAATACCTTTGCCAACAAAACGAAGGAAAGTTAATGTTGCCGGCTTAAACTGATAAGCTTTTCCAAGCTTTGCCTTTAATTGTCCATAAGTCATCCCTAATTTAGCTTGACCTATGCTATCAAGATTAACAAGATTTGCCGTACTAGGCTGTTTGGCAAAAGTATCCTCAAAAATATCTTTACTATTTCTGTAAACATGGACTCCGTTAGGGGTTACAGAATAGGTATAATCCCCATTTTTCCAAATTGACGAACCGATTTTACTTTTGGCTCCAAGTGATAAACATTTTGGTTGGCTATAAACACATCCTTGATAAACTCCTGTTTTAATATTTATAGTATAATTTCCTTTCTTTCCTACATAGGTTATCGGTGAAGAATCGGCTTTGGAGAGATTACTTAAAGAAAAGATGATTAGTCCTGTTGATAATAGTTTAGAAAATTTTAGTTTACTCATCCTAGCTATTTTTCTACTCCGTCTTTATTAGATCATTACCAGCCAAATGTAGGCATCTGGTTTGATCTTTATAGCATTATAGATACTACTATTATCTTTTTCGGGAAATTTAGGATAGATCCCTGCCCATCCATCTCCTGATTTAACTTTAGGTCTAAATCTTATCCGCTGATAACCCTTTGGTAGTTGGCTAAATGTTAGAGATTCCCTAGATTCATCATCAGTATTTTTAGTAAGGATTGCTTTACCATAGACTTTCTGCGACTGAATCACGGAGGTACCGGGACCTACGCCTTCTTTGGTACGGTAGTAGCTATTATCAGTTGACAGACAAATAATTTTATCCTTATCTCGCAGTTTTTCACCAGCCGAGTAGCAGATCTCATACTGAACCTTACCATTTTGAATTACCTCAACTGCATCAATATCGACCATAAATGGACCAGCTTTATACTTAACCTTGTTCCCTAATTTTGTTTTTAATTCTCCAAAGGTCATACCAAGACAGGCCGAACCAATACATTTGGGTGTAATTAGACCATATTGCTTTTGTGGAGGAGTGGGTTTATTGGTAGATGCTGGAGTATTTACAAAAGAATCTTGGAAAATTTCTTTATTCTTTTGATAGACATGAACAGTAGAATCACTTACAGGATAATTGATAGTATACTGTCCTTTATTACCTGTATAAGTTATGGGTGCTGCATTGACTATGTTACCAAGAGTCAGAATTAGTAGACTTATTAATACTAGCCTAGGAAATTTTAGTTTGTTCATTCTAAAGGAGATATTTAGATTTGTTCACGATAGGCACGAATCATTGCCTGAGTCCCTTGTTCAGACCCACCTAATGTTTGTACTTGCTTGAACAAGGAATCAGCTAATTTTAATCCTGGTAAATCCAAATCTTTAGCAATTTCTTCAACTAAGCGCAAATCTTTGAGAATGTGCTTGATCATGAAACCAGGTGCGAAGTCTGATTGTGTTACTTTTTCTCCTAAATTAACTAATTGCCAAGAAGCAGCAGCGCCCGTACTACAGACTTCAATCATTAGCTTGGGATCTAGGCTAAATTCCTGTGCAAGCTGAATTGCTTCACAAACAGAAAGCAAATTAATTGCACATAGTACTTGATTGCAAAGTTTCACTGCTTGCCCTGAACCTACCATCCCACAGTGAAAAATTGTCTTTCCAATGGCTTGAAACAGTGGATAAGCTTCTTCAAAATTCATTTTTGTTCCACCAACCATAATCGTCAAAGTCCCTTTTTGAGCTCCTACATCTCCACCAGAAACGGGCGCATCCAGAAAACGTAACCCTTGATCGGTTAAAACCTCATCAATTTCTCGGGCTGCCATTGGACCGATAGTACTAAAGTCAATGATTAATGATTCAGGTTGGCAGTTTTGAGCTATGCCACTTTCATTAAAAATTAATGTTTTGACATCATCAACGTCGCTAACGCAAATAGCAACGATGCTGGCATCTTTTACGACTTCAGCAATACTGGAGCAGATATTAACTCCAGCTTTGGCTGCTTGCTCCACTAGAGGTCGTGATAAGGTACGATTGTATCCCCTGACATTAAAGCCATTTTTAGCTAAGTTTTGTGCCATTGGGCTACCCATTGTGCCCATTCCGATAAAGGCTATAGTTGGTTTCATTATTGACGACAGCATAATCAATACTTAAAGGCGTACACAATATTAATTTAACTTAAAATTTATCTAACTTTTCTACAATTGACTCCACAATCAGATAGCGAGAGATTAGAATATGTAACATAACTTTATATAAATGAGGAAAGACATGGATTCTTTGATTGTTTCTCTAATAGTAATGGTATCAGTAGCCGCTCTTATGTTGAGTCAAGAGCCAAAGGGTGAATTCATTCCTATTGTGGTAAAGGTTTTGGTAAAATGACTGAAAAATTCATACAATTTCTAAAGCAAGATATGGGAGTCTCTATTGACCAAATTGATTTAGGGTTAAGAAACATACAAGGGGATCCAACTCAACTACCAATGATTCTATGGCAGTATGGGTTTGTTAATTTAGAGCAATTAGACAAGATTTTTGATTGGCTAGATATATGTTAACTGTCTTCAACTAACCAGCAGCATCAAGATTCTACATGAAAGCTTTTGTTATTGGCGCTGGCGGCGGAATAGGCCTAGGATTTGTTAGAAAATTTTTGCTAGATGAGAAAATAGACAAGATTTATGCAACTTACCACCAGAAATCTTCAGCTACAGAGCTTTTCAAGCTATCAACTCAATATCCATTAAAAATAAGCTGTTTGTCGATGGATGTTACAGATGAAGCCCAGATAGTTAAAGCCTTATCTCAACTAGAAGCAGAAAAAACTACAAAATTGCATCTGGTTATTAAATGTGTTGGAACACTTCATCGAGGCGTAATACAACCAGAAAAAAGTCTTAGAGACATTAATCCTGAGAATCTTTTGTACTATTTTCAGGTTAATAGTATAGCTTCGTTGTTGTTAGCCAAACATTTATTGCCTCTATTGCGCCACCAAGAAAGAAGTATTTTCGCCGTATTATCCGCTAAGGTTGGTAGTATTAGTGATAACTATTTAGGGGGATGGTACGGATATCGTTCTTCTAAGGCTGCATTAAATATGTTTATGAAAACAGTTGCTATTGAATATCAGAGAAAGAGTCCACAGACTATTGTAGTTATGTTGCATCCCGGTACAACAGATACAAAACTATCGCAGCCTTTTCAAAAGAATGTACCAGCAGAAGGATTATTTACTGTAGAGAGAACAGTCAATCAATTATTGAAAGTAATTCAAAAGCTTCAGCTAGAAGATAGCGGACAATTTTATTCTTGGGATGGTACTTGTTTACCTTGGTAGTTTTCGATCTAGTCTTTTTAACAATTCCCAAAAAAAACTTTGAGTTGTCCCGGGCGCTACTAAGATTATGCTCATTTCATCAGAATCTATTTCTCAATCTGCTGTTCAGGGGTTAAGTCCCGGTAAGAAAATTGGCATCATTGGGGCTGGAATATCAGGTTTAACCCTTGGTCTCAAACTTAAGGAAAAGGGATTTGAGGTAGAACTTTTTGATAAAGGGAATTCTGTAGGTGGAAGAGCATCTAGTAGACGAACACAATGGGGCTATCTCGACCATGGAGCTCAATTTATCACTATTAGAGATCCTGAGTTTAAAGATTTCCTCGAAACTCATTTACCTGAGAATTGCCTTGTTCCCTGGAATGTAAATTTTGCTCACTTAGAAAATCATCTATTAATTCCCGAAAATCAAAAGGATCTAAGATATATTCCCTGTCAATCTATGAATACTTTAAGTAAGTATTTGGCGCTCGAATTATCAGTTCAAACTCAAGTAAAGATAATTCAATTACTTCCTCAAGAATATTGGATTTTGAAAGACGAGAAAAATAATTCTTACGGTCCGTTTGATTTAGTTGTGTTAACAGCTCCTCCTGCCCAGACAGCCCAATTAATAGAGAACCATAGTGAACTAGCTCAGCAGATTGCTAAAATCCAGATGTGGCCTTGCTGGACTTTGATGATAATCACAGATAATGAGATCCAATTTCCTTTTGGGGGAATCAAGTGTGAGCATCCAGTTTTAGGTTGGATTGGACTGAATCACACCAAACCAGAACGAGGAAAATTGACATCAATAACTGTTCAGGCAAACTGGCAGTGGAGCGCCGAGAATCTAGAAAAAGATACCGATGTTATTGGAGATATTCTGCAACTTGAGACTGAACAAATCTTAAAGACAAACTTAAGTCCTACAAATTATAGAAAGGTTCATCTGTGGCGTTATGCAGCTCCCGTCAACAGGGCACCTCAATCTTACTTTCTAGATCCACTCAATCATCTAGCTATATGTGGTGATTGGTGCGTTGCTGGAAGAATAGAAGGCGCTTTTTTAAGTGCTCATGAATTGGCTCAAAACCTAATTTAGGATCAACGATAAAAATCATGATGGAAAACAATTGGGATAATTTTTTAAAAAATTTGGGGCAATGGGAAGGCTCTTTCACCTCGGTTTCACTAGAGGGAAAACTCTTAGAATCCACTCTTTCAATTCTCAATCTCGAAGGATTTGAAGAGAATAAACTGGTAAAGTTCAGAGTGCGTCGATTTGGTCCTAGTGGATACAATGAACCACCCCTTAAAGATTATTGCCAAGAATATCGCACCCTAGGCAAGCAAAATATCTTTTTCCAAACAGGAGCTTTCTCTAAAGGTTCGTTGCAGTTTGCACCTTATAGTGAATTTGGGGCAGAATACGGATTTGTGGACCAGAATCGTCGCCTGAGGTTTGTTCAGCTCTACAACGATCAAGGAATTTTAAATAGCCTAGTGCTGATTCGAGAATTTCGTTCTAGATCAGATGCCAAAGAACGTCCCCCTCTGACAGTAGAGCAATTGCTTGGTCAATGGAAAGGAACAGTTCATAAAGTTTACTCTGATTGGCAGCCGTCCGAGACCTATTCTACTTTTTTGGAAGTCAAAGATATTGGTGATGGAAGACTACAACAACAGTGGTCCTGTGGTGAGGATACCATGACAACTACTGCTCGGATAGAGGGCAATATTTTGTATTATGATGAGGGGTCTATTGCGAGGAAGATTTTACTTTTAAGCGATGGAACTTCCAGCAATACCCCTTTAGAAATTAAACTCAGACAACCATTTTATTTGGAATTGGGTTGGATGGTTGAGGACAACCAGCATCAAAGGTTGATTCGCAGCTATAACGATAAAGGCGCATGGATTAGCGCATCTCACGTTATCGAACATAGAGTTTGTTGAATATCTTTGGTTGAATATCTATAGTCAAAAATGTTATCATTGTATTTAATTATTTATACTTTCAACTAGTAAAACAATGGCTGGACTTTTTGGCTTTTTCAAACGTAAAAACGAACCTGTACAACAAGTTAAACCAAAAGATGCTTTTTTTCTATCTCCTGATGAAGCTAAAACTTTTGGTGATATTGATTACATGAGAACTCCAAGTGTCATTAAGAGAACTTTCGCTAAAACCATTGATAGTGGCGATATAGGTGAATCAGTAAGAAGCATTTCTGCTTTGGAAGAAAAGGTTCTAAATCCCAATGAAATCGAGAGTAAAAAGACCGAAAAATCTTCTTCTGCCTCTTTCTCTGAATATAATCCCACTGTAGAAAGAAGAACAGCTCCCCAAGGAGATATTGACTTTCGTAAGATGGCCGGCGATATGAAAAACAAGAAAAAATAGTTATTTTCAAGGTGCTGCCAATATCAACAGTACCTTGAATGTTAGATAACTAATTTACCGATGAAGCGTATGGACTGATGAGCTTTTCTAATTGCTTCACGAGCAGACTGAGAAATAAACCAACATCTGTAACCACCCCAACCGATTCAACTGAACCTCTGTCGCTGAGCTTAGTGACAACTGCCGGGTTGATATCGACACAGACCATCTTCACCCCAGCAGGCGTCATATTGCCTACACCGATAGAGTGCAACATAGATGAGAGCATCAGGATCATGTCTGCTCCCTCGATGAGTTTTGCATAGTCTTCCTGAGCTTTGATCAGATCCATCTCAGTATCAGGCAAGGGTCCATCATCCCTGATTGAACCTGATAGGGAAAAGGGTATATTATTCTTGACACATTCATACATCACGCCTTTAGTGATAAGACCTTCTTCAACTGCAGCGGCTATACTGCCATGACGGCGGATTAGATTAATGATTTTTAAATGGTGACGATGTCCTCCTCGAACAGGGATTCCTCTTAGTAAATCAACACCTAAGGAGGTTCCCATGATTGATTGTTCAATGTCATGTACTGCTATAGCATTACCCCCTAGAAGAGCATGAACATATCCATCCCTAATAAGGCTACTCAAGTGCTGTCCGCCACCGGTATGAATTACAACAGGTCCAGCGGTGACTACAATTTTGCCACCTTGATCCCTTATTTGACGTAGTTCCCAGGCTATCTGTTCTACCACCAGCTCGACACGCCGTTCACTGGAAACCCCGGCACCCATGAAAGAGAACTCTTGGTTGTTGCTGCGCTGATCACGAGAATCACTCTGTTTGATCGTACGAATTCCAGTTACGCCTATAACAACCTTATCGCCTATCTGCAAATCCCTTAAAAGCTTGCAACTGGTATTGTCATTGCTGTCAATTACAATCACTCCATCCATTCTTTGTTTACTTACGGGGATCCATTGCGAGCCTATCCTCACTTCGGTAGGATAAATGGTACTTACATAGAAATCATCCGGAGCTACTCC
Source organism: uncultured cyanobacterium (assembly GCA_903869185.1). Lineage (GTDB taxonomy): Bacteria > Cyanobacteriota > Cyanobacteriia > Cyanobacteriales > Microcystaceae > CAISPN01. The sequence continues at coordinate 9,125 of CAIPYC010000115.1, read as the reverse complement.
AGGCTTATTCACCTCTTCAATCTTGGCATCGTTGGCTTCTTGAAAAGAGGGGAAAGCTCCCAGCTCAAGCAGTTGGGACATGATTTCATTCATTGATTCAGTAGAGGGGGCAGATACCCTGACCTCGGCTGCTGAAGAGCTCTGTCTCTCAATTCCAAGGCTAAAATTGAGCACCTTGAAACTACCACCACTTTCTACTACTAGATCTAGAGCTTTGCTAAGTACCCCTGCATCTAATAGATGTCCCTGCATCTGAATCACTCTTGTTTCGATCAATGTATTGGCATGAACATCTTCTAAAATTGGTTCGGTGAATCTCAATGTTAGGCATTTGGCTGCCCCGCCTGCTTTCAAAAATTCACTCAATGGGGTTTCTATTACCTCAAAACCAACATTGTTCAACTGTTGCGTGAGTGTTTTGCTGATTTTATTCATGACGATGGTTTTGTCAATATTGACAGCATTGCAAGCAAAATTTACAGCATCAGGTTCTTCTACAATTATTCTTTTTTCCTGAGCAATCCTCATCTCAATCAAACGATTAGAGTAAGCATCAAAAGCGCCAGGATAATAAAGCAAATATCCACCACTTAGAGGACAAAAACAAGTATCCAGGTGATAGAACCTCTCATTGATCAACCGAAGAGATAGTACTTCGATATCTAGCCACTTTGCCAAATAGGGATGAGAATCTAATTCAGAACGAAACCCATAGCCGGCCCACAACCAGCGGCCTTCTCGATCAAAAAGGGCATCCCCAGCTCCTTCAAAAGGTAAATCCTTGGGTAGTTCGTAAACGCTAAAGCCTTGTTCTTCAAACCATTTCTTGAAATGGGGCTCTTCGCCTTGACGTTCTTTATGAAAGAATCGACTAATTACCGCAACATTTCCAAGAACCAGTCCGGCATTGGCTGTAAAAACCATATCAGGGGAGCCTTTTTGTGGAGTAACAAGCTCTACAGTGGATCGATCTTTAAGTATTTGGTAGAGTCCTTGCCACTGGATTATAGCTCGTTCTTTAGAAGATTTATGAATATTTCCTTCCATCCAGGGATTGATTACATAGTCCACGTCATAGTAATCAGGAGCGCACATCAGAATACGAATTGGGTCTGACATAATAATGTATTTTGGAATTGCTAAGAAGATTCTGACTTATTTTGTAATCAATAGACTGTCAACAATATAACAAATTGACTGTAATCTTCAGAAAATCGATGCAATAATCATTAAATTAATATTTTATTAAATCAATAATGTCGCAATGAAACTGACACGTTATCAGTGGATGGTACTGTTTGCTGCTTGGTTGGGTTGGGGTTTTGATATATTTGATGGACTTTTGTTCAATTATGTAGCTCCCAACTGTGTGCCAACACTTTTAGGCTTAACCATAGGTTCTCCAGAGGCCAAGGCGGCCACTCTTTATTGGACAGGTCTAATTACTTCTGCTTTACTGATAGGCTGGGCAATAGGCGGTATAGTATTTGGCTACATTGCCGATCGTATAGGCCGCACCAAAACTCTCTTGCTAACAATGTTGCTTTATGCTCTCGGTACTGCCAGTTGTGCTTTTGTCCCCAATATCCAAATTTTATTATTCTTCAGGCTCATTGCCAGCTTGGGTATTGGCGGGGAGTGGGCTGCTGGCGCTGCTATGGTAGCAGAAGTGATGCCCAAAAAATATAGAGTAGAAGCAGGAGCCTTGCTCTATACTTCTGCCTCAATGGGCTTATTTCTGGCGAGTTCTGTTAATTATCTAGTATCTAGGGTTTTATTCTCTGCTAATCCAGAGATATCTTGGCGCTATGTATTTTTAGCTGGATTAATTCCTGCTTCATTTGCTATATCTATTCGTTTTTTTATCAAAGAACCCGAAGCATGGCAGTCTCAAAAAGGACAAAAACCACCGGCTATTCAAGAAATTTTCGCCCCAGGAATCAGAAAGGCAACTCTCAGTGGATTGTCTGTTTCAGTGATAGCCTTATTGACCTGGTGGAGTTGTAACAGTTTTATGCCTGTAGTGGCCAGTGGATTGGCCCAAGTTGCTATCAAAGCCCAGGATATACCAATAGATAAAGTGCAAATGGTGATTGAAGACTGGAAAACCTCTATCACCAACAGTTTTAACATAGGAGGCTTGATTGGTACTCTCTTGACTATCCCGGCAGCCAAGATTCTAGGCCGCAAGTGGATGTTTGGTATATACTTTGTTCTTTCAAGTTTAGCTGTTACCTTCACTTTTGGCGTTGTCCACAATAGTAACCTGGTTATCTGGTGCTGGTTGTATTTTGCAATTGGACTGACGGTATTTGGTATCTTTGGAAGTTTTACTTTCTATCTACCGGAACTATTTCCCACCAGGCTGAGAGCTACTGGTTCAGGTTTTTGTTACAATGCCGGACGGATCATTACGGCAATTGGACCTTTTTTGGTTGGACAGATTGCCTCCGGCAAAACCAATGTCTTGCAAGGAGCCTTCGGGGTGCTCTTTATCATAGGCTTTATTCCTTTAGTCGGTATAGCGCTGATGCCTTGGGTTATAGAAACCAAATCTCAACAAATAGATGAAACTTCGTTATACTAACAACATAAATTCATAAGCTATAATCATGAAAAGACTATATCTTCTGCTTTTTGAAGAAGACAAGATCCTCAGTATAGCGCTAGGACAATACAGGATAGTACCAGTTTTTGAATCTCAAGAAGACGCTCTGGCCTACAGTCCAACCATAAAGAGCCCCTCTAGGGTTATTTCTTTAGAATTGGCTGATCTCATCAGCTATGCCAGGGACACCGGCTACAGTTTCAAATTGGTAGCCAAAGGGGGAAGACTTAGCTTTCCCGGGGAATGGTCGGAATTAGTGGAATGGTCATCCCGCAATTATGAGACGCAGAGACTGCGCGAAGCTTTTATTTTACTCTTCGAATCTGGCAGGGAAACTGAAGGGGTGCACAGTCTCAAGATCAATCGCTATGACATAGTTCTGTTATTTGAAGCCCAGGATGATGCAACGCGCTATTGCCTACTGCTTGAAGCTCAAGACTTTCCTGTTCCTACTGTAGAGCAAATCTTGGTAGAAGATGCCATTGAAGCTTGTGACAGTGCCGGTTATGCTTGGCAGATTGTCAAGACTGAAGGGCTTACCTTGCCTCCAGAGCAAAACCTTGATCAATTGGATTGGCAACAGGAGCAAGCAGAACAAGAGGAGCAAGATAGCGACTTGGAAGATCTCGAAAATATACGACGCAAGCTGGAAGGATTGCTTTAGATAATGGGCAAAACAAGGGGACATCTCCTAACCGAGCAGAATAATCCAAAGAGTGATAATTTGGATCAGCTTTCACCTCTCGAACTAGTGGAGCTTTTTAATCAAGAGGATTTGTGTACTACCAAGTCCATTGAGCAGGCAAAATTTGAACTAGCCAAGGCCATTGAAATGATCACATCGAGACTTTCTGCCGGGGGTAGATTATTCTATGTTGGAGCCGGGACTAGCGGAAGGTTGGGGGTCTTGGATGCTGCTGAATGTCCGCCCACTTTCTGTACTCACCCCGAATTGGTTCAGGCTATCATTGCTGGCGGAGAATCAGCCTTGGTGCGAAGCTCGGAAGGCTTGGAAGATAGCGCGGCCGAGGGTGAGGAAATCGTTAAAATCAGGGGCATCAACGAGAAAGATGTATTGGTGGGGATCATGGCCGGGGGAACCACTCCCTATGTTCATGGTGCCTTACATGGAGCAAGAACCTTGGGTGCTACGACCATAGCCTTGGCTTGCGTACCTCAGGAGCAGGTAAAGATTGAGGCTGACCTAGATATTCGCCTGCTAACTGGTCCAGAAATCGTTGCCGGCTCTACTCGTCTCAAGGCCGGTACTGCTACCAAAATGGCTCTCAATATTCTCTCAACAGGGGTCATGGTGCGTCTGGGTAAGGTTCATGGGAACCGTATGGTGGATGTCTCGGTTACTAACAGTAAGTTGCAGGATCGGGCATTGCGCATTTTAGAAGATCTAACCGGTATAGCTCGTCATGAAGCCGAACATTTACTAGAAAGTAGTGGACAAAAAGTCAAGCTGGCTCTTTTGATGTTCTGGAGCGGGCTAGATGCTCAGCAGTCCCAGCAGTTGCTAGATCAAAATCAGGGGAAACTCAGATCTGCCCTTAATTCTCATAGAAAATCAATATAACTAATGAGGGAACTTTCCACTATTGCCCCTGAAGATCTTATTCAAATAAAATCTATTTTTGGTATTGATACTTTTTTTGCCACTGAAACGGCTTCCTATCAAGGCGGGATTATTGTCAAGGGTAATTTGCGCGGGGAACCACAAGAAGCCTATGCTAAGCTTTCTGCCAAGCTCAAGAGTCTATGCAACGATAAATACAATCTTTTTCTAGTAGAAAGTACCGAAGATAAGCCGGTTGTGATAGTCTTACCCAGCGATAGTAATCCACCTACTACCAATTTATCTCAAAAGAATTTGGCCCTGGTGCTCTTGGTTGCTACAATTTTTACCAGCTTGGAAGCCTCTTCTGCGCTGCTGGGCTTTGATTTTTTTAAACAAACCAATCGTCTTGCAGAATCTCTTCCCCTGTCGCTGGCACTGCTGGCTATTTTGGGAGTACATGAGATTGCTCATCAAATCATGGCCAAGCGCTATGCGGTTAAATTGAGCATCCCTTTCTTTTTGCCGACTTGGCAAATTGGCTCTTTTGGAGCTATCAATCGTTTTGAATCACTTGTACCTAATCGTCAGGCGCTTTTTGATATTGCTCTGGCCGGACCAGTGGTCGGGGGGATAGTTTCTCTGATCATTTTGCTATTTGGATTGTTTTTTTCCAATGCTGCCAGTATTTTGCAAGTTCCCAGCGCGATCTTCCACAGTTCTCTACTAGTGAGTATTTTGGCTCACTTCACTTTAGGTAATGCTTTAAGTGAACCTATGATCTATATCAGTCCACTAGTTCCGTTGGGCTGGCTAGGACTGACGATCAATGCTCTAAATCTTCTCCCGGCTGGCCAATTAGATGGCGGAAGAATCGCCTTGGCTGTATACGGTCGTAAGATCGCTCGCCTGATTACCTTGGCAACTATCGTTATTTTAGGATTAGTAATATTGGGTAACCCGGAAAATTCACTCGCTCTCTATTGGGAAATGGTCATTCTCTTTTTGCAGCGTGAGTTAGAAAAACCTAGTCTCAATGAAATCACGGAATTAGACGGTACTAGAGATTTGCTAGGCTTACTTGCCCTATTTGTATCACTGATAATACTGGTTCCGGTTACCCCTTGGCTTTCAGGCAGATTTGGTTTATAAATCTAACGATATTTGATCTTAAAGTAAAGTATAACCATCATTAAAAACAGAGTGACGCCATTAGCCAGGATAATCGCTGGAGAGTTTTTAGCCAACCCATAGAGTAACCAGAGAAATATCCCATTGGTAAAAATAATGATCCAGGGAAAGGAAAGATCTCTTGCTGAACAGGTTTGCCATACACGCAGCACTTGAGGCAAAAAAGAAAGAGTAGTCAATGTACCGGCTAATAACCCTAGCATTTCTACCGGATTGTTCTGGATCATAGCAAAAATGAGATAGAAAAATAGTTGATATAAAAAAGAAGGAGGTAGTTCCTTCCTTCTAATTAAATCAATATTTAAATTAAAAACTAGACAACAACGGTTTTTTTGCTAGAAGATGAAAGTTCTCCTTTAGCATACTTATCTGCATAGTCATCCAAGGAAATTTGCTTAATTTTACTAGCATTACCTGCAGTCCAGAACTGACGATAGCGATCAGCGCAAATTTTCTGCATATATTTGATAGAAGGCTTAAGGAAATGACGAGGATCAAATTCAGCAGGCTTAAGTGCTGCCGCTTCACGGATAGCCGCAGCGAAAGCCAAGCGGTTGTCGGTATCGATATTTATTTTGCGAACACCACATTTGATTCCCTTTTGAATTTCTTCAACAGGTACACCGTAAGTCTCAGGGATTTCTCCACCATATTTATTGATAAGTTCCAAGAGATCTTGAGGTACAGAGGAAGAACCATGCATTACTAGGTGGGTGTTGGGCAAGAGTTTATGAATTTCTTCAATGCGGCTGATTGCCAGGATCTCCCCAGTTGGTTTACGGCTAAACTTATAAGCGCCATGACTAGTACCTATGGCTACAGCCAAGGCATCCACTTGGGTTCTTTCTACAAAATCAGCAGCTTCAGCAGGATCGGTGAGCAACTGTTCTTTAGAAAGAGTACCTTCAAAGCCATGTCCATCTTCTTTGTCGCCTTTGCCGGTTTCCAGAGAACCCAGGCAACCCAATTCACCTTCAACACTCACACCTATAGAGTGAGCAACTTTAACTACTTCTGCAGTAACCGCAACATTGTACTCGTAGCTAGCAGGAGACTTGGCATCCTCTTCTAGGGAGCCATCCATCATGACACTGCTAAAACCATTGCGAATAGCCGAATAACAGGTTCCAGGACTATTGCCATGGTCTTGATGCATAACAATAGGAATATGAGGATAGGTCTCGATCGCCGCAAGAATCAAATGACGCAGGAAATTTTCTCCAGCGTACTTGCGGGCTCCACGAGATGCCTGAAGAATTACAGGGCTATCGGTCTCATCTGCTGCTTGCAAAATTGAGAGGATTTGCTCGAGATTGTTGACGTTGAATGCTGGGATTCCATAATTATGCTCAGCTGCATGATCTAATAACAGTCTTAAAGGTACCAGTGCCATAAGTTTCCTCCTGGATTTCTAAATAAAAACGTAAGTTAACTAAGTTTTCTTTCTTTAATGAAGATCTTAAGACAAATTTTACATTTTTGCTCAAGATTTTTTCTTAACTAGGGTTTAGAATCGAGCAAATTAGGATCAACTAAGGAAAGCAAGATGAAGATAGGTGTGCCTAAAGAGATTAAGGATCAAGAATTTCGTGTTGGACTGAGTCCTGCTAGCGTTAAAGTTCTCAAGCACGATGGTCACCAAGTCTATATTGAAAGCGGAGCTGGAGATGGTGCCGGCTTTAGTAATCAAGATTATCGCGATTCAGGCGCTTGCATTTTGGATAATACAGAAGAGATCTGGCAACAGGAGATGGTAGTCAAGGTCAAAGAACCCTTACCCGCTGAATATCCTTACCTTAGGGCTGGTTGCCTTCTTTTTACCTATCTTCACTTAGCTGCAAATCGCAGACTTACTACAAGATTATTAGAATCGGGAATCAATGCCTATGCCTACGAGAGCGTGGAGTTAGCTGATGGCAGATTACCACTTTTGACGCCAATGAGTATCATTGCTGGTCGTTTAGCGGTTCAGTTTGGAGCCAGATACCTAGAAAAACAGCAAGGAGGTAGGGGTGTTTTATTAAGCGGTATACCTGGGGTAGCATCTGGAGAGGTTGTGATCCTCGGTGGTGGGGTTGTTGGCACAGAATCGGCCAGAATCGCAGTGGGAATGGGTGCTAGGGTTACAGTACTAGATGTTAATCCTGATCGACTTTTCTATCTTGAAACCATTTTTGGCTCGCGTCTTGAACTAATTTTAAGTAATTCAGTCCAGATAGAAGCGATTGTACCCAAAGCAGATTTGTTGATCGGCGCTGTATTATTACCAGGACGCAAAACACCTATTCTGGTTTCTAGAGATTTAGTAAAGCAAATGAAAGCAGGCTCAGTGATTGTAGATGTTGCTATAGATCAAGGCGGTTGTATAGAAACCCTAAAAACAACTTCGCATTCAGAGCCAACTTATATCGAGGAAGATGTGGTGCATTATGGCGTGCCCAATATGCCAGGAGCGGTTCCTTGGACTGCAACCCAAGCGCTCAATAATAGTACCTTACCCTATATCTTGAAACTGGCTCAAAATAAAAAAGACGATCCTGCCCTCTCTAGGGGAGAAAATGTACGAGAACACCAACTGATTCACCCAGTCCTGAGGGAGATCTTTGCGGATCTGACATGACCGATACTAGTGGGAACCAAAGGAATATATACGAAACCTTGCAAGCCCAAGATCCATATTTACAGGATTGCTGCCAATTGGTACAGCATAAACTCTAAATTGATAGATACCGGCATAAGAGGGATTTTGAACAGCTTCTAGAGAGATTGTAAAATTTCTTCCTGGCCCAATAGGTTGAACAAAGGTGACGGTTATAACTCTGGTATTTGGATCTTGCGATACAGAGGCGATTTGTATTTTTTGCCCTCTAGCATTGGGAACGCCTAGAAAAGCGACAGTATTAGGCAAATCAAAGAGAATTTGATCAATATTGGACTGAGGCTCTATTAAAATCCGAGCAATTGCTGTATTAGAGTTTTGAGGCTGAGAAAATTTGAAATAATAATGCGCAGAGGGAATATATACTTCTTTAAAAGGTGCCTCCTCTCCATTGAAAGTAGGAGGTGAACCAGTAAAAAAGTTCTGTTGCTGAGCTATTGCTGGTAGCATCGGAGGAATCCACCAAAGTGCAAAAATCAATCCTACTACATTGCGAATTAGCATAATTTTACTAAAGTGGGATTTCTATATCAACTCTTTGAGAGATTACACCCCTACTGGATTTGGGCGGCATCGGCAGGCAATAGCTGGCGTGAAAATCCTGCTGTACTTTGTAAGTCAATCTTTGGGAGACCTCTTTAACAATCTTGTTTAGTAATTTATCCCCGCTACTTTGCACCAACTGACCCGGGAGAAGATCGACAAAATCAGGAAATTCAACTGCAATTTTAAGGTCTAAATGCCATGTCACCCTAGTAGATGGTATCTCTAGCAAGTTCATCTGCTCAAGTTTCATCGTAGCACGATAGTCAATCTCATATCCTTGGGGCTTGGAATCGGGGACTGGGATGCTATGCATAAGATAAAGAGAATTCTGGGGTGGATGGAGTATCACTGCCATTTTAGGCTCAACTTGATAACCAAGCGCGCCGAATTTACCTATAACAATTAAGTATTTATCATCCCCCAAAGAAACTGTATGCATTGGCTTGGCACAGCGCTGAAACCAACCTTTATGGGCATTGAAATAATCAGCTACCGTTTCTGGATCACAATAAAAATCCATATAGCCCTGGAAGCCAGCATGAAACAGTTTTGGCTTTTTT
>CAIPYC010000114.1 GCA_903869185.1 uncultured cyanobacterium | reverse complement strand
GTTCTTCAGACGGCATGCCATAGAGAATCTCCCGCGATTATCTCCTGACGTTGTGTAGGTAATTAATACGCCGGAAATCATAAAAAGTCAAATGCAAATTGAAAATTGTTTAGCAAAAAGTAAAAACTATTTGCCTTCAGGGATAACTAGTTTTGGAAGAGAACTCTGTAGTTTCAGAATTTCTTGACTCATGGCCATAACGCTTAAAAGTAAATTCAAGACATACTTAGGGTCATCAGAATACTCATTTGGGTCATTGAGATTTCCAGAATCTGGGTCTTCTTTCACCATGTATCTATCCATAACCCACTCGATTGGTGTCTTACCATTTATCAGATATGTATAAACCACTTCAGGAATATTTGAAATTGCGATGAATTGATTGAACTGAATTATGGACTTATCCCCACCTTTACCGAATCGCATTTTTTCGACACGATAGAGTTTATGCATATCTGCGATTTTTTCGTTTATTTCAACTTTAACAAAATCATTTGAGTGACTTTCATAATTAAGATGCAATTCTGCGAGCGACTTCCCATAATTCTTATACTCCTGAAATTCACTGAGTAATGGGATTCTAGGAGAGTCCTTTTTTAATTCGAATCTATATCGCTTAATGAACTCTGGTGCAGATAAGACACCATAGGCGTAATAGAAGATGTCTTCTTTTGAGATTTTTTCCTTATAGGTCTCCCGAAAAAGTGTGAGCGCCCAATCGGTTATTCCATCAACTTTTGAGTCTTGAATTTCATCATCAAAGAGAGTCTCATCCGATTCTTCAGCGACTTCTTTAAAAAAATTCAGCGGATAACCCTTGCCAGTGTCCATGTAATGGAAATTTGGAACCACTGCCGTAATTAATGCTGAAAAATCTACAGCCGCCCCAGGACCAGTCATGTGAATCACTAAATTAGACTTATTTGGTGGGAAGAGACTATTGGTTTTGGATGGGCTCCAAATCATCTGACGTTGCCGATACACCCACATTTTTTGGAAGGGGCGATAACTGCCGAGGACTACTTCATGCTCCTCAAATTTGCCGTACTTATTTTTTTCAAAATCCTTTAAGAGATTTTGTACCCATGAAATTTTCTTAGTATCTATTCGTACATATTTGCCTACTGGCTCGCCAGTTTTTTTGCGTTCATCAATAAAACTATTGTAGTTACCAATCATTCGTTTCATGTTTTGTATTAGGGCACTTTTACTAAAGTTATAAGACCAAGCATCTCGTGCCGAATTAATTCCAGCGGAAAATGTGCGGAATATTGATTCACTCTCGCGCTCCTTTGCATCCCTATCTCCGAGAGCGATGAATCCCGAATAGGCAACATCCCGCTGATTTATCCAATCACCTGAATCATTTGGAAGTAGGTGGGTCCAAGGAATTTCATCTACGTCACCATATTTTGCCACGACTTTAAGTTTCTCTTCGCGTGTTAAGTTGTCTCCTATGTCATGGTAGAAAATTTCTGCTGGTCCATTATGCTTGGGATTTCTCACCAAGAGTGTTATCGCAACTGGAGTTCGGCTACCTTCACCAAATACGTTTCCTGCTTCAAGTCTTCTTTGTTCACCCATGGTTCGGGCATTGCCACGAAGATTAAATACATAAACACTGGAGAAATCTTTATAGAGTGTTTTTCTGAATCCATCGGCAGTATTCGAGTCAATCCACGAACCATTTGTTACGAAACAAATAATCCCCTTGTCTTTTACTCTGTCTGTGGCCCAACGAAAGGCGCGAAAATATGAATCGTAGACAGAAGTGCGGGTCTTAGATGTGGATAATTTGGCGTAAGAATTGCGAATACTCTCATCCAAATCAGGATATTTCATATTCTGATTGCCTTCATTTGCCTGATTCTGTCCAGCAGAATAAGGAGGATTTCCGATTACGACTCGAATGTCAGTCTTCTTCTGCTTAGTCACCTTTTCGTTATTCTCAAGAAAGACTAAATCATCCATCACATCTTTAGATTCAAACATTTGGAATGTATCTGTGAGTACAAGGCCCTCGTAGGGCTCATATTTTCCATCATTTATTGAACCAAACACAGATTCGATATTTACTGCAGCGATGTAGTACGCGAGCAAGATAATCTCATTGGCGTGTATTTCAGATGTATATTTCTTTACAATGTCTCTCTTGTTTATATGCCCGCTCTGTAAAAGTCTTGCAATGAAAGTGCCAGTCCCAGTAAATGGGTCAATAATATGAACGTTTTTCTCTGAGAGACTTGAGTTGAATTCCTTTTTCATTACAGATTGCACGCTATTAATTATGAAATCAACAACTTCAATTGGCGTGTAGACAATTCCTAGTTTTTCAGCAGTCCACTGCATTAGTAGAAGAGTGTTTGATCAATACAATCTAGCAAACAAGTTCATTTTTAATAAAAAATCTGAAATAACGGT
>CAIPYC010000113.1 GCA_903869185.1 uncultured cyanobacterium | reverse complement strand
TCGTGACCTCACCCTTACCAAGGGTGTGCTCTACCACTGAGCCACACAGGCAAATATGGGCCGGGTTGGATTTGAACCAACGTAGGCGCAAACCAGCAGATTTACAGTCTGCCCCCATTAACCACTCGGGCACCGACCCATCACTTTTGCCGTTTATCATCCTAACATGAAACTCCTAATTAAAGTAAAAAAATTTACTTATAAAGAGGAGTGGGCGAGAAGAGACTCGAACTCTTATGACCTCGCGGCCGCCACATTTTGAGTGTGGTGCGTCTACCAATTCCGCCATTCGCCCTTGTCAGCTTTCTTATTATAATCAGAACTGCGTATTTTTAACAAGTGATCATATTCAGCCGAACTAGACCAGCGGTCGATTTCTTTAGCTCTAAGAACTGGAACTGGGTGAGTTAATTGGCTAGTTTGGGCCTGCTTGAGAACTTGTCCGATTTCGCTTTCTCCAGACATTTCGTAGGATCTAGCCTGCTCAATAAAAGCATCTAAATTGAGCAAGGGCGCCAGTTTTGGTGAACCACCAGAGAGCTTCATCAGAACCGAGGCGACTATCTTGGGGTCTTGAACAGCTAAAAGAGCGGCGCGATCGCAGCTAAATTCAGCGCAGCGCAGCCATTCCAGCATCTTTGTCTTAAGAGATTGGGCCAATATAGCCCCAACATCGGAAAAAAGACCACTAGCTAGAACCAGTAAATTAGCAGCGGTTAAATAGACTCCATGTTCACATTTAAGGTGTCCCAATTCATGAGCAATCACAGCCTGCAATTCTTCTAAAGTAAGAAGATCTATCAAAGATGTATGGATTACTATAAATGGACGTGAGCCACGCATCGCCAAAGTATAGGCATTGGGAACCGGATTTTGTTGTATGTAAAGTTGAGGTAGCTCGACTTCCAGGACTCGGCTGGCTTCTAGCAAAAGTTGGTGTATTTCAGGTAATTGCTTAGCGCTCACCAAAATACTAGAAGCAATGTTATTCAAATAAAAGAACTCATTGGCTAATGAGCCTAGAAAAGTTCTTATACCAAGATCCAAGCCAATTAAGCGCTTGAGAGACTGTGTCGCTTCTAAATCCCAAGGATGACGAAAATCATCAGCCCTAAGTCCTATTAATGTTTCTTTACTGCCCATTTATTGCCTTTCAGGTAGTAACCAGGTTTTTACTTTTTGCAAACTGCTCCAATCTGGCTTTCTAAGCAAGCCATCGAGAATATTTTCTGCAATATCTTGGTGAATTTCCGGACTTAGTTGCATGATTTGAGCTGCAGCGTCGATATGGGGTCGAACTCCACTTTGTCCTGCATCCATCATTGCCAAAGCTAGGTTTATCCTGGCCTGAGGAGATCTTGAATCCAGTTTTATACTTCTTTGAGCTGATTTGAGAGCATTTTCAGGTTTATCATCAAGCAGATAAAGCCAGGCTAGACAAGACCAGACTGTAGGATTCTTGGGATCTCTCTGGGATATATCCTTAAACATAGTCAAAAGCTTATCAATGCTTTCTCCCTGCTTATAAAGCTCTATGCCCTCTTCGAGACCGTTTAATGTTGTAGATAAATCCATCACAAATTTTAAAATTTCTCCCTTATTTTAAACTCCAAAAGATTTTCCGCAGCCACAGGTCTGGGCAGCGTTGGGATTAGTAAACTGAAAGCCCCCACCAATAAGAGCATTGCTGTAATCAAGCATCAATCCATAGAGGTAGAGTAGACTTTTGCGATCGCAGATGATTTGAAAACCATCATAGTTATATACTTCGTCATTCTCGGTGATCTTGCCAGAATCCTCAAAATCCATCATGTAAGACATACCGGAACAACCTCCATTACGCACACCAACGCGCAGAAGCAGATCATCTCCTCTTTGTTGTTTAAGTGCCAATAAATGCTCCAGAGCGCTCTGTGAGAGTAGAATGCCTTTTGATTGAGTCGATATAGTTTGAGTCATTTGTTCAGCGTGAGTTTAATTTAACTTCTATAACTTCTTATTTTAACCAATAAACATAGACTGCCACAGAACTCAACTGCATAGTTCTTTCTAACCATACATACGAACTTTTACCGAAATGTGTTATAAGATGGTTTATATAAAGGCAATTTAAGTTATTTGTACTGGTAAATTTTATAAATATCAAATTTAATGACAGCTATATTAAAAATTAAAGATAAAGAATATACAACAGAGGAAATTGTCTCTCTGCTGAGAAAGTATAGACTTTTGCCTCAAATTGCCAGAGAAATTATAGTTGATCAAGCTTTAGAATTCATAGAAATCGATCCAGAGCAAGTCAGCCAAGCTCGTATCAGGTTTTGTCAATCCAATCAAATCAACAACTCAGAACGGCTTGAGCAGTGGTTAAAGGCCAATGCCATGACAGAAGAAAATCTGGAATATATTTTACTCAGGGATCTCAAAATAGAGAAATTCAAAAGGCAGACATGGGGAGATCAACTAGAATCCTATTTTCTGCAGTACAAAGAACGGTTTGATCAGGTAGTATACTCTTTAATTCGTACTAAAGACAAAGATCTCTCCAAGGAGCTTTATTTTCGTCTTTCCGAGGGAGAAAGCACCTTTGGGGAACTAGCCAAGGAGTACTCGCAGGGGAATGAAGCCAGCACCGGGGGACTGATTGGACCTATTGAGCTCAATAGTCCCCATCCGACAATTGCTAGGATGCTCAATCAGTTGCAGATAGGTCAGATTTCTCTTCCCATTGTGGTCGAAGAGTGGATAATTATAGTTCGACTAGAAAAATATATATCCGCTGAGCTTGATGAGAACATGCAGCAGAGACTCTTGGGAGAACTCTTTCAAAATTGGCTAAATCAGCAGTTACAGGAGATGCAGTCCGTAGAATGAACTACTTAATTTCCAATCTCAATGAGTTTCTTGAATCTGTCGATATTTTTAGAGGTTTACCGGCGGATGAAGTTAGATATTTAGCTCAAAAAGCACAAATCTGGCGCTATCGAGTAGGGCAGGAAATTCTACTTAAAGATAGGTTGAGCAATAATCTCTTGGTAATTTATCAAGGTGAAGTGCGGATACTGGGATTTGATCCCAACACCAAAATGCCCATAACCCTATCCTTGGTTTCTCAAGGCGCAAATATCGGTGTTTTCAACTACTTAAGTGGCACTTACTTGGAAACAGCAATCGCCTCAAGTGAAAATGTGGTTTGTCTTTCCATAGCTTACAGAGAACTAGATGCTGTGAAAGAAAAATTTCCTCAATTGGCAGAAAATATAGCTGGTTTTGTTTCTCCTTCAGAACTCTATGAATCTTTAATTTATTCTGAATATGTGCAAAACAAAAGTGGACAAAACCTCAAGTATCTGGTTAAGAACCTGATTAAAGAGGTCAAAATCGCTTCTGCTCCACCATTAACAGATGATGCTAATGTTTGGCTGGAAAGCTCTGCCAAAAGATACTTGGGATTACCCAAAAATCTTCTAACTGAAAAGTTCTCTGTTAATGGAGCTGTTAAAGATGAAGGATTATTGTCAGTTGATCCCCAAAACATCCCCTATTTTACCGAACCTCTCGAACCAATTGTTCCTGAGTCAAAGTACAGCAATGATACTCAGCAGATTGAATATCCCTATGTAGCCGGAAAAGATGTTCAAGATGCTGGCATAGCTTGTTTTTCTATGCTTTCTCAGTATTATGGTATGCCCTTTAGAAGGGATATCATCAAAAGGGTTATTCAGGAAAATCTACAAAGACAAGATCATCTCTCACTTTCCTTCTGTGGCGCAGTATCTGAGCTCATTGGACTTAATGCGCAACTGATCACCATACCGTCTAATCAAATTACCAGTCTCCAAGCACCCTTTTTGATCCGCTGGCAGGATTCATTGGCCCTTGTTTATGAGTTCACAGCACGCCAAATGGTTATCGCAGTGCCCGAGGTTGGACTGCTAAGGCGCAAATCTAAAGATTTACTAGAAACCTTCGATGCTGAATCCGAGGTATTGCTGATCCAAAAGAGTAAAGATACTCCGCAGAAGAGATTCGGCTTGAGTTGGTTTTGGCCAGCAATCAAGAGATACAAGATAGTTCTGCTGGAAGTTTTTGTTGCTTCTTTCTTTGTCCAAGTGTTTGGACTGGCAAACCCATTGATGATTCAGGTGATCATAGACAAGGTTATCGTACAAAATAGCTTAGATACCTTGCAAGTTTTGGGTATATTTTTACTAATAATCTCAATTTTTGAAGCAATTTTGTCTACTCTGAGAACTTATCTTTTTGTCGATACGACTAACCGTATAGACATGAGTCTGGGTACAGATATCATAGATCATCTCTTGAGATTGCCTCTGAAATATTTTGAAAAAAGACCTGTTGGGGAGATTTCAACTAGAATCAATGAGTTGGAGAATATCCGTCAGTTCATGACTGGTACTGCTTTGACGGTGATTTTAGATGCCATTTTTTCGGTACTATACATCATTGTGATGCTTGTTTATAGTGTACAACTAACATTTGTTTCTCTAAGTATTATCCCCATATTTATCCTGCTAACGGTAGTGGCCTCACCAATTATCTATAGGCAATTACGCGATAAAGCTGAACGTAATGCTGAAACACAATCTTATTTGGTAGAGGTAATGACCGGCATCCAAACTGTTAAAGCTCAGAACATAGAACTGAGAACACGTTGGCAATGGCAAGAGAGATACGCAAGATTTGTTTCAGCAGGCTTTAAAACCGTAATCACCTCCACCTTAGCTGGCTCGGCTAGTGGTTTTCTCAACAAAATCTCTGCGCTTTTGGTACTTTGGGTAGGAACTTTCATGGTGCTAAAAGGGGAACTGACCCTTGGGCAATTAATTGCTTTTAGGATTATTGCCGGCTATGTGACTTCTCCAATCTTGCGTTTAGCTCAGATCTGGCAAAACTTCCAGGAAACGTCTTTATCCCTGGAGCGTTTAGCCGATATAGTCGACACCCCACAAGAGGGAGAAGAAGATCGTCAGAATATTCCGATGCCGGCTATTAGAGGCAATGTTCGCTATGAAAATATCTCTTTTCGTTTCAAATCCAATAGTCCTCTCCAGTTAAACAATGTCTCTTTAGATATACCAGCAGGTGCCTTTGTAGGTATAGTCGGACAAAGTGGTGCAGGAAAAAGTACGCTTACAAAATTACTGCCTAGATTATATGAGCCTGAAGCTGGCAGAATCCTGATCGATGAATACGATATAAATAAAGTAGAACTTTATTCTCTACGAAGGCAGATTGGTTTTGTTCCTCAAGATACTCTGCTATTTGAGGGAACAGTGGAAGAGAATATTGGTCTTACCAATCCTGATGCTACCAGCGAAGAGATCATCGAGGCGGCCAAGATCGCAGTTGCTCATGATTTCATTCTGAATTTGCCTAGAGGTTACAATACTCGTGTAGGCGAAAGAGGTACTTCACTTTCAGGGGGACAAAGGCAGAGAATTGCTATTGCCCGGACAGTACTACAAGACCCTCGCATGCTCATTTTAGATGAAGCCACCAGCGCCCTAGATTACATAACCGAGCAACAAGTCTACTTGAATCTTAGGGAAACCTTTAAAGGGCGTACTGTATTATTTATTACACATAGGCTAAGTTCTATCAAGACTGCCGATATCATCGTTATGATGGATCAAGGTTCTGTAATCGAATTGGGAACCCATACTGAACTGATGGCGCACAACAGGCATTACTACTCTATGTACCAGCAGCAGGCAAGCAGAGTTTAGGGAGAAATCATCATGAGTCAAGCATTCGACCCCAAGGGACCTATTGAGAAGCCATCTAAAAAGAAACTGTTGGATTTCCCTTCACTATTAGGCAATAACAGTCAATCCGTTGTGCTCAAACAGACTAAGTCTTGGTCACGTGGTATCACTTGGGGAATTATTGGAGTGACCGTTCTTTCGGTAGCCTGGGCATATCTGGCCAACATTGAGCAGGTTGTTACAGCCTCGGGTAAATTAAAGCCGCAGGGTCAGGTTAAGGAAGTAAAAGCTTCCTTGAATGGAGTTATCAAGGAAGTTTATGTCAAAGATGGACAGAAGGTACAGAAAGGTCAACTCTTGGCTATTCTAGATACCAGTGCAACCAAAGTCCAACTCTCTTCTTCTAACAAAGTTCTTAAATCCCTTAAGGAGGAGAACAATTTTTATAGAACTATCATGAGCAAAAATCTCTCTCCTGAGCAAACAGAGGGACTCATTGATACTTTGAAAATCCCTAAAGAGGTGGTAGCTTTAGTTGCCAATCGCATATCTCTGCAAAAAGAGAACCAACTTTTCCAAATGCAATTAAATAATACTATTGCTCACAAATCTCTTGCCCAACAGGATATGCAACGCCTAAATGCTTCTCGTCAGGAGGCATACTCGCGGGCCAAGTCCGCCGAACTCGAGGTCAAGCAACAAAATGAACAGTTAAAACAGGTTCAAGATCGCATCGTCAATGATCAAAAATTGATTGCTCAAGATAAGCTGATGCTGCAGGAGATCAAGGAGCGAAATACAAAATCAGTTCAAGAATCCCGAAAAAGTTTAGAAATAGACAATGGTCTTCTGACCAAAATGGAAGGACTCTCAGCTGAAGGAGCCTTGGGTGATTACCAAGTGCAAAAACAAAGGCAACAGATCATTGATCATCACAAAGACCTCTCAGAATTAGTTGGCAATGGACAGATTGAGTACGGTAAGCAGAATGAACAATTGCAATCACATCTTTCCGAGCTCCAGCAACTGCACAAAGAAAGGGATAGGCTTGTTTTTGTAACTTCCCAGGCAAGCGAAAAGCTAACCAACGCCAAAGCGATTACACAGAAAGATCTCAGGGATAAAGTCGGCGAAAACAACAAAAAAATTGCTGAAATTGACAGCAGTCTCAATAAGATTATTTTAGAAAATGAAAAAAAAATAGCGGAGACCGAAAGTCAAATCAGCCAAACCAATCTCAATTTAAGAGAACAGGAACTACGTGCACCTGGCAAAGGAATTGTTTTTGACCTTCAGGCTTCCCCTGGTTATGTGCCAAATGTGTCGCAAGATAAGCCCTTGCTCAAAATTGTACCTGAAGAGGATCTCATAGCTGAGGTAGATGTTACAAATCAGGATATAGGATTTGTTAATGCCGGTCAAAAAGTAGATGTCAGAATAGATACTTTTCCCTATAGTGAATTTGGTGATGTTAAAGGAAAAGTGATTTCTGTAGGCTCTGATGCTCTACCACCGGATGAAAATCATAAATTTTATCGTTTTCCCACAAAAATAAAATTGAACGAACAGCATCTCAGGATCAATGGCAGAAACATTAATCTCCAATCTGGTATGGCAGTTACCGTCAATATCAAGGTTAAAGAGCACAGAACAGTTATGAGTTTGTTTACCGGGGTAATGCAACCGAAGGTTGATAGCCTCAAACAGGTCAGGTAAGATTATCATGCTCACAGTTTGTTAAACTTGGAAAATAATCTGAAATTATTAAATTAAACCTCATAACAAGATATGGATCGCATAGGGGTTCTTTTGCTCAATTTGGGAGGTCCTGAAAAGATACAGGATGTTCGTCCTTTTTTATATAATTTGTTTTCTGATCCAGAAATCATCCGTTTGCCTTTTCCTATTTTCCAAAAACCACTGGCTTGGTTAATTGCCAGTTCCAGACGGAAGAAATCCGAAGAAAATTATCGTCTCATTGGCGGCGGCTCCCCACTTCGCAGGATTACAGAAGAACAGGGACAATGCCTGCAATCTCTTTTGGAAGAGAGCGGGCAACCATCCAAAATTTATATTGGTATGCGCTATTGGCATCCTTTCACAGAAGAAGCAATCGCCCAGATTAAAACCGACGGGATATCTCATGTTGTCATCTTACCCTTATATCCTCAGTTTTCAATTAGCACAAGTGGCTCTAGTTTCCGCATTCTAGAAGAGATGTGGAAAAAAGATCCTGATCTAGCGGGAATCAACTATACCTTAATTCCATCTTGGTATGATAACCCTGGCTATTTATCGGCTATAACTGGTCTAATTAAATCAGAGTTGGCTAATTTTGAAAACCCTGAATTGGTTCATATCTTCTTTAGTGCCCATGGTGTACCACAAAGCTATGTCGAAGAGGCAGGCGATCCTTATCAACAAGAAATAGAGCATTGTACCAAGTTGATTATGGAGAATCTTAACTTACCCAATGCTTATAACTTGGCTTATCAAAGTAAGGTAGGTCCGGTAGATTGGCTCAAACCATACACTGAAGATGCTATTAAAGAATTGGGAGAAAAGGGGATCAAGGATTTGCTGATTATTCCAATTAGTTTCGTTTCTGAGCATATTGAAACCCTCGAGGAAATAGACATAGAATATCGTGAGGTAGCTCATGTAGCTGGGATCTCCAATTTCAGGCGTATGCCCGCTCTCAACAGCGATCCTGACTTTATCCAGGCATTGGCCGGTATAGTTACAGATTCCCTGCAAAAGCCACCCTGTACGTTTGCCCAGGTAATACATCCCAAAAAGAATATGAAGATGTATCCCCAAGAGCCCAATACTTGGGGTTTGACTACCACTGCTGAAGTTTGGAATGGACGTCTTGCTATGCTTGGATTTATCGGTTTACTGGTGGAATTGATCAGTGGAAAAGGTTTTCTGCATTACTTACGTCTTTTGCATTAATTGATTTTGTCTTGACGATGAGTCAATAAGGCCACATAATGTAGTAAATATTGAGATAAAAAAAGTTTTATTATGACTAAAGGACAAGGATTCGGCTTTGGTTTAGGCAAAATTAAGGAATTACAGGAAGCATTCAAAAAAGCACAACAATTCCAGGAAAACGCCCAGACTGTTCAACAAGAATTAGAACAGACCACTGTAGAGGGCAGTAGTTCAGATGGAAGCGTAAAAGTATATATGAATGGAAGTCAACGACCCATCAACGTTACTATATCTGATGAAGCCGCATCAAAAGACGCTGAGTTCCTATCTCAAATGGTTATGGAGGCAATGATTGATGCCTATGAGAACTCTTCGGAGGTTATGAAGAATAAAATGAACGAGATAACCAGTGGACTTGAGTTACCAGGTTTCTAAATATTGACAATGAGTGAAGTCTCCTATTTGGAATTGTACCAATCTGGAAAAGAGGCTTTTGAGCGGGGGGATTATACCCGTAGCATCGAATATTTGACTTCAGCCGCTCAGCTTATCAGCTTTAACTCTTTTAACGGTGGTGAAGTCAGGATGTGGCTTGTTACTGCCTATCAGGCTGCCGATAAAACTATAGAGGCAATTGAACTGGTCAGAAATTTAACCGAGCATCCGAGTTATCAGATTCGCAAGCAAAGTCGCCAGTTACTTTATATTTTGGAGGCCCCTCAACTCAAACTTCCTCCACAATGGTCCGTTGTTATTCCTGAGGTAAATTTTAGTCAAGATAGTACCGACAGAAAATACTCAAACATGGGCTCTTTTGGTCCATCTAAAAAGAAACCAGTCTCCTCAGAGAGAATCACTGCCCCGATCAAAGAAGATAATTCTTTTATTTGGTTTGCCTTGTTGGTCTGCGCATTAATATCTGCCGCTTTAATAATAGAATCTTTTCGTTAAACAAATATATAATGTCTGTAAGTTAAAATCCTGAGATTGACCATTGCAAGAGTATATCGTGGGCACTGTATAAACATTCTACCTCTTTGCCTGTACTGTCTGTATATACCCATCTGGAAATTCCATTAGTTTTATCGATGATTTTTCCTGGGCTTGCGAGAATCTTATTCTATCTCTGGTTTAGTAGTGTTGTAAGGGGTTTCCTGAGAATTATTTTTTTCACTATCTGTTAATTTTTGAATCTGATATTTCTGATTCTCGGAAAATATCGGTAAATTGGTTCCTTGGGCGATCAGCTGTGAAATCAAAAGTAGTTCAATCATAATGATTACAATAAATTAGTTCTTTATAATTATTATATAAAAGAAAGTTCAGGATGTTTCAAGAAAAGGACATTTCGCAAGAGTTGATCAACCTTAAGGCGCAGCAAATATGGCGATCTAGAATAGCACAAGGATTAGATGGCAACGCAGAGCAGGATTGGTATGATGCTGAAGTTGCCCTGGAATCATGGAGTACCAAGCAGTGGCTCAAGCTGCAATTCAATTGGCAAGAGTTTTGGAAATGGAGTGGAACTGCCGAGAAAAATGGTTGGGATTTTCTGGAATTAGCTATCAATATTGGTAGATTTTTAACGGGAATTTCTATTCCAGTGTTACTGTTTTTAAGTACTAATTATTTATCGGCACAAAATAATAAACAACAACAGGCAATGGCGATTGAAAGATTCCAGCAGGATTCCCTAAATCAGTATCTAGAACAGATGTCTGCGCTTTTAACCACTAAAAACCTTAGAGATGATGTCAATCAAGCCCGGACAATAGCTAGAGCCAGAACCTTATCAACTCTGCGAGAATTAGATAGTAATCGAAAGGTACTATTGATAAAATTTTTGTATGAGGCAAATTTAATTTTGGTACCAACCGATAGGACGCTAGTTCTTTTAGAAGGCGCTGATCTTTCTGGAATTTCTCTCGTTAAAGCCAATCTTCAAAGAGCTAATCTTGCGGGTGCAAATTTATCTGGTGCTAATCTGCAGAATGCAAAGCTGATAGGGGCCAACCTCTCAGATACAACTTTAAAAGATGCCGATCTCTCTGGCGCTCAGCTGAAAGGTTCTAATTTCCAGGAAGCCAAGCTTTTGGGAACAATTTTAAACGGCAGCAATCTCCAAAATGCAGATTTTTCCAATGCCGATCTCCTTGGTGCTAAAATCTCGGACGCCGATCTCACCAATACTAATTTAACTCTAGCCAATCTAACTGGCGCCAATCTAAAGCATGCTCGACTTTTCGGTACCAATCTAACAAAAGCTGACCTGGCCCAGGCTAATTTCCAACAAGCCGATCTTGAGGGAGCTAATTTCCGAGAAGATGTCAAAAATTTTACTCTAGAGCAAGTTAAATCTGCTAACAACTGGGAAAAAGCCTATTATTCTGATAGTCTTAGCCAAAAGCTAGGTTTAACAGAAAACCAAAACGTATTACAAAATATCAATTCCTAAATCTGTAAGGGAGAAAATGAAATATTTCAATATTTAGTATGACTCCCCTAGAATATCTAGAAGCAAGATTGGGTAAACCTTGGCTTGTTGGTTATCCTGAAGATTTGTTTTATCTATCTTCTTTATATTATTATGAGACATACCAACAACATTCAGGTCCAATCTTAATTCCTTGGGATATAGATAGAGTAGAGTTTCTAGCGAAATTCATTGCTGCTGTTTCAACAAGTAAACCAGTATTTTTAACCAGTCCTAATTGCAAAAATTTACCACAACCTGACAATACAGAGGACTTATCTTCTTGTATTATGATACCGACTGGTGGAACATTAGGTCAATCCAGATTTGCTAAGCATAATTGGCAGACATTGATCGCTTCGGTTGAAGGCTTTAAAGAATACTACAATATCGAACAAATAAACTCATTTTGTCTATTACCTTTTTACCATGTCAGCGGATTGATGCAAGCATTGAGAACGCTCATTACAGGAGGTAAATTGGTTGTATGCAACTACGCCACAGTTAAAAGCCAACCGCTGGAAATAGATTCTTACGCAGATTATTTTATCTCTTTGGTGCCAACACAGCTCAAGTTCATGATGGAGCATTTTGGTCCTTGGTTGCAACGTTTTGGAACTGTTTTATTAGGTGGCGCGCCGCCATGGCCTTGTTTGCTCGAATCTGCCAGGCTAGCTAATATTCCCCTTGCCTTAACCTATGGAATGACTGAGACAGCATCGCAAATAGTAGCCCTTAGATCTGGGGAATTCTTAGGGGGAAATTCTAGCAGTGGAGTACCTTTACCTCATGCCAGGATCACGATTGAAGGTGAAAAGGGCGAAATTTCCTTATTAGGAGAGATTGGCACTGTTGTCGTTGAGTCTAACTCGCTTTTTCTTGGATATTATCCCGACTCCCAAACACGATCTGATCGATTTTATACTGATGACCTAGGTTATTTTGACCAATCTGGCTATCTCCACATAGTGGGCAGAAAAAGTCAAAAAATTATTACAGGAGGAGAAAAACTCTACCCGAAAGAAGTAGAAGATGCCCTGCTTAATACTGGACTTTTAAGGGATGTTTTAGTTATGGGTTATCCTGACTCCTATTGGGGAGAAATTGTAACTGCCATCTACGTAGCAGGATACAAGATTGAATCCGAACAACTCAAGGCGATGCTAAGTAAAAGCTTGGTTAGTTACAAACTTCCTAAAAAATGGCTACAGCTCGATAGCATTCCTCGAAATGAACAAGGAAAGGTCAATATCAAAGAGATAGAAAATCTCGTTAGGGACAAAGCCGTTCCCTAATCCATTGCTCATTGCTGAGACGGTAGCATAGACGATCATGTAGGCGAGAGGAACGTCCTTGCCAGAATTCAAAAAAATGAGGAACAATTCTGTATCCTCCCCAATTGGCCGGGCGTGGAATTGGCTTGTCGGAAAAACTTTTTTTATACTCAACAAAACGTGATTCTAGTTCGTCGCGCGAGGAAACTACTTCACTTTGTGCCGAAGCCCAAGCGCCTATCTGGGAATCGAGAGGACGAGAGCTAAAATAGATTTCTGATTCTTGGGTGGAAATTTTTTCTGCATTGCCTTCAATACGAACCTGACGCTCTAATTCACCCCACCAAAAAACCAAAGCAACCTGAGGATGAACTGCGATATTTTTCCCTTTGGCACTATCATAGTTAGTATGAAAAATTAAACCATTTTCATCAAATCCCTTCAATAAAACAATGCGGGCTCTGGGGTGACCATTGATGTCTATAGTCGCTAAAGTCATGGCATTTGGTTCTAAAACCTGAGCGCCCAAGGCTTGGCTAAACCAGAGAGCAAATTGTTGAAAAGGATCGCTGCTCGTCTCGGCTTCAGTCAGTCCAGATAGTGTGTAATCCTTACGTAGATCAGCAATTGAGAGATTCATTTTAGGCAAAAAGCGTGAAAAATGCTAAGTACACCCGCACAAGAGGCAATTAACATACTTATGGATCTAGCTCAACAAGGAGCAATTGATCCTTGGAATGTTCAGGTAATAAATATTATAGATAGATTTCTAGGTGAATTGGGTCTTGATGCCGACAACCCTGATACCTCCAGTCTATCTCAATCGGGGCAGGCTTTTGTCTGGGCTTCTCATTTGGTTTGGCTAAAGGCAGAAACTCTAGAGAAGAGGGAAAATGAGCTTGAAACGGATGAGGAAATTTTAGAAGATTTTTTGGATGGAGATGAATCTAGTGGGATTAAACTTATTAAATTAGAAAATCATCTTAAAAGAAGAACATCTATTGCCCCTGTGCGAAGCCGTAAGGTTTCTTTGCAAGAATTCATTGAACAACTGCAAAATATCTCTCTCGAGATAGAAAAAAGTGAAGCAACAAAAAAGACCAATATCCGTAACCCAAAGCCCCATTCTCGCAGAGAAGCCTTACGGTTGGTCACTGAACTCGCTCACCAAGAAAATCTTCTGGAAAATGCCAGCTCTTTGGAAAATTTTTTGCTCGAGAATAAATATCTTTTGAAACTAGAGGAAGAATGGATTTCTTTAGACGAATTACTCAAATATTATCCGAAACAAAACGATCGCTGCGGTGTATTTTGGGCACTACTATTGTTGAGTGCGCAATCCAAGGTTGAATTACACCAATTTGAGTTCTATGGTGATCTCCACATCCGCCTTTTTAAATCCTAAGCTGCTAGAGATTTTGATTGTTCCAGTTTGTTCTCTTCCTGTAAAAATTCTCTAACTTGAGCTTCGATTTCTTGCTTAACGATTTCGCGATATTCGACAAAATGCTCTATCTGAGCGCATACCGCAAGATAACTACTCAAACCACCCGGGTTGTGATACCACATGCTAATTAAATTTAACCAAAATTTCCAACGAGTTTCACGAAGTACACCTTGGCGCCAACAGATGATCAACAAAGAGCGCAAGATAACAGGATTGAAAGGCTTCTTGGCATTTTTACCCTTTTTAGGATAGGTAGCCTGACCCAAAATACGAAAATGTCGATAGGTGCGCTCAAGAAAACAAACAGGATCGTAGAGCTGGTAAAAAGCATCTACATATTCTCTGGCAATTTCTTCCAATGGACGAGTAGGCACAAAGTTCATCAAGGTTGTCTGATTAATATTGGCCGATTTGCTTCTGAGTCTGCCTTCTTTTTCCAATCGATGCCAGAGAGCAGTATCGGGTAAAGCCTGAAGCATACTGAATAAGGCAGTCGGAATGGATGTCTGTTCGACAAAACGAATGATTCTCTCACCGGCGCCTGATTTTTCCCCATCAAAGCCGATTATAAATCCTGCCATTACCCTTAGGCCTGTCTTGGTGATGGTGTAGACTGCATCGCTGAGGGAATCTCGTGTGTTTTGAAATTTCTGGGTTAATTTTAAACTCGTTTCATCCGGGGTTTCGATTCCCAAAAATACGGCACCAAAGTTACACTGCACCATTAAATCCATCAATTCCTGCTCTTTGGCAAGATCAACTGAAGCCTCGGTAGCAAAGGAGAATGGGTAGTTATGTTCTTGCATCCAGGGCTTAAGTTCTTGAAGGAATAACTTGACATTGCGCTTGTTGCCAATAAAATTATCGTCCACCATGAATATGCTTCTTCTCCAACCCAATTCATAGAGTTTTTCAAGTTCGGCAATCAGCTGGGCTGGAGTTTTAGTGCGTGGCTTACGTCCATATAGAACGATGATGTCACAGAACTCACATTGGAAAGGGCAACCTCTGGAAAATTGTACTGACATTTCTGCGTAGTACTTAAATTCCAGCAAATCGAATCTGGGTATTGGAGTGAAGGTTACATCAGGTCTTTCGCCATTGGATCTAAAAATCCCTGTTTTTTCCCCACGGTTTACAGCCTCAACAAACAGAGGTAGGGTAATCTCTCCCTCATCTAGAATCAAATAATCAGTTCCGATGCTTGTCAGGTCATTTGGTAAGGCAGTGGCATAGGGACCGCCTACCGCTACGGCTTTACCGCGAGATTTTGCTTCTTTGACTTGATTTATCATGTCTTCTTTCTGAACGATCATGCCTGAGAGGATGACCAAATCCGCCCATTGCCACTCTTGTTCACTGACGTAGCGTACATTGCGATCGACTAACTTAAATTCCCATTCCTGCGGAAGTATAGCTGCCACTGTCACCAGCCCTAAGGGAGGAAGCATGGCCTTGATATCCAAAAGGGCCAAGGTTTTTTCAAAAGACCAATAACTTTTGGGAAAGAGCGGATACAATAACAAAACCTTCATAAGTTTAAAAAAATGTTGTTTATATCTAGTTAGACTGATTTACTTTTAAGCTTTGTAGTCAGCTTAGCTTATATTTTGTAGAACTAATGCAGATTATCTTTATTAATTGCAGTATTACTTTCTAGGGAAACTGAATGATGTGGGATTGCAATATCTATACCGGAATTATTAAAAGCCTCCTTGACCCTAAGACGTAGTTCACGTGAAATGTTCCACTGTTGGCCGGGTTTGGTCTTCATCCAAATCCGCAAAGCAATACCATCAGATGAGAGACTTTCAACTCCTATTGTTTGTGGCGCCTCGAGCAAAGCATTGTGCCATTGTGGATCATTATAAATAGAATAAGCTGTCCCTTCTAAAATTGCCAGTGCTTTCTCAATATTGGTATTATAGGCAACTTGGATCTGATAATCAACTCTTGACCAGTCCTTGGTTTGGTTGCGTACTATTCCGACCAAGCCATTGGGAATAGTTACCAGATCTCCATTGACAGATCTAATTCTGGTGACAATCAGATTAACATCCTCCACCAGACCGCTGTCAGACCCTATTGTGACTGTATCTCCAATGGCATAAGAATCATTCATCAGATTTATTGCGCCTGAGATCATATCTTTGATGATACTTTGAGAACCAAAGGAAATAGCAAAACCCAAAATACCAGCACCAGCCAATACAGGCCCTACCGGCAATTTGAATGCCTGAAGAGAAAGAAAAATTCCAACAGCAATTAACAGTACAATTGAAATTCCTCTCAAAGCAGAGGCCAAAGTGGCGATCCTAGAAATTTTCCTTGGTGAAAAATCCCGGCCAAGAGACATTGCCTCAGTCCAAGTATTCAAAAACCAATCTATCAATAGTCCAATCACCTTGGTACCGACTATCACCCCTACCCAGATCATCAGCAGTGATACGGGTGTGCCCGCAAGTTTAGCGCTAATCCACCTTGTTTCTGGAAAAAGGTACATAATTGAACTAATACCTTGAAGCCAAATCAGTAAAAGTAAAATCAATAATAGGCGCGCAAAAAGAAGTTCTGATTTTAACTGTTTATTGAGAATTTTTTGATATTCATCACTACTAAAATAATCTTCGGGACGAGTTATGAAACTATATAAATTTTCTGGTATATTTTTAATTTTAGTAAAGCGGATCTTATGAAAATAGGGAAAAAATATAAAGTAATTAAGCGTAAAATTAATCCATCGACTCATTAAATTAGGAATTTCTTGAGATTGCTGATTAAAATTATTTGCAACCAGAGATTCCTTGATTTTACGTAGACGAATGTTTAGGACTCCGCGAAAATACGAAATAAAAGCGCTCAAAAATAGCATAATGCCTATAATTAAAAGTGCCTTTATTAATTGAATCTTTAAATATTGAGGCTGTCGTTCCTTGCTTGCCCTAACTAAAGCATCTTGTAGTATTTTGGAAGCATCCAGTCCTATTTGATTAGTTGATTCTCCATAGAGCTGCATATCCGATTGGGTAACAGTTCCGATGATCTGTTGCTTGATTTGCTTGCCATCTGAAGCCAAGATAACTGTTTCTCCATTGAGAATAGATGTATTGACTTGTAACGTATCGGGATCGAATCCTCTTTTGATAATTTCCTGAAGACTGTTTTCAATGCGCTTAATTCTCTGGTCTAACAACGAGTCCTTGTCTTCCCCCCCCTTATCTTGGCTGGTTGATGCTGGAACAGCCACGTAGATAAGTGGTCTCCCATCGAGAGTAACTGGTCCATAAAGTACATTCCCAATCTGTCCCGAGAGGTGCAATTGATCTTTAAACTGTTTGTTAACAGAATTGAGAGACGGTAATAACATTGTCTCTCCCTGAACATATGATCTACCTAATCCCAAAAGTGTCAAACCAAGGGCTAGCAGTAAAATTAGTATGTATTTTGGGAGTGATTTAGCCAACAGATTCATCTAAAACGCAAATAATTATCTTACTAGCAAAATTATAAATTCAAGCCTTAGGGAGGGAAAAGCTAAAAGTACTACCCTTGTCCAGTTCGCTTTCAACTATGATTCGACTATTTTGTAACTCGATAAATCGCTTAACAATAGCAAGACCAATGCCAGTACCTCCAAAGTTGGATGATCGAGACTTGTCAACTCGCCAGAATCTCTCAAAAATATGCGGCAAATCCTCACTAGATATACCAATACCTGTATCGATTATGGAAACCCAGACTTGTCTGATATCTTGCCGGAGGCTGATTTGGATTGTACCTTGACTGGTATATCTTAAAGCGTTACCCATTAGATTAATTAGAATTTGTTCTATGCGATCTGGATCTCCTAAAACCAAAGGTATATCATCGGGATAATCCAGCTCCAGAATAGGTCCATCATCTAACAATTGCTCAGAAAATTTTTCTACTAAAGAATTAAGCATAGGTAGCAGATTGACCACTTGGGGATTGACAAGAAGATGGCCTGCTTCAGCCTTAGATAACTCCTGGAGATCAAAAGTAAGTCTTTCGAGGCGACGAGTTTCTTGAACCAGTTTGGCATACAATTCATCGCAAGGTAATAATGTCCCATCAGCTAAATTTTCCAGATAACCTCTAACGACAGTCAATGGAGTTCTCAATTCATGAGTTAAATCGGAAATCAGTTCCCTTCTTCGTTTTTCAACTCCCTCCAAACTGGTCGCCATGTAATTAAAACTGTGACTCAATTGATTTAATTCTGGAATATCAGAAGATGGCATTCTTTGCTCTAAATGACCTGATGCGAATTCATGCGTGATATTTTTCATCTGATTAAGGGGCTGCATAATACGCTGAGAAAACCAATAGCTCAGAATACCGGCTGCCGAAATTCCTGAAATTAAGGATAAGGCTGCACTGCGATCCCAAACGTTTTCAAAGCCTTTGAGAAGATAGCTCTTGCTGGAGGTGAAAATTACATAACCTCGCTTTTCTAAGGTAGTTAAATGTAAAGTAACCTGTTCGGGAAAAGAAAATTTGGAAATAACAATAAAGCTACCAAAGCCTACTATCATAACTGCTATATGAGAGAGAAATAGGCGTGTACCAAGTCGTAGTTTTACTGGGTTCATCTTTTCTAAAGCGGCCCATCTTCGAATTTGTAGCCTAAACCAGTGACGGTCTTAATAAAAACAGGATTAGCTGCATCTGGTTCAATTTTTTTGCGCAGTCTACGGATGTGGGTATCTACAACTCGATCATCTCCATAAAAATCATTGCCCCACAACTTATCTATCAATTGATTTCTTGTCCATACCCTGCCAGGATAGCTCATCAAGGTTGACATAAGATTGAACTCTAGAGATGTCAAATCCAGTGGCTCTACTTTTCCTTCTTCAAGATGACGATTAGCCAGGTGCTGATCCAAGTCGAGACTGAAATGCCCAGTTTCAAGGATTTGATTGGGGAGTGATTCAAGACGCAGGCTTCGTCTTAGAAGAGCTCTGGTTCTGGCTACCAATTCTCTGGGACTAAAGGGTTTGACTAGGTAGTCGTCGGCTCCAGTAGATAGTCCAATAACCCTGTCTATTTCTTCGCCTCTAGCTGTGAGAATTAAAATATAAGGATCTTTAATTGTAGATTTGCCCCTAATTCTAGTACAAAGCTCAAGTCCGTCAAGACCTGGCAACATTATATCGAGAATCACCAGATCCGGATTGATATGCCCAAACATTTCAAGAGCGCTCAGTCCATCGTATGCCAAATGACATACAAACGCCTCATTTTCCAGTGTCTGTCTAATCAGCTGGGCAATCTCAAACTCATCTTCGACAATCAAGATGTTCATGATTATAAAAGCCAAAAAATAATGGGTTCAAATAGAACATGATTCCACAAGGATCAGGAATACTCCTGATCCTTTTTTGGGGAGAATCTTAAGTTCCAGAGTCCGTTTTGCGCGCCGCTGCCGCTTCATCTGGATGAATACCCAAACGTGTCAGATTGAGACGACCTTTATTGTCGATCTCTCTGATTTTTACTAGAACTTCATCTCCAACGGCTACTTCATCTTCCACGCGAGAAACCCGACTTTCTGAAAGTTGGGATATATGAACCATACCCTCCTTGCCTGGAAGGATTTCTACAAAAGCCCCAATCTGAATAATTCGGGTAATCTTACCAAGATAGACATCGCCCTCATTTAATTTACGGGTCATGTTGTAAATCATTTGCCGAGCCTGTTCGGCCTTGTCAGATTGCAAAGCTGATATAGTTACAGTTCCATCGTCTTCTATATCGATCTTGGCACCTGTTTGTTCAGTTATGCCCTTGATCGTTCTGCCGCTTGGTCCAATGACTAGTCCAATCATATCCGGGTCGATTTTGATGCTGACAAGTCGCGGAGCATAAGGTGAGAGTTCCAAGCGAGGTTCCGCCAAAGTACTCAACATTTTTTCTAGAATATGCATTCTCGCAGGTTTGGCTTGGTTAATGGCCTCTGCGACAACAGCCATACTCAATCCAGTGATTTTCATATCCATCTGGAGGGCGGTGATGCCAGTATCAGTCCCAGCTACCTTAAAGTCCATATCTCCCAGGAAGTCTTCTATTCCCTGAATATCAGTCAGAATACGAAATTCATCATTATCCTTAATGAGTCCCATAGCTGCGCCACTAACCGGCTTAGTTAATGGTACTCCTGCATCCATTAGGGCTAATGTGGAAGCACATACTGAGCCCATAGATGTTGAACCATTGGAAGAGAGAACCTCGGAAACTACCCTTAAGACATAAGGAAAGTCACTTTGTGATGGCAATACCGGGATGAGCGCTCTTTCCGCTAAGGCTCCATGTCCTATCTCTCTTCTTCCAGGAGAGCGTAAGGGTCGAGTTTCCCCTACAGAATAAGGGGGGAAATTATAGTGATGGATATAGCGTTTTTGAGCCTC
Source organism: uncultured cyanobacterium (assembly GCA_903869185.1). GTDB lineage: Bacteria > Cyanobacteriota > Cyanobacteriia > Cyanobacteriales > Microcystaceae > CAISPN01. The sequence continues at coordinate 10,108 of CAIPYC010000113.1, read as the reverse complement.
AGGATTGAGATCATCTGCCAGCGCTTGGGCATCACCGGGAGTTCCCAATGTGGCAATTGAGAGTACTTGAGTGAGTCCTCTATTAAAAAGTCCACAACCATGGACTCTTTTAGGAAGAACCCCAACCTTACATGAGATTGGTCGAACTTCATCTAACTTGCGTCCGTCAACCCTAATTCCCTCTTCGATGATCTGACGACGCATGAGTTTTTTAGTGAGATCCTTAAATGTATTAGCAAGGACCTTGGGCTGCTCTTTAATGAAGACACGCAGAGAGTCATCTTCTGGTAAATTGGCAACCACATTTTCAACCTGGTTCTTTTGGATCTCATCTAGGGCAGCATCGCGTACATTTTTATCTGGGTGATATTGAGAAAGAACGTTTTTAACCGATTCTGCTGCATTCTGGCTAACAAATTCAATCAGCGGCTGATTGACTTCTGGAGGTTTGGCCTGAACGATTTCAACTCCAAGATCCTTGATGATCTCTAGCTGCGCAGAAATCAGATCCCGTACCGCTTCATAACCAAAATCAATAGCCTCAATAATATCCTGTTCAGGAAGCTGATTGGATCTTGCTTCAACCATTACTACCCCATCAGGTGTACCTGCTACCACCAGGTCGAGATCACCTCTTTCAATTTCCTTAAAGGTTGGATTGATAATAAAATCATCGCCCATCAAACCTACTCTGACCGCGGCCATTGGACCTTGGAAGGGAATTTTAGCCAAAAGTACCGCCAACGATGCGCCCGTTACAGCCAATACATCAGGTGGAACGTCTTCGTCCATAGACATGGTTGTAGCGACAACTTGAATGTCATTCCTGAGCCAATTTGGAAACAAGGGGCGTAATGGCCTGTCAATCAAACGACTAATTAAAATTACCCTCTCTGGAGGACGACCCTCTCTTCTGAGGAAACCACCAGGAACTCTACCAGCAGCGTAAAGTCTCTCTTCGTAATCTACGGTGAGTGGTAAAAAATCTATCCCTTCGCGCGAGGGGGCTGAAGTGGCAGTAACTAAAACCGAGGTATCACCAGATTCAATCAGAACGGCTCCACCTGCTTGAGGTGCTAACAAACCGATCTTAAGTCGAATATCCCGTCCGTCGAAGAATATCGACTTATCATATTCCTGCATTTGAGCGTTATTCCTTCTATTTTTTTCTCTTTATATCCTTCTTTGGCAATCTTAACACTCGTAGAGCTTGCGATACTCAGAAAAAGATCAAAAAAAGTACCAGCCTAAGCTAAAAGCATTAATCATCAATAGCTCGAATCCTGCTAGAATGAAGCTCACTAACGTTAAGTAACTGGTTGTATTGAACTTCAACAGTATTTATCGATAACTACATAAAATCCATGTCACTTCATCGCCAACCTCGCAACGTTGCCCGTGAGCTTGCTCTGCTAAGCCTTAGTCAACTTAGTGATGGTAGTGAAAAACTATCAGATCAAGATCTAAACCGGCTAATTCTAGCTGCCGTTCGAACCCTCGTCTCTGAGATAGAGGAAAACCTGGAAAAAGCCGCAGAAGAAGCTAATCGAAGCCATGAAAGGCTCCTTAGTAGTGAAATCAAAGCTAGCAGCCTGATCAGTGCCAAAACAATGGTACAAGAAGCTATTGCTCATACTGAAAGTGCAATCAATCGACTTTCAACAATTTTGGAGCTACCGGAAACTATCCAATTGGCCAATCATGAGGAAGTCAGAATATATGCCTTGGAGATTATCTCTATAGTCAATCGCAAAGATAAGGAAATTAAAGAAACCATTGAAGATGCCTTGGTAGACTGGAAGTATGGCCGACTCCCAAGAGTAGATCGCGATATCATTCGTATAGCCGTAGCCGAGATCCTTTATATACCACAAACTCCACGAAAAAGTGCTATAGATGAGTCAGTTAAACTAGCCAAGCGTTACTCTGATGAAGATGGGTATCGATTCATCAACGGGGTATTGCGTCGAGTGTTAGACAAGCTGACTGATAAAGTTGACCGGCAAGCCGCTAAGATCGATAAATAGTGTTATTGCAATAATGCCAATTATCTTATGTTGAATTGGTTTCGTCGTAAGTCTAAGCCAGAGCCTGAAGAACAAGTTCAACCAACAGTAGTAGAAGAGACCAACAAATCTCAAGACTATCTGGAATGGGCCAAGACTGCTTTTCAAAATATCCAACAACGTAAAACTGAAGAACAAACATCAGAAGTACAGGAAAATCAAGAAGCAACCCAAACCCTTGAAGCTGAAAAAATAGAAGAAACAGCAATTGAACAAACTCCCATTCAACCAGCTTGGTTGGAGAAATCAGATCGCCTAGAGCAACTTCAAGAGATTGCACCTGATGATACTCCCAAATTAGATGAAGAGTTTGTTTGGTCTGCCAAAATACTTGCCCAAAGCGGACGCAAAGCCGAAGATGTATCTGCTGAGGAAATAAAGTGGCTCAAGAAATTACGTCAGGGACTAAATAAGACCAGAATCAATCTAGTTAACCAACTCAAATCTATAGTAGGGGCTGGACCACTCAATAAAGAAGCCGTTCTAGAGATTGAATCTCTTCTTTTGCAGGCTGATGTTGGTATAGAGGCAACAGATGAAATCATCAGTGCTTTGGAAAAGCGACTCAAGGAAGAAGCCTTGCCACCTGATCAGGCTATCGAATATCTCAAGGAAATTTTACGCGAAATATTGGATCGTCCCTTAGCCAATACTAACAATCAAGAGTTTTTCCCTCAAAAAAATTATCTAAACATCTGGCTAATGACAGGGGTTAATGGAGCAGGAAAAACCACTACAGTTGGCAAATTGGCTCATATGGCTCATGAATCTGGTTACAGTTGCATGATTGCAGCAGCAGATACCTTCCGGGCGGCAGCAGTAGAGCAGGTTAAAGTATGGGGAGAACGCAGTCAAACCCAGGTGATCTCAAACAATACTAAAAATGCCGATCCTGCTGCAGTGGTTTTTGACGCTATAGTGGCAGCTCAATCGCGCTCAATAGAACTACTTATAGTGGATACAGCAGGACGTCTCCAGAATAAAAAAAACTTGATGGACGAGTTATCCAAGATTCGTAGAATTTTAGATAAAAAAGCACCCGAAGCTTTATTGGAATCTCTCTTGGTTCTCGATGCCACTCTAGGGCAAAATGGATTATCTCAAGCCAAGGTTTTTAGCCAGGCCGCTCAACTCAGCGGGGTAGTCCTAACCAAACTCGATGGCACAGCCAAAGGTGGTATAGCTATTGCCATTGCTCAACAGCTTAATTTACCCATCCGTTTCATTGGTGTTGGTGAGGGAATTGAAGATTTAAGGCCGTTTTCTAGTTATGAGTTTATTGAAGCTCTTCTAAACGGCTAATTCTGTCCAAACTATGAGACTATAGCCATTAGACCAATTTGTCATACATGTATTTAAAATCGGTCCCATCGATAGTATTTTATATTTGAATCATGCCTATCCAAAGTCTGCTTCATCGAACCAAAATTGTAGCTACGCTCGGACCTGCCACCGAAAAACCTGAAGTTTTAAAAGAGTTGATAAAAGCCGGTGCTACTACTATCAGATTGAATTTTTCCCATGGCACTCAGGACAATCACCAGAAAAATATTCGCCTCATCCGCCAGATATCCCATGGTTTAAATCAACCGGTTGGTATATTGCAGGATCTCCAGGGACCTAAAATTCGCCTAGGTAAGTTCAAGGATGGACCAATCCATCTCAAGATAGGGGATATCTATATTCTGACCTGTAGACAGAATGTTGAATGTTGCCAAACTATAGCCTATGTAAGCTATGATAAGCTCTCTGACGAAATTCCCGCAGGGGCTAGCATTCTCCTTGACGATGGCAGAGTGGAGATGAAGGTAGAAAAGGTAGACCAAAATCAGCAGGAACTTCACTGTCGGGTAGTTGTAGGCGGGCCCCTTTCCTCCAACAAAGGTGTTAATTTTCCAGGAGTCTATCTTTCTATTAAAGCAATAACCGACAAGGATAAGGCTGATTTGATTTTTGGTCTGGATCAAGGGGTAGATTGGGTAGCTTTGAGTTTCGTGCGCAATCCAGAAGATATCAAGGAAATTAAAGAAATCATTTCCAGCGCAGGTAAATCGGTACCTGTGATTGCGAAAATTGAGAAACATGAAGCCATTGAAAATATGGAGGAGATCTTAAGACTCTGTGATGGAGTTATGGTAGCCAGAGGAGATCTAGGTGTCGAATTACCCGCAGAAGATGTGCCGATCCTTCAAAAACGACTAATTTCTACTGCTAATCGCTTGGGGATTCCTGTAATAACTGCAACTCAGATGTTGGATAGTATGACCTCCAATCCAAGACCTACAAGGGCTGAGGTCTCTGATGTAGCCAATGCAATCATAGATGGAACTGACGCAGTGATGCTCTCAAACGAAACCGCAGTTGGTTCCTATCCTATAGAAGCAGTGGCCACTATGGTTAGGATTGCCCAGCGTATTGAGAATGAACATTTAAAATCTCCCAATCTGTCTATTGACAATGTTAGGACTTCAGTGCCTAACGCTATATCCAGCGCTGTAAGCCAAATTGCTCAACAACTTAAAGCTGCAGCTATATTGACTTTGACCAAAACTGGATCTTCTGCTCGCAACGTTTCTAAATTCCGTCCCTTGACTCCCATATTGGCAATCACTCCTCATGTCGATGTTGCTAGACAGCTTCAGCTGGTTTGGGGAGTAAAGCCTTTACTGATGCTGGAATCTTCCTCATTTAGTCAGACTTTTCAATTGGCTATTAATTTGGCACAGGAAAAACAACTTTTAAAAGATGGAGATCTAGTGGTGATGAGTGCCGGAACCCTACAAGGAGTCTCAGGTTCTACTGATTTGATTAAAGTAGAGGTAGTTAAGTCAGTGTTGGGTAAAGGTACCGGTATTGGGCAATCTAAAGTCAGTGGTAGAGTCAGATTAGCCCTGGACTCCAAAGATTTACTCCAATTTAACCAAGGCGAGATTTTGGTTGTTCCTTCTACCAACGCAGAATTCGTTGAGGTCATGCGCAAAGCCGGCGGGATTATCACAGAAGAAGATAGTTTAACTAGCCATGCTGCCATTATTGGAAGACGTTTAGGTATCCCGGTAATTATTGGATTTCCTTTGGCTACTCAGGTAATCCGAAATGGTGCCTTTGTTACTTTAGATGCCCAGAAGGGAATTGTTTATTCTGGAACTGACAATAATAAACAATAAACAGAGTCATCGCTCTACTACAGCAATGTGCCATTGCCCAAGTTGGGTTGTCTCAAAAGAGATTTTGCGGCCATCCTTACTGATAGTGGGATTGGCTACAGCTCCTCTAATATTGGCACTGATAAGCTCAGAGCGTTCATTGTCCCTGTCATATACCATCACATCAGGACGCCCTCTTTCGGTTGAAATATAGACGATATAGCGGGCATCAGAGCTTAAAGATGGTTGATCTTGGCTTGAGTTACGATGGTTTAGATTTGGTAAATTGACAAAACGTTTTTGTTCTTGATCGTACAGATAAACAGCACGACTACCATTTCGATCAGAGGCAAAGGCTAAATACCTTCCATCACCACTATAGGAAGGATGCTGATCGGCGCTGGTGCTATTTATTCCTCCTACAACCTGAGGCATCAAATACACAGAGTCACTACAGCCAGACAAAAACAATAGCAAAAAAAAAAACGATCTCAAGGATAAAATAGAGCAACAATGTATGTATTTGTAATGTTGCTCCAGATATATTCTAAAGATGTACATGCACCCGTGAAATGAATCCTTACATATCTACCATCATCATCGAACATAAGCAAACCAACAATGATCTTTGTCACTGTTTACATGTGATTTTTGTCACATAGTACCTCATGCGCCAGAAGATTGTGGGGCATCATTCCTGTGCATCCAGTCTTTACCAATTTGGATGGTGATGTCTGAGCCAAGAGATCCAGTGCTTTCTGTAAGAATTTCTCCTATTCCCAGTTTTTCGCGCAGATGCTGGCTATTAGAGCTATCTCCGGTTCGAACCACTATCTTGGTTTTATCTAGGGGAGCAATTTTTCTGCTATAAATTTGAATATTGTTGTAGCCAGATTTTAGGAGAGATTTTTCTAAGGAACTCACTGCCCTAGGATTGTCAGTACTATCTTGAATAGAAATTCTTAATTTACTGGGCTCAATAGTCGGTACCAAAGCTGTACTTTCGGAAAAGTAAATATCAACCATTTTGTTAATTGATTTATAGTCGGGCAACCAATAACTTACAGATCCTCTTCTGTTGCTGTCATTAAAATCCCCAGGCACCATAACCATTTGCATATCAGAGCGATTAGTGGTAGCGGCAAAGGACGAAAGGGCTATCATCTCTTCCAATGTCAAATTAGTATCGACATGAGAGCGAATCAGGGAAAGTATCTCAGGCACCTTGAGTACTAGTCCAGGATTAAGGGCTTGCTCTGTGAGAGCGCGCATAAACATCTGTTGACGCTGAATTCTACCGATATCTCCGAGCTCGTCATGCCTGAAACGGAGATATTGCTCGGATTGGGCTCCATTGAAATGATGAACTCCAGCTTTGAAATCAACATAAAGATGCTGAGTGTCATCTTTGTATTTAATATCTTTGGGAAGGGTAACAGTGACACCGCCCAAAATATCAATGAGGTTTATTAGTCCAATTGTATTGATAGTTACATAGCGATCAATTTTTACGCCGTTGAGAAGTTTACTGACAGTTGCAGCTGCCAAGGGCGCTCCACCATCTTGGTTTGCTTCATTTATTTTGACCGTTCCATGTCCGGGCAATTCTACCTTGGTATCACGAGGTATAGAAAGAACTGTCATTTTGTGTGTTGTGGGGTTAAATCGCAACAGCAGGATAGAATCGGTTAAACCAGAAAAGCCATTGACGGTTGGTTCATACCCATTTTTTATAAGATCTGGTCTATTGGCTTCTGAGGCAAGGATCTTGGCTCCTAAGAGCAGAATATTAACAGGTCTTTTGAACTGAGGAAATTGAAAATTATTATAAGAAACGTCAATGGCTTCATTAAAAACAAGTGAATCCTGCCTGGTTAGATTACTTTGTCTCAGAGGATTCAACGAGAGATTTTTGGACAGGAGAGCGCCTGCAGAAGCAGACAACAAGCAGATTCCCAACAGAGCAGAAGTCCAATAAGGCCAAGAGCGATTGCCTGGCTTGTCATTCTTATTGTTATCGTTTTGAGCGCGATCGGCCTGTTTGGGCATTTTATCCATCTACCTTTCCGTTTTTTGTTAAGTTGATCATATCCTCACTGAGTAATTCTGTTATCATTGCAACAAAATAACGAAAAACAAAATCCACAAATCATCATTATTGCTGACTCGGCAGAATCGATCTTGATTTAATTTAAATGATAAACAGTCTAGATTTTTACTTACTTTAGTGGTCTTGTCAATGGGATAAGAGAGAGAAAAGATTCTAATTCTCTTCTTTTTTCACAGAAGATATTCAATTCGATAGAATGAGAGGAGCATGATGATCAACGAGCGTCACTAGATTAGACTAACAAAGAATCGAAAGCGAAAATTTAAAGAACATAATGACAAGTGATAACATCCGTTTGCGTGGTGAGTTTATGAATACCCAAGTGATCACCCGCAATAACGGCAACAAACTGGGTATCGTTAGAGAGGTTTTAGTTGATATTGACCGCAGAGAAGTTGTGGCTCTTGGACTAAAAGATAGTCTGCTTGCACTTTCTGGGCTTCCTAAATACATGTATTTTTCTAGCATTGAACAAACTGGTGATGTCATTCTTGTAGAAAATGAGCAAATTATTGAAGATGATGTAGACACACTGTCTTATAGTTCTTTGATTAGTTCTGAAGTGATTACCGAGACAGGCGAACCACTCGGCAAAGTAAGAGATTTTCAGTTTGATGCAGATACTGGAAAGGTCAATTCGATTATCATCGCTTCTATCGGTTTACCTCAAATTCCTGAGCAAATTATCAGTACTTATGAAATTTCCATGGATGAAGTTGTCAGCAGTGGACCTAACCGGTTGATTCTTTTTGAAGGAGCAGAGGAGCGACTCAGGCAAATAACCGTTGGTGTTTTGGAGCGTTTGGGGCTAGGAAAAGCTCCTTGGGATAAGGACAATGAAGATACATATTATGCTCCTACCACTCGCCCAGAAAACCAATTGGGTACCGGAATTCCCTTGCGTCCTATAGAGAATCGACGGACTGTCATTGAGGAAGCTTGGCAGGAGGATGAATTACCACCACCACCTCCTAAGAAGAAAATGATGCAATATGATGAATCTTCCAATAGGTACCAGCCACCTGTCTACGATGACATCGAAGTAGATGTCTGGGAGGACGAAACAGAAGAAGACTATGTACCACCTAGGATTAATATAGAACAAAAGCAAAGAGAAAGAAAGCTCGAATATGAAGAGTGATTAGTCAGCAAGTCTTTGGAACTCTTTTGATTTTTATCGTCTGTCCCATTTTGGGAGGGCTCCCCTTGACTGACTGGTTTTTTTATCTAGTCAAAAAGAAGAAACTTTCCCAAATCGGAACTGGTAACGTTTCTGTATCAGCCGCCTTTTATCATGGTGGCAGATTCATGGGTATAGTTGCGGTTTTGACCGAGGCCAGTAAAGGGATCGTTGCTGTCTTGTTGGCTCGCCGCTTTTTTGTGGGAGATCCCAAGTGGGAACTTCTAGCTCTACTGGCTTTAGTGATTGGCCGATACTGGTTTAGCCAAGGAGCAGGAATTACCAACCTAGTTTGGGGAATAGTTCTACATGATTGGCGAGTAGCGATTTTAACATTGATGATCTCCGGTATCGGTTTTACTCTTGTACGTGAGCGCCAAGCGGCACGGATGTTTTCGCTTTTTATTTTTGGGCTACTATTGGTTCTTCTACATGCAGGAGATGATGGATATATTCTTTCAGCTGTTTTTTTGGTTTGCTTGATCTGGTTGATTTATCAAAAAATACCAGATGATCTCAATCTTTCTGTTCAAGGGGTTCATGAAGATTCTCAAAAAATATTTAAATTCTTTCGTGCCGATAGATCGTTACTTTCTCTCGAAGATCGCCTAGATGCTCAAAAAGTTGGATCAAAAGCTGCCAATTTGAGCTTTCTTAAGCGTTCGGGCTACTCCATACCGCAAGGCTGGGTCTTACCAGGAGGAGAGGATTTAGAGCAGATAGTGGAATTTTTCAATCCAACAGAACAAGAACCTCTTGTTGTGAGATCTTCTGCTATTGGAGAAGATAGTAAAACCAGTTCGGCTGCTGGCCAATATCTGAGTATTTTAAATATTACAAGTCGCAGTAAACTTCTAGAGGCAATCATTGACTGTAGAGAATCCTATCATAGCCAAGGACAAGTGTATCGCCAGAGTCATGGTTCATCTTCGGATCACGATCTTGCGATCATCGTTCAAAAGCAGATCAGGGGGATTTACAGTGGTGTAGTCTTTAGCCGTGATCCAGTAGATTCGCTCAATCCCAGTGTAATCATTGAAGCACTACCGGGCCAGGCAGATCAAGTTGTCTCAGGTAGGGTGATCCCCCAAAGATATCAGGTTGACTTGACCGAACCAATTGTCACTAACTCCTCTCAAGATGCCACTATTGCTTTGGATTTGATTATTGAAGTAGCTAAACTCTCACGCGAATTGGAGGCGCTATGGCACGGTTTGCCGCAGGATTTGGAATGGACATATGATGGTGAGCAACTTTGGCTATTGCAGGCAAGGCCCATTACCACACTCTTGCCTATCTGGACTAGAAGAATTGCCGCTGAGGTAATTCCAGGTATCATACGTCCTCTGACCTGGTCAATCAACCTTCCTCTAACTTGTGGTGTATGGAACGAAATATTTCAAATTGTCTTGGGTGAGAGATCAATCAACGATCTTGATTTCCAGCAAATGGCTACTCTACATTACCAAAGGGCCTATTTCAATGCTACTTTTCTAAGTGAAATATTCCGCAAAATGGGTTTACCCCCAGAGAGTCTAGATTTTTTAATCAGAGGGACTAAATTTACTAAACCATCTCTAGCAAGTACTTTGAAAAATTCACCGGG
>CAIPYC010000112.1 GCA_903869185.1 uncultured cyanobacterium | reverse complement strand
TTGGAAAAATTTAAAACCTTCCAAAGCTTAAGCACTTTCATATAGTTTATGAGGATCTTCCAATTGGCTAACAATATTAGCGGCTAACAAAAGTAATAGTTTTGTTACCCATTTGGGGTAAATCAATAGACACGCTCTATAGAGCAGGTTCAAATGCTTGAATCTTTGCCACTGTCACAGCTTCTGATTCATTTACATAATACAAGTCCCAGCGAATCTGTAAATTCAACCAAAAATCACTAGAAATGTTGAAGAATTTAGCCAATCTCAAAGCAGTACTAGGGGTCACCCCACGTTTGCCATTGACTATCTCGTTAATCCTTTGATAGGGGACATAGATGGCATCTGCTAATTCTTTTTGAGTTAACCCCATCGGTTCTAAAAATTCTGTCAGCAGCATTTCCCCTGGATGGGTAGGCGCTCTATGTGTGGGTATTCTAACCATGATACTTATTCTCGCTTTGATTCAATGATAATCAACAATTTCTACGAATTTTGCACCTAAATCTGACCAACAAAAACAGATTCGATACTGGTCGTTAATCCGAATGCTATATTGTCCATCTCTGTCACCCGTCAACTTCTCCAAACGGTTTCCTGGGGGTACACTCAATTCGTTAACACTAACCACTGAATCGAGCTGGTCAAGCTTACACTGTACCACTCTCCATGTCGATTCTGGACAAAGCTTCCGTGCTGCCTTCGTACTGACACCGTTAAAGATGTCCTCTGTTTCGGTGTTTTTGAATGACAGTATCACTCTAACATAATAGCACGGACATCATGCTAAAGCATCTCTATCTACAAGGCTTATGAGCAGTTTAAAAAGGATATCGGGATAGATTCTCACAGTTCCGTACTCAATATCATTCTCTCTGAGTTTTTAGGCGTTGAGCGTGACCAATCTGTAAAGACTATCTATGAATCCGCTCTCATTGACAAAAAGATAGATGCAGCTATTGCCCCAATACTGAGACGGTTAGAGCAATTAAAAAACTTTTAGAATATACTTTTTGTAAAAATAGATAAAAAATCTCGGCTTAAACAATAAAGCTACAGTAAGATCAGAGAAATAGTTAATATTTAAAATATCAGTATATTCAGTTAAGACATTAATTACGGAGAAAAGTCGTATCTTTTTCGACAAATTAACACAATATACATAATTACTGATATTAATTTATAGATTTATAAAATACACATCAATTATAAGGATAAATCCATGAAAGCTCTCTTACTTTATCCAATATTCCCTCAATCTTTTTGGTCTTATGATCGCTTTATGGAAATAGCTGGACTTAAAGCTGTTATTCCTCCACTTGGAATCATTACTGTAGCGGCGCTTCTGCCTAAAGATTGGGAAATCAGATTCTTTGATCGCAACGTAGAACCCGAAACGGAAGCAGATTGGAACTGGTGCGATGTAGTAATCCTCTCGGCTATGCTAGTACAAAAGCCCGATTTTCTTGGTTTGATTAGAAAAGCAGTCGAGATGGGAAAAAAAGTTGCCGTTGGAGGACCATATCCAACATCTGTGCCAGAGGACGCCCTAGATTCAGGCGCAGATTATCTGATTTTGGATGAAGGGGAAATGACAGTTCCTTTGTTCATTGAAGCATTAGCCAAAAATCAAGCCAAGGGAATCTTTCGCTCTCCCGAAAAACCGGATGTAACAAGTAGTCCTTGTCCCCGCTTTGATCTACTTAACCGAGATGCCTATTTTATGATGGCTGTGCAATTCTCGCGCGGCTGCCCCTTTAACTGTGAATTTTGTGACATTATTTCTCTCTACGGACGCAAATCCAGAACAAAAGAACCGATTCAACTCTTGGCAGAATTAGAAAGTTTATATGATTTGGGTTGGCGCGGTTCGATTTTTATGGTCGATGACAACTTCATAGGAAATATGCGCAATGTCAAACTCTTCCTGAGAGAATTAATTCCTTGGATGAAGCAACATAATTATCCATTCACATTCATCACTGAAGCTTCGGTGAATTTGGCAGAAGATGATGAACTGTTGGAATTGATGGTTGAAGCAGGCTTTTATTCTGTTTTTCTGGGGATTGAAACTCCCGATCAAGATAGTTTAGAGATGACACGCAAGCAACAAAATACCCGGAATTCTCTTTCACAAGCTTGTCGTAAAATCAATCAGGCAGGTCTATTGATCTATGCAGGATTTATCATCGGTTTTGATGGAGAAAGAACCGGAGCAGGAGAGAGAATTCAGGCTTTTGTAGAGCAAACCAATATACCCCAACCCATGCTAGGTATTTTGCAGGCTTTACCCAATACCGCACTCTGGGATCGTCTCAAACAAGAAAAACGATTGAACGAAACTGTTGCTTTAAGTGATCAAAATAACCTGATGAATTTTGTTCCTAGTCGTCCCTTGTCCGAAATTGCCCAAGAATATGTAGAAGGAATCTGGAAGATTTATGAACCTAGTAGTTATTTCCGGCGTTCTTTTGAGCAATGCCTTAATCTGGGTTTACAACCAAAACAGAGACAAAAGATGAAATTTCCTTTGGGTAAAGGATTACGCATAGTTAGTCAGATAATTTGGCTTCAAGGTTTCCGCAGAAGTCAAACCAGGCTGCAGTTTTGGCAACAATTATGGACAATTGTAGTAAAAAAACCGCAAGTGCTCAATATCTACTTAGGATTATGTGCTGCAGGAGAACATTTTTGGGAGTACAGAACTCTAGCGAGAAAAAGAATTACCGAACAGTTGGGATATGATCCGCTGCAAAACGCTTAATCATATATTCAGGTTCAGACGTTTGGCTACAGTTTGTACATCCTTATCACCGCGCCCTGAAGAATTGATCACAATGCGGGGACTACCTTCAACCACAAGAGCTAGCTTTTCTAAATAGGCAAAGGCATGAGAAGTCTCCAGGGCTGGAATGATTCCTTCTAGCTTGCAGACCAATTTAAAGGACTCCAAAGCTTCATGATCAGTAATACTGTAATATTCAACCCGGCCGCTGTCTTTGAGATAGCTATGCTCAGGGCCAACCCCGGGATAATCTAAACCGGCACTGATAGAATGTGGCTCAATCACCTGTCCCTGATTGTCCTGCAACAGATAACTCATCGCACCGTGAAGAACCCCTGGCTTACCCTGGGTCAAAGTGGCAGCGTGTTTACCAGTTTCTATTCCCTCTCCAGCTGCCTCAATCCCAATCATGCGAACAGAGGGCTCTTCGACGAAATCCGAAAAAAGACCCATAGCGTTAGAACCGCCTCCAACACAAGCTAGGAGGATATCAGGTAATCCACCCCATTTTTCTAAACATTGCGCCCGAGTTTCTTGCCCGATAATAGATTGGAAATCGCGCACAATCATTGGGTAAGGATGAGGTCCAGCTACCGAACCGAGAATATAGTGAGTATTTTCCACATTGGTCACCCAATCTCGGATCGCCTCAGAAGTAGCATCCTTGAGAGTACCGGTACCAGCAGAAACTGGTTGCACTTTGGCACCTAAAAGATTCATGCGAAAAACATTAAGTTTTTGACGCTCGATATCATTGACACCCATATAGACAACACAATCTAGACCAAATCTGGCACAAACAGTTGCAGTAGCCACTCCATGTTGACCAGCGCCGGTTTCAGCAATGATCCTTTTCTTACCCATCCTTATAGCCAAGAGTACCTGACCTAAGGCATTGTTGATTTTATGGGCACCGGTATGGTTGAGATCCTCTCTTTTGAGATAGATTTGGAGACCTTCGCCATTGGGCTTGGCATAATATTGGGTCAGGCGCTGTGCCCAGTAAAGTGGACTGGGTCTACCTACATAATCTTTGAGAAGTTGAGTGAACTCCAGTTGAAAATCAGGATCATTTTTGTAGCGATTATAAGCTTCTTCCAATTCGAAGAGAGCAGGCATTAAAGTCTCTGGAACATACTTGCCGCCAAAATTGCCATATCTTCCCAGAGCATCAGGATATTTTTTTTGTTGAGTATTTTTTATAGGTGAAGTTGTCACGGCAATTATGGTTAAAAATTAAGGTAGATAAAATTATTATAAAGCCTTAAACGAAGATGGACCCCCAAAAAGCTAGGAGTCCGCATTGCTGCAATAGTAAATGAGCTCAAGATAGAAATTGAATGATGTAATCAAAATAAGGAGCAGCCGCTTGCGCATCTTCACCACCGAGAAATCCCAGAGATGCTTCCTTGAGAGCCACAATCGCATCAACCATGCCGGGAACAGGAACATTCAGGGAATTGTACATTTCCTTAACTCCTATCAAACCAATCTGTTCAATAGGTTCTTTATCTCCTGCTAGAACACCATAAGTTACCAAGCGAAGATACCAACTGTAGTCGCGTAAACATTGATTATATTGGCGTTGGCCTGCTGCATTGCCACCGGGAGCCCGATAGTCTGGGCGTTTACGGAAGAGCTCTTTACTGGCTTCTTCTACAATTTTTTTATCATTTTCTGCAAGAATCTCAGCGATACGTACCCGTTGCTGACCTGTTTGTAAAAAATTTTGGATTCCCTGGAGTTCGCCACTGCTAGGATAACGAAGTTCGTCGTCTGCTTTAATTAGTACTTGGGTGACTACGCTCATGATATGAACATAAATTTATTAACTATTAACAATATGTAGTTTATCGTCATTTCGACTCAGAATATGATCCCATTCCTCTGGCTGTAACGATTGTTTAACAAGTTGGGTTTGAAAACATTTGTTAAAGGCAATTTCCAGAGAAGAAATTATAGCCTCATTGGTTATCTGGATTGGTTTTGGAGCTTCTTGCTGAAATATTGAGCGATAGAGATATTCGTCAGTATTGAGAGACATTGAGCCTTGTTGCAAAATCACATTCTTGCGCCTTAGTTGGGCATTGCCAATACGCTTTATACCCAAATGATCCACTAGATCTGCTGTAGTTGAGCTACCAAAACAGCCAGAGCTTTCAACATAGCTGTTAATATCCTTTCCATAAGTCAATTCAACTCCCAGCGCGTCCCAGCCCTCGAGTAAAAATTGACAAAACTTCATATATCCTTGGCGAAATGAACCAACCGGACTTAGAGTGATCAGGCTATAGCAGAGATCACCCTGATGGAGCACAGCCCTTCCGCCGGTAGGTCGCTTAATGATATCCAGATGACATCCTTGATAGTAGATTTCCTGCCAATATTGGGGGTATTGATACTGGTGACGCCCTAAAGAAATGGCAACTGGCGACCAAGTATAAAAGCGGAGTATAGAAGATCCCTGGCTCATTCTGTAATTCTCCAGCAAATATAAATCGATCGACATTTGCAGTTGACCACTAGCTTCAATGAGAGGAATATAACGCCAAGAATCAGTCATGATCAAATTAAGGGGAAAGATGCCTTCTAGTATAATCAGAAAATATGGTCACAGAAAAAAAAGAACATACAGAAAAGGTACAGGAGCTTTTTAATCGTATAGCGCCGGTATATGACTCCCTTAACCAGTGGCTGAGCTTGGGTCAGCATCATATCTGGAAAATGATGGCAGTCAAATGGAGTAGGCCCAATAAAGGAGGTAGGGCTTTAGATATCTGTTGCGGTAGTGGAGATTTGGCCGGGATATTATCTCAAAAAGTTGGTAAGACCGGTAAGGTTCACGGTTTGGATTTTTCTATTGAACAATTAGCTGTTGCCAAAGAAAAATATCCTACCTGGATCATAGAATGGATCCAGGGGGATGCGCTGGAATTACCTTTTTCAAACGAGAGTTTCGATTGTGTAACTATGGGCTATGGACTGCGTAACCTAAATGATATCCCTACAGCTCTCAAGGAGATACTTCGGGTGCTCAAACCTGGTTCCAGTGCTTCTATACTGGATTTTCACCGTCCCTATGATCCTACATTTTCTCTTTTCCAGGATATCTACTTGAATTCATTGGTAGTTCCCATTGCCCAGGTATACGGATACAAGGAAGATTACGCCTATATCAGCCAAAGTCTACAAAAGTTTCCTCAGGGAAGGCATCAGGTTGAATTAGGCTACCAGAGTGGTTTTTCGCGCTCTGTTCACTATCCAATTGCCCAAGGAATGATGGGAGTTTTAGTTTTAACAAAGTAAAAAAATTGGAACTAGTCGCTTTTTGGAAGTATGCTATTCCTCCTGTGGCAGGAGCTATTATTGGTTACTTTACTAATGATATTGCCATCAGTATGCTCTTTCGTCCGTATCGAGCCCGCTTCGTTGGTAAATTCAAAATCCCCTTTACCCCAGGTTTGATTCCAGCTAATCAGTCGCGTTTGGCCCAAAAGATTTCCGATACGATTATGGGCTCACTTTTAACTCCACAAGAGATGCAAAACCTGGCTAAACGTCTTTTGCAAACCGAACGGGTAGAAGGTGCAATCACTTGGCTATTTCAGTTGGCCTCTAAACAAATAAAAGAAGATCGCCAACAAAGGACAACTTCGATAGTATCTAATATATTAAGAGATCTTTTTAACGATTCTCTACCCAGGCTGATCAAGGCTTTAGCCAGAAAAGATGATTTTCTAGAAGATCAAATTGATCAGATCTTCGATAAAATTATTCTCGAGTTTAAACTAAATGATCTTCAGGCTAAGCAGTTATCAGATTGGATGCTGGATAATCTTTTGCCACCAGATACTCTGCGTAACTATATTGTCAATTTTCTCAGTGATCGCAATATTCAAGTGATTGATGATATCTTTCGTGAGAAAACCAGTGGAACCTACTGGGTAGTAGCCAATCTGTTTGGCCTAAAAAATACACTTTTGCGTCTGCGTTCATTTTGTGTAGATGAACAGGAAGTTGCCAACACCAGATTGCAGGAATTCATCCTGTCAATGGAAGTACGCAGTAAGGTTAGAAACTGGCTCAAACGTTCATCTTTAATAGGTTTACCAGTAGAAACCATCAGGCAACTGCGCATGGCAAGCAAACAGGTAGTCAAGATATACCTACAAGAAAAAGGAGATACCGTTGTTGAAAAATTTGGCAAAACCATCGATTGGGATAAGGTCGCCAGTGTTTTGATTAAACGGTTACAGGCTTCGGCGGCAGTAAATGATTCTCTGGCTCCTGTCAGCAAAGAACTTGCTTTAATTCTCGAGAGATACCTGGAAGAGGATCTAGAAAAAATTGTAGAAAAAGCCATTCCAATTCTTTCTATAGATCAAGTTATCATTTCCAGGGTCAACTCCACTTCTCCAGAAGAGCTGGAATTGGCTATTCAAGGCATCGTCAAAAACGAACTCCAGGCCATAGTCAATCTTGGAGGAGTATTGGGTTTAATTGTTGGTATCTTACAGAGTGTATTAATGATATTCACTGCAAATACCTAGAATTATTGCCAGGATTTAGCTTAAACAGTATTTCTTAGTCTTCTTGTGCTTACCCTGGAAACCATTAGAACACCAAGACCTGTTGTCAATAGATTGATTCCGACTAAAAGTCCAAGAATTTGCAGAGAATCAGCCGGCCAATTACTCC
The DNA here is from genome assembly GCA_903869185.1 of uncultured cyanobacterium. Lineage (GTDB taxonomy): Bacteria > Cyanobacteriota > Cyanobacteriia > Cyanobacteriales > Microcystaceae > CAISPN01. The sequence goes on along the minus strand of CAIPYC010000112.1, from coordinate 1,513 downwards.
AAATCAAAATTCCCAAAATGATACCAGAGATTCCGCTGGCTAGCATCCACCCCCAATTTTTCATTGGCTTCATTTCAAAGGCATGAATTACTTGGATTGAGCCTTCGACAAAAAACAGGATGCCCACCAGTAAGGTCAAATTAACTATAGAGAGTATTGGATTCCTAATTGTAATAAGTCCAGCAACTATATAAAAAAGCCCAAGAAGAGTATTGAAAATGAAAGATCCAACGTGTTTTCTAGAGGTTTGAAATCCATAGATCAATTGTAGGATTCCAAAAATTAACAATACAAAACCCAAAACGCCAGAAGCTACCAGAGAAGCAAAAAACGGATGAATGATTGCAAATAATCCTAAAATTATCATCAAAACAGCTACTACTGTTGCAGTTCTGCCGTTTTGGAGCAACAGGGGACTTTCTTGAGGATCTAATCCAAACATAATCGTTATCTTCCTATGATATTAAACATTTCTAATTCTCTCACAACTATCAAAAGAGGACTAAAATGTAATAAATTGTTAAGACAAAAAACTCAGTTTAATAACTCTGGTTAGGTCAAGCTCAATTCACCATAGTGAGACATTAATCTTTTCTTTTGCAATAACAACTCACAAAACTTAGCTAGTTCAATCTGATCATTGTAGTCAATTTATTTGAATTGATATCCCACAATTTTGCTAAGCTCCAACTGACAAGAAGAGAAACAAAAATCGGATTAGTAATTTAATATCGTATTATCATGATAAAATTTAATTATTGCTAATTGTTTTTGTAACAGAGCGATATTTTTCTTATTAAAATTGTTTTATGATTGAACCTATATTATCATTAGCATTTTCTGTACATTCTAGCCCCGGAGTATATGCTCTATTATTGGGATCTGGAGTATCTAAAGCCGCACAAATTCCCACAGGTTGGGATATTATGATAGATTTAATTCGTAAATTAGCAACTTTAAAGAGAGAAGATGACGGCTCTGAGTTTGATCCTGTGGATTGGTATCAGAAAAACTATAGTGTCGATGAACCAGACTATCCAAAATTATTATATGAAATAGCTAAAACACCATCTGATCGTAGGCAATTATTAAAAAGTTACTTTGAACCTACAGCACAAGAAATTGAAGAGGGAGGAATTAAGTTCCTACACAAGCTCACAATGCAATAGCAAAATTAGTAGAAAAGGGTTATCTCAAAGTTATTATCACAACTAACTTTGACCGATTAATTGAAATTGCTTTAGAGAAAATTGGTATTACTCCAAGTATTATTCATACAGAAGATTCAATTAATGGTTCTCTTCCTATACAACATACAACATGTACGATTATTAAAGTAAATGGAGATTATCTAGATACTAGAATAAAAAATACCTACGTACAGGACAAAAATTGAAGACAGAGATATAGCTGAAGTCGGACCTTACAAAGAGGTAAGATAGAAGAATGCCCAAAACTTATGGTTACGACTTACGGACAAAAGTAATAGAGTCAATTGAAATAGATGGTCTAA
>CAIPYC010000111.1 GCA_903869185.1 uncultured cyanobacterium | reverse complement strand
TAACATTTTCTCTAAAATATCCACTATTATTGGATATTCTCTCAACGATGGATCATCATCGATAACATTTTTACAATTAGACTGAGATAAACTACGAAAGAACAAGGCTTTCAAGGATTGCTTATCCCGAACTCAGGTTAACTAGATGCGCTGGTATAAAAGCGCAGAGCATAGCGCCAGAAAAGATTGGCTATTATTGGCAGTACAATTGCTAATAGAAAACTACCGATAGCAAGATTTGTCGGAACTCTATGCAATACAGTCTCAGCCGGTACTGTTGTCAAAAATACTATCGGAATAACAAAAGTGAAAAAGGCCCGATACATCACTGGGTAAGCCGAAATTGGATAACGTCCTGCCTGCAACACTCCTCTTAGTACTTCGGTGATATTATTAACCTTGACAAACCAGATGCTAGTAGTTGCCAGCAAATACCAAATACTATAGAGAATAAGGCAACTAGTTAAGATGGGAAGCAAGGATAATAGATAGCTGTGCCAAGATAAATGTAATTGCCTACCAGAATAGATCATAACTATTAAAGCAAATAATAGATCTGGTATTCCCCAGATCGAAATCACCCTCAAAGATAACCAGAACTGGCTACTAATCGGCTTGAGCAAAATATAGTCCAAAGTTCCTTGCTGAATGTGATTGACAATACGATTTAGATTTGGCTCGAAGAGCGTACTAGATATTCCCTGCAGTAAGATAAAAAAACTAAGCACCATCATAGCCTCTGCCCAAGACCAACCGGCAAAATGGTAACCAGTGCGATAAAAGAGAAACAGGCTAAATATACTACCGACTAGATTTAAGCAACTAGTCAGGCTGGCAACTAAAAAATTCCAGCGATATTCCAGCTCAGCTTCCAGTGATGTTGACCAAAATAGACCAATTATCTCTATAGCTTTTTGCATAATTTACCTTAGTATCCATTCTAGAAATATTCCTACATTACTTTGCTTGCTCATACGAGAGTTTTGTTCTTGTATTTCGGCCGCAATTCTTAATCTGGGACTTAACGCGTAGCCTGCTGAAATTCTAGTGAGCCCTACTTGATCATTGCTACCTAGATTGACAAAACTTTGGCTTAAAGAAATATCGGCTGCATCATTGCGCGATAAAACTAGCTTCAATCTAGCGCCAAGATTAAGTCCATTAGTACTGTAGTTTTCGGTGTTGATATCCCGATAACCCACTATTGGAGCAATATTGACTACATAGCCTAAGGGTAAAACATAATATTGCAAATCAACAGCGGTACTGTTGTTGTTTTTAGCAAAATATGTCTGATAATCGCCTGAGAGAGTTAATCCGGTTCTGCCGATGAATATATCATCTGCCCCTGCTTCTAAACCCGAACTGCTATGCTCGGAGGGAGATTGCAGATAACCAAGACGAAGATGAGTATTAAAGCTGGGATCATGATCTATTTCCCACAAGATATCAGGGATTTCCTTTTGCCAATGTCGCAAAGTAGGACTTTCCTGTAAGATTTTGGGATCTATTTCTATCTGGGCCTGGGCGGACAAGCCCGAGCTGAGAAACAAGAGGATAAAAGAAGAGCAGATGATCCTAGCTGGGCTTAAATGGCTCATCTTGTAAATACTTTAGATAGCGAGAGAATGCAATCAGAGGGAAATATTGCGCATAGAAATGATATTTTAAATAGAAATGCCCAGGAAAACCAGTACCTGTAAACTCTTCTTCGTTCCAACTACCATCTGTCAATTGTTGTTTGACGAGATATTCTATTCCTTTTTGTATAGAGGAATGTGCCCATTTTTTTAACCTGGATCCTCCATCAAGCAATCCAATCAAAGCCCAGGCTGTCTGAGAAGCAGTGCTCTTGCCCTTACCCTTAAGTTGAGGATCTTTATAGCTCGCACAGCTTTCACCCCAGCCTCCATCAGGATTTTGGCAGCTCACTAGCCAGTCTACTGCCCTGGAAATCTCACTATAGTGTTTATCGGGCGAGATAACAGACAAGGCTGAAATAACACCACTAGTTCCATAGATATAGTTGACACCCCAGCGACCAAACCAGCTGCCATCTTTTTCTTGTTGAATTTCTAGATATTTTAGCCCCCTCTCTATTCTTTCGGGATTCATTGACAGTGAGCAGGCACCAACCATTTCCAGTACCCTAGCTGTTACATCGGCAGTATTAGGATCAATCATTGCCTTGAGATCAGCATAAGGCAGTTCATTGAGCCAAGCCTGGTCATTGTCAATATCAAAAGCTGCCCAGCCTCCCTCTTCGTTACATTGCATAGAGGCAATCCAGTCCAAAGTACGCTTGATAGCTGTTTCCTTAAGAGCTTGCTGGGGCAGATCCAACTCAGCCAGTGACATAACTACCACAGCCGAATCGTCAATATCAGGATAAAAACGATTATAAAATTCAAAAGCCCAGCCACCTGGTTGAGCTAGTTTGTTTTTGATACTCCAATCTCCATAGCAGAGAATTTGTTTCTCCAAAAGCCATTGGCCAGCTTTAACCAAGTTAGGATCATTGGCAGCAATACCTGATTCCCTAAGAGCTCTAATTACCCAAGCAGTATCCCATACAGGCGATACACATGCTTGAATTCTATAGCTATCTTCAGTTTCAATGGTAAAGCTATCGACTGCTTGAAAACCACGTACAACCGCAGGATCGCTGGAATCGTAGTCCATTACCTTTAGAGCCAGAAGCGAATTCAACATAGCTGGAATGATCCCACCCCAATCTCCAGATTCTTCTTGTCTAGTTATTATCCATTTTTGCGCAAGTGTCAGCCCTTCTTGTCTCAAAGGTACTAGATTGAATTGCTCGGCAAACTTAAAAAGATTATCTAGTCCAACAAAAATATCACTCCACTGTCCCTTGAGAGGCAACTGATATTTGACATTCTCCTTACCTTCACTAAAAAGCTCATCGAGAGAAATTTGCTGATAGTATACCGGCTTGCGATCAAAGACCAATAGAAGCGGAACTGTGCTGCTTCTGGCCCAGCTAGACATTTCATAGATAGTAAAGGGAAACCAGTCTGGCAAGAGCATGATCCAGGCAGGAATAGAAGGGATACCTTCCCATTGGTAGCAGCCAATGAGTGCAAGATGGATTTTAGTGAATATCCTGCTTTTACTTATTCCTCCTTTTTCTCTGATAAAATGAGCTGCTCTTTGCATTTGAGGCTCACTTGAGGGTACACCAAGAAGCCGCAATCCCATATATGCTTCAATTGAAGTACTAAGGTCTCCTCCATCTCCGTAATAAATTTCCCAGCCTCCGCTAGCTCTCTGTTTTCCTTGGAGATAGTTTCGTGCTTTTTCTATAGGGATTCTAGCAGCCTTTCCCCAGATCTTGTAAAGTAAAATCACCTCAGCAGTGATTGAGACATTGGATTCTAGCTCAGCCCACCAGTAACCTTCAGGATATTGTTCACCTAGTAGATAATTTTGGGCAGCATTAATTCCCTTTTTAATTAGCTCAGATTGCATCACTTGTTTACTTCATACTGTATTTGAAGTTGCTTGGTCCTTTATAGCCAGAATATTCTGCCAATTTCTTAAGCTCCTGGGTTCCAGAGTATGTCTTACCACGGATTATCCAAGTAGGGAAAGATTCAACTTTGGCCGCCACGCAGGCATCAGGATTGGGATTGACACCTTTTTCAGCACATTCAATATAGGGAAGGCGTTTAGTTGCCTCATTTCCAAAGAGTTGCTTTTGATCAAAACAATGTGGACACCACCATGCTCCGTACATCTTGGCACCGATTTTTTTGAGATGATCGCTGAGAGCCAATTCGGCAGGACCTGATACGGTTTTAACTTCCCAGCCATGAGGAGGTTCTGGATAGGTAGTGGTTCTATTTATGACATTGCCGACCATAGTGGTGTTGGGCTTGTTGACATTAGCATAGACCGCTAATGTTCCAACCAAGGTAATCATACCGGCTGCAATGATTACAAAAAATATCTGTCCAAGTTCGGGCCAATCTCTCCCCTTGAGGGTAAAAATGAGCAAAGTCAATGAAAAAATAGCCGAAGCAATACAGTAAGGGCACAGGGCCTTAATTTGCGTAGCCAGTATAAACATCAGATAGCCACTGAAGACCATCATGGAAACAGAGCCAACCAATAGAAGCCACCAAGTGATATCTTCAGTTCGCACACGTAGACTTCCCCGACCTTTATCCGATGCCATTAGCAAAGGAGTCAAAGCCAATACTGCCATTGAAATATAGGCTAAGCAGCCAAATAAACTCAAAGGCAAGCCAAAGAGAAAAGCATAGGGACTAGAAAGTACAATATCGCATCCTGCCTTACACAAAACTTGAGAACCTGTCAATTTCTCAAAAGTTAGATAGCCGGTAATTAGAGCGCCCAATATAGCTATTGCACCAATTACTGGACGAGACCAACGATAAATCCAGGGTATAGAGCGTCTACGGGTCATAGAATTTTAGGTCTAATTAAAATAAATAAATTTATACAATTCTATCTTATTAGGCAAACAGGAATAAGCCCATATCCAGTAAAGACAGAATATGTATCATTTTAACACTAAAACTATACTACACTTGAGCCCTTTTGTAGGCTTCATCTAGAACTTCAGAGAGAGTAGGATGAGTATGAATATTAAAAGCCAGATTTTGGACAATTTCTCTCTTAGCAATAGCATTGGCCGCTTCTTGAATCAAATCCGAGGCATGAATACCAATAATATGTACTCCTAGAACTTCTCCGGTATCGCCGCGATAAACAACTTTGGCCATCCCCTCAGTCTCTCCTTCTGCCAGTGCTTTGGAATTTCCCTTAAAGTAAGTTTTAACACTTGATACTTTCCAGCCTTCTTTTTCACCTAGTTCCCTAGCTTGAGGTTCACTTAGACCAACATAACTGATTTCTGGATGAGTGAAAGCTGCAGCCGGAATACTACGATAGTCAATGCTCATTTTATTGCCACAGATGTTTTCCACGGCGATCACGCCTTGACCGGAAGCGGCATGGGCTAACATCATCTTACCTGTGGCATCTCCCACGGCCCAGAGATGAGGAATGGGCTGTTCATCTTGGATTACAGACATATTGTCATTGACTTCAATGAAACCTCTTTTATCGGTCTGTACTCCAACAGTCTCTAGTCCGAGATTTTTGGTGGCAGGAATCCGCCCCGTGGCAACTAAGCAGGCATCGACTTCCAAGGTTTCTATAATTTCTTTGGTTTTGGCATCAGCTAATTCAATCACCACTGGAGAGCCAGGCTTAACAGTTTTAGCCAAGGTACTAGTATAGGTTTCGATATCCCTTGGCTTGATCAAAATACGCTCTGCCAATTTAGAAATTTCGGGATCAAAACCAGGCATCAAGTGATCCAGAAACTCAATGATTGTAACTTCACAACCAAGTGCGGTGTAGATATCAGAAAACTCCAGTCCGATGTATCCACTACCTATGATCGCGATCCAATCAGGTAGAATATCGAGTCTGACTGCATCATCACTGGTAAATACCGTCTTGTGATCAATCTCAATTCCTGGCGGTACAAAAGGTATAGAACCCGGGCACAGCAGGATATCTTTTGTTGTTAAGATCTTTTCTCCATTATCGTTAATCACGCTGACTTTTTGCGATCCTGCTACTTTACCCCATCCTCTTATTGTTTCTACTTTTAATCTCGTCAGACTGTTGGTGAGATCGCCGCGGATTTTATCTACCAGATTGTGGGCATGCTTGGCAATGTCTTCACGTTCAAAATCCACCGATCCAATTGATATACCAAGAGTTTCAAAATGATGACTATCTTTTAGTTCCCGTACTTTACCCGAGGCCGCCAAAAGCGCTTTAGAAGGAATACAACCCCGATTTACGCAGGTTCCTCCCATGTCTTTGGCTTCAATAATTGCAGTACGTAATCCCAATTTGACTGCATGTAGCGCAGCTCCATGTCCACCTACTCCTGCACCAATAATCACTAAATCGTAATCAAACTGTTCACTCATAGATTGTTGACTCACCAAGAGGTTTCAATCTTATATCTTAAGCTTTGTCTGCCCTCACATTTCAACAAAATCAAAGTAATATTAAGATATATAAAGTATTAGGCAAAAGCGTAGAATAGAAGATATGCAACAACCACTGCGCATTAAAATTGAAAATCGGCGTTTGCCTTGGGTTTTGGGGTTGGCGCTTGGGGGATTAGTGTTGGCAGGTTTGGTGGGCTATCGATCAACTCATCCTTCTGATTCTAAGAACGATCTCAATAAGTTGACAGTTCTTGCCTCGAGAGAGACTCTTCCTGTAGCAATTAAGGCTAGTGCTTCGGTAGAGCCGGTGCAAAGTGTCAATATTGGCCCTAAATCTGCCGGTCGTCTGGTATCTCTTTTGGTAGAACAAGGAGTATCAGTCAAAAAAGATCAGCTTTTAGCTGTCATGGATAACCGTGAACTTCAGGCGCAGTATCTTCAGTCTCAATCACAACTCAACCAAGCCCAGGCTAAATTGGCAGAAGCTAGGGTCTCTATTCCCGGAGAAGTTCGACAGTCTCAAATTAGAGTGCAAGAAGCTAAAAACAAGATAGGTCAATCTGAAGCTTCACTCAAAGAAGCCCAAGTACGTATACCCCGTCAAATTGAACAAGCTAAGGCGCAGCTGAGCCAGGCAGAAACCCGAGTTAAATTGGCCCAGGCTAGAGCAAAGCGCAATGAATATCTGGTCAAAGAAGGGGCGATCACTAAAGATCAGTTTGATTCGATAACCAGTGAACTAACTACCGCCCAGGCCAATTTATTGGATTTAAGACAGAGATTAGAACAGGTACAGATTACCGGTCATCCTGACATTGATCAGTTAAAACATGCATTGGAGCAGACCAAGTCCTTGGCTGATGAAGCACAGATTGCTTACCAGCAAAAGCAACAGAGTGCCCAATCACAGATATCCCAATTGCAAGCAGCTGTCAAATCTGCCCAAAGTCAACTTCAACTGATCCAAATCCAATCCCAAGATACTAAAATAACGGCTCCTTTTGCTGGAATTGTTACTCAGCGCTACGCTGAAATAGGAGCTTTTGTTACGCCGAGTACTTCGGTCTCTTCCTCAACTGATGATTCCGGTCCTAAGACGTCTATTTTAGCTTTGGCTAAAGGTTTACAGGTCAGAGCGAAAGTTCCTGAAGTAGATATTGGTCAATTAAGTCCTGGGCAAAAAGTTAAGATTACCGCCGATGCCTATCCCAATGAGGACTTTGAGGGAAAAATTGTACGAATTGCCCCTGAAGCGGTCATACAACAAAATGTAACTTCTTTTGATGTGATTATTTCTCTGGTGACAGGGCAAAATAAACTCCGGTCAAAGATGAATGTAGATGTGGTTTTTCTAGGTAAATCTATTCCAAATGCTTTGGTAGTACCTACTGTCTCAATCGTTACTCAAGGCGGTAAGACTGGGGTTATGATTCCCGATCCCAAAAGTGAACCCCAATTTAAACAAGTCAAAATCGGTACGGTTATCGATGATAAGACTGAGATACTTTCCGGGATAACCTCAGGTGAGCGAGTATTTATAGATTTACCCAAAAGTAAGAATACGAAAGATAAAAAATAAGGCTCAATTGAGGATACTTGAACAGATGGACGTCAAGGAAACCATAAAGATGGCTACTAATACCCTAATATCTAACCGGCTGCGTTCAGCGCTGACTATGTTGGGTATAGTCATTGGCAATGCCTCAGTTATCGGGATGATTGGGGTCGGTCAAGGCGCTCAGAAACTTGCCTCAGATCAATTTGAATCCTTGGGACCAAATCTTCTATTTGTGGTGCCCGGATCAGAAGAAGCACGCCGCACTCAATTTGAATTACCCAAAACTCTGATATATGAAGATGCCGCTGCTATCAAAAGTCAAGTTCCTACGGCTTTTCAAGTAGCACCTCAACTGACTCTGTCCCAGGTTCTCAGCCATGGCAACCAAAACACCAACAGTCCTGTCCTTGGCGTAACACCCGAGTTCTTAGAAACTCGAAGTTTCAGTGTGGCTAAGGGTCGTTTTTTCAATGAAATTGATCTAAAGCGCAACAATCGGGTAGTAGTTCTAGGTTCGGAACTTGCAGATCGTTTTTTTGGTTTAGAAGAACCGCTTGGTCAATCTATTCGAATTAAAGGAATCAGTTTTCAAGTCATTGGTGTTATGGACTCAAAAGGTTCATTCTTGGGTACTAACCAGGATGATTCGGTCTTCATTCCTATTACAACTATGGCTAACCAGGTTGTCGGTCGTACTTCACTCTATGGAATGCAAATATCATTTATCTCAGTACAAGCTAAGGATGAATCTGATATTCGAGCAACTAAGTTCCAAATTGAAAATTTGCTGCGCCGTCGACACAAAATCATGACCGATGATGATTTTACTGTCAGAACCCAAAAGGATATCCTGAGCATTGTGGGGACTATCACGTCTGGACTGACTGCTCTTTTGGCAGCTATAGCCGGTATTTCCTTGCTGGTAGGTGGAATTGGCGTAATGAACATCATGCTGGTTTCTGTGACTGAGAGAACCCAGGAAATTGGACTACGCAAGGCTCTTGGTGCTAAGGAAAGCGATATTCTCTTGCAGTTTTTGATTGAAGCTACTATTCTCTCGGTAGCTGGCGGAATATTGGGTACTTTAATTGGAGTTGGCTCTCTTTTGCTTATTGGCAATTTCACACCGCTCAAGCCTGGCATTTCTCCTGTTGCTATATGTATATCTGTGGGAATCTCGGGATCTATTGGTTTGTTTTTTGGGGTTGTTCCTGCTCAACGAGCGTCTAAACTTGATCCTATTGTGGCTTTGAGGAGTATTTGACAGCAATTATCAATCAATATTACTATATAAGATTACTATGTAAGATATTTAGTTTTTTATGATAGATATCAAAAACTTTTTTAAATTATCACTGTATTTACCAATCAGTTTTGTACTCAATATTCTCATTATCCTAGTATTTATAGAAAGAAGAAATAATTCTGCCTTTGATAGTTTTTTCTTCTACTATTGCATCATTACAACCTGTTACTTTATTGTAAGATCTTTTATTTTTGCATCATTATATTTAAAACAAAGAAAAGAGAACCATCTTGCTAAAATTGAAGATGACAAATGGCCGGGATTAACAGTAATTGTGCCTGCCTATAATGAAGAAGATGTAATTGAATTAACTCTGAAATCTCTTTTAGAAGTAGACTATCCAATGATAAAAATTATCGTCGTAGATGAGGGTTCTACTGATAAAACTGGGAGATTAGTCAAAGAGATTGCCAACAATAAGATTCTTTACTTGCGGCAGGAAAATAAAGGAAAAGCGCAGGCACTGACCAATGGGATCAATCATGTCAATACAGAGTACACCATGATGGTAGATGCTGATTGTATATTTCCTTCTGATTCTTTTAAAAAAGCAATCCAGTATATTACCTATTATGGAGATGATGCCATTGGGGGAGTTTTATTAGTTGCAAATCCACAATTAACCATTGCCAAAATGCAAGTTATGGAATATGTCGAAGATTTGTGGCTGTTCAGGATTTTTCAAAATCATTTCCAATGTATTAAATCTGACAGAACGCAAGATGTAATACCTGGAGCTGTAGGTCTATTTCTGACAAAATCTCTGAAATCTGTAGGGCCATTATCTAACGATTTTCTGGCAGAGGATGTTGATTTAACAGCCCAACTAGTGGAGCGCTACTATCGTCTGAGTTTCTGTCCATACCTGGTCTGCTATACTGTAGTCCCTGAAACATTAAAATCATTAAATAAGCAGCGAAAGCGCTGGTCGCAAGGATATCTACAAGTAGTTATTGCAAGGCTATCTAATTGGACTGAATTGAATACGAGATCTCGATATCATATACTTTTTATGCTAATTAGGATATTATATTGGCCCATCACCTTTACACTCTCTTGGTGCTATGTAATAAGATCAATCTTTCTGCAGGACTGGTACTTTATTGGTATGGTGTTATTGGCGCAGTTTTTTCCATTTACCCTTTCGGGGCTTATACAATTTTGTAACTATGACCTAAAATCAAATTTTCTTTATAGCTTTGCCTATAATTACTTTCTTTTATTCAACAGGACTTACTATCAAATCCAATTGCTTTTTTATCCCCAACAGAAGTGGGAAAAATATAGTCGATTTGCTAAGTTGCCCAAAAAACTGTAATAGTCATGGAACGATTAATAGAAATAATGAACTTGATGGAACGGACGGAAATGGCAATCGATCTTAAGGTTGCAATATGGTTATACAAGTTTATTAAAAGCTATCCTTCTATCCAAAGAACTCTTGATGTTGGTCTGGGTGAGGGCGCTTCAGCTATGACTATCATGCTGGCTACAGGATTAAAGCATACAGCAATTGACAGCTTACAGTTCACCAAAGTAGGACTGATCAACATAGCTCGTTTTGGATTTACCGAGCAACTAGAGATGTTGCCTGGATTATCCTCTCCGGTCTTGGCTGAGCTAATGCAAAGCTCAAGAATATTTGATTTGAGTTTTCTTGATGCAGGTGGTAGGATAGATGATCTTTTTGTGGACTTTCATTTTGTCAGTGCTATGACAACAATTGGAGGTTTCATTCTGATTCCAGATAATGATCGTCCAACAGTATTAAAGTTTATTAATTACCTGCAGACAAATCGTCCGGATTTTCAAGTGCTTCAGGATCAAAAAATATCGAGAATCACGGTAGTGCAAAAATTATCACAAGAAGATCTACGTCATTGGGGAAATTTTCATGACTTTTAATCAAGATGCTCAAAATATGACAAATAATTGGAGATTACTCTCTTTAGAAGGCGAGTTAAAGGTTTTCCAAGATCAAGTGACTATCAGAACCAATGGCAAAGAACAGTTTCTTCTGGCAGAGATGGAATTAAGTGAAGGGATCAATATTAGCCAAGAAAATTTAGTTCTAGATATAAAGATTAATCACTTGCAAGGATTAAAGTATTTACACTTTAAACTCCAACCAAATCAGATAGACGGGAATAAATATATATTATTAGATGTTCCATTGTTAGAAGATACTGAAGCAAACTTTCTAGCAGAAGGTGAGTGGACGACCTTGCATATCTCAATGTCTAATGGAACTCTCTTTGGAATGACTCGTGAAGATTCTCAAGAAAGAATAAGATATTTGAGGATCATGACGGAAGATAGTCTTCTAACTCCAGTAGAGATTCATCTTAGAAATGTTACAAAGTCTCCTCGAGCTCAAGGTGGATGCATTTCTTTACACTTTGATGATGGATATCGGCATCATTTTGAGATAGTAGCTCATTTACTAAAAAGATATTCAAACCCTCAAGAAGATATTTTTTTGAGAGCAACAGCTTTTGTGATGCCAAGACAGTTAAATCAGCCAGGTTATCTAACAATTCAAGAGTTACAAGCATTAGTAAATGAATATGATTGGGAAGTTGGAGCACATCATAGCGATGCCTTAACGCAAATGTCCTCTGACCAATTCATACAAGAAATGGATTATGTGATAGCTTTTTTCAAGCAGCAGGACTGGGCGATCTTTCCCCTTCACTTTGCCTATCCGCTTGGAAAAATGAACCGGCTCTCTAGAGAAAGAGTTGGTCAATATTTCGGTAGTGCCCGTTTGATTTCAGGGGGACCAGAGACACTTCCTCCTGCAGACTGGTATCGTTTGCGAGCAATTAATGTAACGCCATTTACCTCAGCTAATAAACTGGCTCAAATAGCTCAACATACAGTTGAAAATGGGGGTTGGGCTATTTTTATGTTTCATCATATTGTAGAAAATCCAAAAGCCTTTACAGAGTTTGCCAGATCTGAATTTGAGATATTTTTGAAGTTTCTACAAGAGAAAAAATACAAGACAACTAGGATAAGGGAGTTATATGAGCAATATAGTGTGTCAAAGAGCCAGCAGTAGTAATTTTAATGATATATGCTATTTGACTGAGGTTAGCTTCCAGTATGATCTAGCTAATGCTAAGTACAATTTGGATTTTAAATACGATAACTTCTTTGTTCTTTACAACGATAAATCCGCTATCTCTAATGGATGTATTACTAATACGATATGCCAAATAGATGGGGTGGATTTAGAGACTGCTGCCGTAGGTATCATCACAACTCACCCAGCAGAGCGCGGCAAGGGTTATGGATTAGAGTTGATGAAAAAACTAATTAAATCAGCGCAAGAAGATGGCTATGATCTCTCACTGGTCTTTCCATGGCTTGAGAGATGGTATGCAAAGGTTGGCTACTGCAGCATACATTCTTCATATCGCAAGATTAAGTTAGAAAACTTACGCTTTAATTCTTGTGGATTAAACTATCAACTGAGGGCTTTTAATAGATATAGCGATGCTGAGTCCTTATTGGCCATTCACCAGCAGTTCAGCAAGAAAATTAATGGTACACTAAAAAGACAGTCAACACATTGGATTTATCAGATAGAAGATAAGGGCGTAGTGATGGTAGCCCAGAAAGATGATATGGTTGTTGCGTACATGGTTTGTAAAGCCCTAGATGCAAACAATACAACAGGGGTCTATGGATTGAAAGCGCGTGAGTTTGGTTGCCTCGATGGACACGAACAAGCAATAGATGCGCTATTTTGCGCCCAGGTTGATTGGCTAGAATCGGCAGGATTTTCAGAGATTTATTATGAAGATATATATGATTCGAGATTAGTTTCGGAGTTGTGCGCTCCTCCCTATCAAAGGCTCACTAATGATACATGTGGAGTGAATTTAGCACCGGATCAATATATGGTGCAAATGTATAAAATACTTAATATCAAATCGATACTAAGGAAACTAACCAATTGCTGGAATTACAGACTAGCCTTAAAGGGAATTTGCTGGCAAGATATTTTTCAAATAGACTCACAAGATGATTTCTATCTAGTGCGTTTTGTTGAATCAGGTAGCTCTCTCAAGTTAGAGCAAAGCCACTTCATTTCTCTTTTTCTTTTTGGGGTAACTGACTGGGCAGGACTCAACTGGGACAATACTTGTACCTCTAGGGAAAATGAGGCAATGCATCGGCTTTTTCCCAAACGAAAGTTTGTTTACTGGGATACAGATTCATTCTGATCATACCTTTGAACTCACGTATAATTAACATGAAACTTACTTTTTTAGGATCTGGCTCTGCTTTTACTGTGGGCACTAGCAATTTTCACTCCAATATACTTTTAATTAACGAACTAAATAATAAGTTGTTAATAGATTGTGGTTCCGATATTCGATTTTCTCTTTATAAAGCTGGTTATTCTTATGTAGATATTACAGATATTTATATCAGTCATTTACATTCTGATCATGCGGGAGGATTGGAGTATATTGGTTTAAGTACTCAGTTTGATACTAGATGTGAAAAGCCTAATTTATATTTAAGCAAGGATATTGCTGCTACTTTATGGTCAAATTATTTATCGGGTGCAATGTCTATTATAGAAGGAGATCTTGCCGATATAAATACTTTTTTTTGTATTAAATCGATTGATTCTGATAGATCATTTCTTTGGCAACAAATCAAATTTAATTTGGTTAAGGTTATGCATGTAGACGGGAAATATCTTGTCATGCCCAGTTATGGCTTATTTTTTAATACGGGACAAAATCAGGTATTTATAACTACAGACACTAAATTCTGTTCTAATTGGTCAGAAGACTACTATAAACATGCCACCCTTATTTTTCAAGATTGTGAGATATCAACAAAAAAGACTCCTGTTCATGCTCATTATGATGAATTGGTTACACTGCCAGACCATATAAAGATAAAGATGTGGCTTTATGGATATCAGCCAGGTCCATTGCCTTCAGCTAAAAAAGACGGTTTCAATGGCTTTGTAGAATGTGGGCAGACATTTGAGTTATAAATCAGACAGCATATGGAAACATAAAAAACTGTTTGTATGCACTCATCTGACATACCAGCTAACAGGAGAATACAAAGCACCATGATGTGGTTCCGAGGATGTCTCTTGATCTAAGATACTTTCTATCTGAGCATAGATTTCCTGTGCCTGTTGATGTGAATTGCCAATGCAGGTCAGTCCGAGTTTACCAAATTCAGAAAGAGCGCCCATCAGGTGAAAAACAGTACCCTCCAAAAGTCCGCTATCAAAGTGGACACGATGTTTGGCAATGATATCCATCAAATCTGTGGGGAGCATTCCACCATATTGAGGCTTGCAAAGATTATCAGTAGAAAAATAGTACTTTTCTTGCCCATAAGGACTATAGAACAACCCATTACTATTATCGTACTTTCCATTGGTCAATAATTGTAAAGTCATAAATGGATGCGTTGTACCACCTTTGCGAAGGTTAATCTCAACGGCATAGAGATCCCATTGTTGCTTTTGTTGAGACCAAACTGCCACAAAATCAACTCCAAAGCGTTCAATTGCACCTTTAGCGGCTAATGCCTGTCCGATTTTCAATCCATGATCTCGTAATTGCTCACGATAAGACTGATCGGCAGGAAAAGTGCAACCTAGGTATACCTGACCATCTGGACCACCTAGGATCTGATCGTGGGTTGAGACTATCTCTACCTCGCCATTAGGGGAGATATATCCTTGCACTGAAGGAGATCTCTTCAGGGAACCCTCAATATATTCTTCTACAATTGCGCCTAGTTCTTCAATTTTCCGCGCAAAGTGATTCCAGCTTTCGCTTACAGCTTGAAATTTTAGATTTTCCAGGCTCTTTTGCCAATCAGTATCTTTGTTGTCATCAGGATCTAAACTAAGAATGGCGTTGCCTTCTCCAGAAACCCCTTCATTGAGCTTGATTACCATTCTCTCTAGAGAGGGCTTTTGTTCTTGTAGTTTTTTGATTTGTTCGACTAAATCCGGTACGTTTTTGACCTGAAGGCTACCGGCAGGATGAGGGATTTTACAGTCATGGAAAATTTCACGGCTTCCGCTTTTAGAACCCCAATACAATAAATCAGGATCACATCCAAGTAATGGTATGTCTAAGGCAAGAGAAAGCTCCGCTTCCAAGGCAGTTGAATTGTAGCAAACCATATAGGACTTGCCAGGTCTCAAGGTTGATTTGATTCTTGCCATTAGGCGAGGTCGCTCCAAAATTTTCTGTGTAAGCGGCTTGAGAGAATTATCATACAAATAGAGCATTAGCAGTCTCTCTCTAGCGTGCCCAAAAGGTATCCCGGAGAGCAGCTCAAGATAATAGTCTATAACTATGTTTGGCAGTGGTTGTGCTGTTACATAGATAAGTCTGGTGCGAGGATTACGTAACCTTATCAGAGAAAACAAAAGCCTTTCTTCGTAGTGCAAAAAGCCCAAAACATTAGATCCCACTTCCTGATCTATGCTAAAAGAAGGAACAACTAGGATATCGAGATCCCCTTCTCCCAAATCTTTTTCGTTATGCAATAGATCTTTTAGGTTGCCTTGTAATTTTTTAAATTTTTCTTTGTTCTCTGGCAAGTCGTACATAAACAAAAAATATGTATTTTAGGCAATTGTAGCTTTTTTGACTACAAACTGTTAAATTAGCTGTATACTTTATCCAAATTTCAAGACTTCTATGGATACCACTCAGGAAGTACAAAACAATGAGCCCCAGCCAAGTTATGTAAAGCTGGCGATGCGGAACATGGTACGCAAAAAAGGAACCTCATTGAAGCACTTTTTTTTGACTACATTGTCACTTTTAGGGGTTTTAGTTGGAATATCTTATCTGACACGTTGATTTTCACTAATTTCTACCATGTTGTTAGAATTTAATCTACAAGATATTGTCGAATCCAAACTAGATATTCCTTGGACGGATTGGTTCAGTATTTGGCTGGAGAATTTATCAGAAAGCTTACCAAAAAACCAAGAAGGAGAGGGATTTGAGGTGAGCCTGAGACTGACTGATGATTCAGAAATTCAATCCTTAAATTCAACATACCGCGCTCAAGATAAACCAACTGACGTTCTGGCTTTTGCTGCGCTTGAAGTAAATGTACCTAAATTGACAGAATTGTCCTGCGATCCTATTTATCTTGGAGATATTATTATTTCTTTAGATACTGCCAAGAAACAGGCTCTTAAACAGAGTCATTCTTTGCAGATTGAGTTAGCTTGGTTGGCCTCACACGGACTGCTTCATCTATTGGGTTGGGATCATCCTAATCTCGAAAGTTTAGAGGCTATGTTAGCTAAGCAGTCCAGTTTACTAAAAAGTGTAGGACTCGCAGGATCTACCTTAGAAAATGGAAATCTCTGAAAACGATATGGAATTTAACTTGAAACCTTTACAGACCAATCATTCCAGAGGCAAAATAGTACCCATAGGAATTGTACCTATTGAAAATAAAGAGAAATCTTCTGTTCACCATGAACGTCTTCTCTCTTGGCGAGTCGCCTCCAATCTTTTACTTAGTTTTCAGTACGCAATTGATGGAATACGTTATTCCTTTGCAACACAGCGTAATTTCCGTATCCATACGTTTATGGCTGTAGTAGCAATTCTACTTGGCTTGATTGTGAGCTTGAGTCCTTTGGAAATGGCTTTAATAGTCCTGACTTCGGCTTTAGTTATGGTACTGGAGCTGATAAATACCTCTTTGGAGTCTGTAGTTGATCTAACAATTGGACATTCATATCATAAGTTAGCTAAAATAGCCAAAGACTGTGCAGCGGGAGCAGTTTTGATATCGGCACTGACGGCAGTTTTTGTAGCTATCTTAATTTTTCTCCCTGCTCTGCATCACAAATTCTTTTGAGATATCCTTAGCTGGAGAAATTAGTATTGGGAATATTGCTTTGATTCTTGTTATAGATAATTACGATAGTTTTACGTACAATTTAGTACAGTATTTGGGCGAAATAGGGCTTAAAATGCCTGTGGCATCATCAGTAGAGGTTTATCGAAATGATAAGATTGATGTAGATCACATAAAATACTTACAACCGAGCGCAATAGTTATCTCACCTGGACCAGGAAGACCGGAAAATTCAGGCGTTTCACTGGCTGTAATTGAAGAGTTGGGACCTTACGTTCCTATACTGGGGGTATGTCTAGGACATCAAAGTATTGGCCAGGCTTTCGGGGGGCAAATAGTGCATGCTCCGGTTTTGATGCATGGTAAGACTTCCGAGATCTATCACAACAATCTCGGGGTATTTGCAGATTTAGAAAATCCCTTTGAGGCTACCCGCTATCACAGTTTGATCATTGAATCAGATACTATACCTCCTGTTTTGGAAGTTACTGCTTGGCTTGCAGATGGTACTATAATGGGAGTTAGACACCGGGATTATAGACACATTCAGGGAGTACAGTTTCATCCCGAAAGTATTTTAACCGTGGCTGGCAAGAGACTGTTGAGCAATTTTTTACAGGAGCTAAACCCCGTATGAAAAGAAGGGAAATTCTCGGTGCAGGTCTGGCTACTGTTGGAACTGTTGTTTTTAGTCCAAGAACATCTATTGCAGCCAAGGGGAAATTATCTCTCAACGATAACTCTGTCTTAGTAGAGTGGTTGGGTCAAACTTGTTTTCTCTTTAGTGGTAATGGACTGAAAATATTGGTAAATCCATTTAGAACCATAGGTTGTACTGCGGGGTATCGTCCACCGAAAGTTGATGCCGATCTGATTCTCATAAGTAGTTATCTTTGGGATGAGGGTGCCGTTGAAGACTTACCGGGTAAACCAAAAATCCTGTATGATTCAGGTGATTTTGATATAAATGGGATCAAAATACAGGGGATATCTGTTCTACATGATCGGGAAAATGGGAGAAGATTTGGCAATAATATTGTCTGGAAATGGCAGCAGGGCGGGATCAATATTTT
This sequence comes from uncultured cyanobacterium, assembly GCA_903869185.1. Lineage (GTDB taxonomy): Bacteria > Cyanobacteriota > Cyanobacteriia > Cyanobacteriales > Microcystaceae > CAISPN01. The sequence goes on along the minus strand of CAIPYC010000111.1, from coordinate 3,345 downwards.
GCATATGGGCGGAGCCTCTTCTCCCTTGGGTATAGAACAAAAAATTCTCATGGGTAGTCCAGATCTCGCTCTGATTCCTGTTGGTGGAGGTCCTAAGGCTTATAATCCAACAGAGGCTAAGCAGGCTCTTGATTTTCTTAAACCAAAAGTTGTCATTCCCACTCAATATTTTACTGAGGCCGCAGACCAAAAAAATTGTGATTTGGTTGGTGTTGAGCAATTCCTGGACTTAGTTAAGGGTTCCAATATTGTGCAATTACCTGGTAATAAGATTCGACTCAGTCATAAGGATCTCCCAACCAAGGGTACATTGATTCGGGTTCTTAATCCTGGGTCTGTTTTAAACAAAAAGAGCGAAACCATCTAGCTAGTGACAAAAATTAAATGGATCAAATAAAAAATCTCGAAAGGATCCTAGAACAAATATCCAAAGGGGAAATGACTCCAGAAATTGCGCTGGAGGAATTACGCTATTTCAATTTCGAATCTGTGGGCGACTTTGCCAAGATAGACCACCATCGTCAATTAAGAACTGGCTTTCCTGAAGTTATCTGGGGATCTGGCAAAACTACTGCTCAGATCAAGGAAATTATCCAGGCTATGCTCAAAAAATCAGCATTGGTCATGGTTACCAGAATCGATCTTGAAGTTGCCAGCCAACTGCAAGTTGCAGTACCTGGACTTGTCTACTATCCTCAAGCCCGTATTTGTGTACTTCAAAATGAACCTTCATCGATTACTCAACCTGGATTAATCTTAATTGTCTCTGCCGGTACTGCCGATCTACCTGCAGCAGAAGAGGCCGCTCTGACTGCAGAGCTTTGTGGTTTTCGAGTCGAACGTTTATGGGATGTGGGTGTAGCTGGAATACATAGACTTCTATCCCATCAACGTCTATTGGCTAAAGCTGATGTCTTGATTGTAGTAGCAGGCATGGATGGAGCCTTGCCAAGTGTGGTAGCTGGCATGGTAGACTCTCCAGTAATTGCCGTGCCAACCAGTATAGGATATGGCGCAAGTTTTGGAGGTCTTGCCCCTTTGCTTACAATGCTTAATTCCTGCTCACCAGGAGCTGCCGTAGTCAACATTGACAACGGCTTCGGAGCAGCAATCTTAGCTGGGAAAATTTTACGCGTTGCTCGTGGTCTATCTGACAATAGTTCATTCAGGGAAGAAATCAACTCGATAAACAGCGTTTCTTGATTTTTATTGAGCAATACGATTGAGCTCTGGATCTAGCGGCACATCCCAGAGATTACTTGAGTTCGCTGATAAAACGTTGGGTCTGATTGTAGATTTGGTTCCCATATTAAGCTTTCCGTTGATATTGCTGACCTTGACACAATTGGGTGTAAAGAGAAATATTCTTTCCCCAACACGCTCTTGATGACCGTCTAGGGCATGAGTGCCGCCAGCAACAAAGTCAAGAGACCTTTGGGCTTCATCTGGATCCATCACATTTAAATTTAGTATTACTGATTTGCGCTCACGCAAGATTCTTATAACTTGTGGCATTTCATCAAATTTTTGTGGTTCCATTACTACTACTTCGGTCACTGTATTGGAACTAATCTGGGGTAAGCCAATTACATTACTATTGACGTTATTGTTTTTAGAAGAAGATACCATGCTGGTTGATGTTCCTAGTGATTTTGTCTCTGTAGTTAGATTGAAACTCTCCTTGTTGCGCCGTGGAGAGATCTTATTTGGTTCAAAAGGGATAGTTGTATCCTTGGGAGGAAGAAAATTTAATTTTGAATTTAAGCTTTCTAGCTTTTCCTCTTCTTCTTCGTATTCGTCGACTTCTGAAATTCCTACAAAATCTTTGATCCTGCTAAAAATGCTACTCATATTTTGTTGTGTGGATGTTGTGCTTTAGTTTGTTGATTGTCACTGGAAGAATTATTTAAATGCCCCTTAAACCTATTTGCTAGCTTATCATTGTAACCAAGTCGCATGCAAACCTCAACTTGTTCCAATTTTAAGCCAATAAATCTCAGATAGTACGTATATTTTGGTCTATAAGGATCCAAGCGAATACACTTCGATTGCGATGTTTTATATTTTATTGACAAAGGGTAATTCTGCCAATAAACAGAGATTTTCCTGCTAATGGTTATTGCATATACTAAATTAACTGTCAATTTATTGTTACATTAGTTAAGATATAACCACCTTAGTTGAGGAGTTAATTATGTCTGAACACATGCCACTATCGTTGGAACAGCAGTTCAACATTAAGTCATTTGAAAATGAGGTAAAAGGCTTGGATCGTGAGCAAGCGTTGGAGTTTCTGGTTAAGCTCTACGAACAGATGCTTCGAAAAGAGAATATGTATAGGGATTTTCTGAAATACCAATGGGGTATAGAGTCGAGTAGTTGGTCTCAGCAAAATCAGTAATTTAACGTAAGCGTCCTGATATTTCTTCATGACAACCATTGCTTTGAAGGCAAATTAGAAGTACAGGGCGCCTATGTTCCAAACCTTAACCAAAAGATAACCAAAATTGAGCAACCCTTCGGGCTAGGATAAAAGGCGAATGGATCATTTATCGTAAATTCAAATTTCATCTAATCATATCCTATGAATAACTTGACATCCCTTTTGGAACAGGATAATCAAATTTACTTAAATAGAGAACTTAGTTGGTTACAATTTAACGCCAGGGTATTGCATGAAGCGTTAGATTCCAGAACCCCCCTATTGGAGAGACTTAAATTTGTCGGAATATTCAGTTCCAATCTTGATGAGTTTTTCATGGTCAGGGTTGCAGCGCTCAAAAAACAAATTGAGGCAGGAGTCAGTAAATTATCTCCAGATGGATTAACCCCTTCTCAGCAACTTACCCAAATCAGTGACTCATTAAGACAATTTATAAAAAAACAAGAGCACCTATTTGAATTCGAACTGAGAAATGAACTAGCCAAAGAAGGTATATTTCTTAAAAACTACTCAGACCTCGATGATAAACAGAAAAATTATCTCAAAAGTTACTTTGAGGATCATATTTTTCCTGCCTTAACACCATTGGCTGTAGATCCTAGTCATCCTTTTCCCTACATATCTAATTTGAGCCTAAATTTGATTGTCGTTGTCAAAGATCCCGAATCCGGTAAGGAACAATTCGCCCGGCTCAAAATACCGAAATCCTATCCTCGTTTCTTTCCCTTACCCAAAGAGCTATACAAATCCTCTAAAAACCATCCGATTGTTTGGATGGGCATTCCTTTAGAGCAGATCGTGGCACATAATTTAGAACTGCTCTTTCCAGGTATGTCAATCCAGAATTTTCATCCCTTTCGGGTGACCAGAAATGCCGACATTGCAGTTGCTGAAGATGAAGC
>CAIPYC010000110.1 GCA_903869185.1 uncultured cyanobacterium | reverse complement strand
CTAGGCACCGCAGCCCTGTTAATTTCTGTGTAAATCTCATCTGTGGATTAATCGCCTACTGCCATCAGCCCAAAAAACCTTCTCTTAACTTGTAACTGTACTGTCTTTTTTCTCCTTCTTATCCCGAATTGACGTTAAATAGTAAATTTTAAAACTATTGACTAGTTAGGCTTCGAGAATGTTGTCAGTATAATCCAGTGGCACAACCAGCAGTTGTCTCACCAGCGGACATTTGACTTCGCGGTTGACAAAAAATGTTACAGTTTATACAGAATATATTAGGAATTCTGAGGTGAGCCAGTGCAAACTACTTACAATGTTGATTCACTAATCCCAGAAGCAAATAAAACCAATACCCTGGCTTGGTATTCAGTCTGTCAACTCAACTATACTAGAGATACTTGGGTTAGGCTTGCAGTAAAAATCAATGAATACGCCTTTGATGAAGTTAAGCTAATCTGCCAAAAGCCTGAAGGAAAATGGATCGGCTGGTCACCCGATTACGGCGAAGTTGACTTGGAACGATCTGATTTCTATTGTTGATTTTCTCTAAGTCAGAGTTGAATTGTTTCCAGTTCCCTTTGGGTTCTAGTGATTCCGTGTCCATTTTGGTTTGTTGTCTGTTTGATTGGATAAATATTTACAGCGCAGGCCTTGAGTTCAGGTTGTCCTGAGATCGGGCAGGATATGGGATGAGTGAGGTTGTTGGATTCGGAGGCGATTTTACCCTCAATTGCTCTTGCTACAGCCTTTTGGGCATCTGGGCATGAAAACTGGAGGTTGGCAATTGCTTTGAGTGGTCTGGTCTCTTTGATTTTTGGTATTCTGTTCTACATCAATGTGCGAGATACGCCTAAAGATAGGGAATACGTCCGTCCAGCTCGTGACGGCGCTCTCGAATTGACTTCAAGAAATAGTTTCTGGGCATTTATCCTAACCAATATTCCCATTTTTGGTGCGATGGGGTTGATAGTCTGGCGTCTGCAACTGGTCAAATTCCTTAAACCATCTTCTATGTACGCTCTTTGGGTATTTCTGTTGATTCTTTTTGCCTTTGCCATCTATCAATCCTTCAGGGTCAACTATGAAGTGATTGTAGGAGAGAAAACCTATCCTGTAAAAGATCGTTATCAAATTGGGCAAATCTTTTTACTGGAGCTGGCCTATGCAGTCAGCTTTGGTTCAGAATTAGCAGTAGTTTCCATGTTGCCAGAGTTCTTTGAACATACTTACAACCTTAGCCATACCGCATCTGGTCTGGTTGCCGCTACATTCCCCCTGATGAACATATTTGCTAGGACCTGCTGGTGGTTTGATTTCTGATAGAATCGGGAGTCGCAAAAATGCCTTAACCTTGATGATTGCCGGGGTTGGTCTTGGCTATCTGCTGATGAGCCGGATAACCTCGGGTTTTTGGCTCCCCTTGGCCATTGCCATGACTATGTTGACTTCATTTTTTGTTTGCGGTGGATCGGGGGCAACATTTGGAATTGCTCCATTGCTCAAGCGTTCTGTAACACGCCAGATTGCCGGAAATGTGGGAGCATATGGCAGTGTAGGTTCAGTCTTGTATGCAACCTTATATAGTCTGCTACCTCAGGGGATAACTGGCAATCAAACCTTTTTTGAAGTACTCGGTATAGCAGCAGTGATCGTGGCTTTTCTCTGTCTGTTTTTCCTCAAAGATACCAAAGCCCATAGCAATGTAACAGAAATAGAAGAATTAGCTTAGCTAGAGAGGAAATTAACAATGATCCAGGGCGAAAATAAACTCAATAAATTTGAAAAACTAAAGGCTGAAAAAGATGGCTTAAAAGTTAAAGAGCAGATCGATGATTTTGCTCAGATTGGCTGGGAAGCAATGGACAAAAATGATCTTGAATATCGGCTCAAATGGCTGGGTATATTTTTCCGTCCAGTGACTCCCGGTAAATTCATGCTGCGATTGAGAATTCCCAATGGTATTATCACCAGCTCCCAGATGAGAGTTCTAGGTGAGATTGTGCAAGGTTATGGCAGCCAAGGCAGCGCTGATATCACTACCAGACAAAATCTACAATTGCGTGGAATTGAATTGCAGGATATTCCCAATATTTTCAATCAGCTCAATTCTGTTGGTATGACTTCAATCCAATCAGGCATAGATAACGTGCGAAACATCACTGGCTCTCCCATGGCCGGATTAGATGAGCATGAACTGATTGATACCAGGGATTTGGTTCAGAAAGTTCAGGATATGATCACCTGCCAAGGCCAAGGCAATCCTGAATTTAGTAACCTTCCGCGCAAATTTAATATAGCCATTGAAGGAGGAAGGGACAATTCTGTTCATGCTGAAATCAATGATATTGCCTTTGTACCGGTTTATAAAAATGACCGACTTGGTTTCAATGTTTTAGTAGGTGGCTTCTTTTCAGCCAAAAGATGTGAAGCTGCTATTGAATTGGATGCCTGGGTCGCCAATGATCAAAGCGTGGTGGATCTCTGCCGGGCTATTTTGCTGGTTTTTAGAGATCATGGACCAAGGGAAAATCGACAAAAGTCCAGATTGATGTGGTTGATTGATCAATGGGGAATAGAACGATTCCGTCAGGAGGTCGTTGCTCAGTTGGGTGTCCCTCTGGAGAAAGCGGCCGAGAAAGACGCCATGGATTGGCATAAAAGGGATCATTTGGGAATATATCCCCAAAAGCAAGCCGGTCTCAGTTATATCGGACTCAATGTTCCAGTAGGTAGACTTCAGGCTCAGGATATGTTGGATTTAGCCAGAATTGCCGAGCTCTATGGTGCTGGTGAGCTTAGATTGACTGTGGAGCAAAATGTGATCATTCCCCATATCAGCTTTGAAAATCTAGAATTGGTCAAGGCTGAACCTCTGCTCAATAAATTTAGCCCCAATCCCAGTCCCTTGACTAGATCGCTAGTATCTTGCACAGGTTCCCAGTTCTGCGGCTTGGCTATTGTGGAGACCAAGAACAGGGCTTTGGCGATTTCCCGGGAGCTAGAACAACGATTGTCTCTGCCTAATCCTGTACGTATCCATTGGACAGGCTGTCCCAATTCCTGCGGTCAACCTCAAGTAGCCGATATTGGCTTAATGGGAACCAAAGTCAGCAAGAACGGCAAGATCGTTGAGGGTGTGGATATATTTGTTGGAGGCAAGGTGGGCAAGGATGCCAAGCTCGGTAGCTGCATACAAAAAGGGGTAGCCTGTGAAGATCTCATTCCTGTATTAAGCGCCATCCTTCAGGATAATTTTGGCGCGGTTGTTAAAAGCTAAAAGCATAATTGGTGATAAAGCTCTTGGTTCATTACATCGATCGGGGCAGTTTGACCTGTCCATATTTTAAAAGCCTCTGCTGCTTGGTTTATTAGCATCTCTGTTCCGGTTATTATCAATGCCCCTTGTTCTGCTGCTTCTTGCAAAAAGAGTGTAGGGCTGGGCCGGTAAATCAGGTCATAGACAATCAGATCCGGTTTGATATTCTCCCAAAAGCTTTGTTCAACCGGTGAAATATCAACTACAGGATACATGCCTATAGGAGTGGTATTAATTAGGAGGGCAGTTTGAGAAATTAGATCTTTGATACTTTCCCAGCTATGAATTTGGATCTCAATTTGCAACATTGAAGAGCGCCAACTAGCTTGAAAATCTTTCAACTTATCTTGGTTACGACTTACTACATGCACAGACGGGCAACCAAGTTCTTGAGCAGCAACAACTACAGCTCTAGCCGCGCCACCACAGCCTAATATCACTGGAACGATTTCTTGCCAGTTTCTCTCTAGAGATAACAAAGGAGAAAGAAAAGCGGCTATATCCGTATTGGTGCCATACCAGCCCGTGTCTTTCCAGCAAACGGTATTGACTGCGCCTGCTACTTGAGCTAGCGGACTGATTTCTTTTAAAAATGGGATAATGGCTTGTTTGTGAGGAATTGTCACACTAAAGCCCACTAAAGATATAGCCTCAAACCCCAAAACAGCCTCACTCAGCTTTGCAGGTGCTACCGGAAACGGCAAATAGACATAGTCAAGAGCCAGATGGGACAGAGCACTGTTATGGATTTGTGGCGAAAAGGAATGCCCAATAGGATTACCAATTATGCCTAAGAGTTTAGTTTTACCATTGATGTTCATAAATTAATATCTTGCCAAAGTAACCAAAAACCACTGAATGATTGAGCGTTTGGATCTGATTGAATAGCTAGAAAATGAAGGCCTTTGGCTGTGATTATAGCTCTTTGAAAATCTTCAGCCTCAGTAAGGGTGGGTTTTTCAGGGAAACTGAGCAAGATCCAACTGTCTCTTTCGCCTGCTTCTAGTCTAAGTTGACTACCTTCTAGCTTGAGATAGGCCAATTCCAGTCCAGATAACCAAGCAGCTAGAGGCAAGGATCGCAAGGAATATATAACCAAGCCAGGTACAGTTGTCTGAGGATCTAGGCTTACTAGAGAAAGAGGGAATGCTTCTTTAAAGCCAATTTCCCATTCGTTCATTTCCAGTAAACTAGCTATATCTAGAGAGACAAAAGACCATCTATCTTTTTTATTGCTCCGCAGGGCATCAGGTAAGACCAGAGGATTAATCTCTGGATATTGCACTGAAGCGGTCTGATTTAAATTTTCATCATAGCCCGTTTGAAAGGGATAGAAATTAGCAAAACGCTCAGCTAACCAATGCTTGATTGTATAAGTACGCCTACTGGCCGAGGACGGAATACCTATATCTTCACAAGCTTTGATAATCATATTGTTCATTTGGCGACGAAAGAAGCGAATTTTTGTTGGACTATACTGCGCCTGTTCTATGGCTTGCCCAATTGCTTCCTTTAATGAAATCGAATTGACATTCTCATTGGAGGTAAATTTGCTGTACCTCAATCCTACATTGGCACTTTGGTTAATATCGGCAAGACTTTCACAGATCAAGATTTCCCATATTTTTTTATTGTTTTCATCAACGATTGGACGAGAATAAAAATCCAGTTCCCAAATCTTACCCATGTCCATTTCCTTCTATTACTTCGCTAGGATACCTAGGCTCAACAATTGTACAACAGTTAAAAACAGTAGAATAATGCCCAATAATATTAATTATCGGTCTCGACCAGGCAAGAGATAAATAATACCTGAGATCAAGGTCAAAAGCACAGATAACCAGAACACCGCCAATGCCCAAGAGAAGTTAACAGGACTTAGAAGCAGGGCAATGGACAAAATTTGGCTGAAGGTTTTGCATTTCCCCCAGATATTTGCTCCTAAAATTGAAGAGCTTCCTGATAAACTAGGATTGATTCGCCATCCTGATATGATAAGTTCTCTAGTGAGGATCAGGCAAACCCCCCAAGCTGGCACTAAACCAATTTGAATTAAAGCCAATAAAGTAGATAGCACCAGGAGTTTATCAACCAAAGGATCCAAGAATTTTCCCAGTTCGGTAACCTGATCGAGCCGCCTAGCTAAGTAACCATCAACCCAATCAGTTAGTGAAGCTAGTAAAAAAACAAAAAGGGCAACAGTTCGATGCTCATTGGTAGGAGATTGTAGAAGATAGAGAATTATAGGAATAGAAAGCAAGCGAGATAAGGTGATCCAGGTGGGAAGATTCAAATTCATCAGACAAAAAGGTCTGGGTAGTTCAGGATGTTACCAATCCCTTGTTCGAGCTTTACCACTTTGTATAGCTTGGCATGAGAAAATATGCCACTAGATTGGGGGTGAATCAATTCCAGTAATTTACCCCCGTAGATAACCTGTTTGACATCAGGGATTGTAATTTTTAAAATGCTCTCAATTGATATCATTAAATATTCCAGATAAGGACTGACAATCTCGCTATCGTATTGAGCTCTTTGAACTTGCCAAGGCTCTTTACGCAGATGGGAACTATAGTCGCCTTGAAATTGCAAAATCTCTGCTAGTAGGACAGTAAGCTTGAGCAAAGCATGACCTAAAGGGTGTTGGTCCAATTGTATTTTCAATGTATTTCTATTTTGCCAATCAGCCTGACCGGCTCTGGCTGGGTTCAAATTAATTGCTGGAATTGTGTTGTTTAATTGGCCTTTCCACTGTGGATAGATCATATGGCAGAATAAATCCTGTATCAGAGCTTCATATCCATATTGGATTGAACCAATTTTACACAAATTGGATGAAAACTTGTTTTTCTGATTTGGTAAGTCCAGGTAGGCAAATTCAGTGGTGGTCTTTCCTGTCCAGATTGCTAGAGTCGGGAGTGAATCTAATTGTTCTAGCTCAGATAAGATAAGTCCAACAGAAGGATTCAACCAAGAAATCTGATCAATTTTTAAATTATTTTCTACTTCCAAAGAAAGGGTTTCATATTCTCCAGTAGGGCAACAGATGATAAGCTTTCTAAGAGAATTGAATGCCTGAGTAAGTTCATTTGGAGTAAGTTCTGAGTTACTCAATTTATCTGGATTAACAAGAATTTCACTAAGAGAAAAGTGAGCCAATGGCAATGTAAAAGAATATAAGCGTTTAGATATTTTCTCTATTAGATGAAAGTTGCGTTGATCATTACGATATTCAAAAATTGCCGACCAGTGTTTTTGATCTGGCAGTAAATCAATGAGATCGGTTAATTTGCTGATTTTATCGACTTGTGTAGGCGGCGGTGCCAATAAATAATCACGAACTTCTTGGAGAACCAAGAAAGCTTCTTGTTTATCCCAAACCTCGGCTTGCAATAAATCATCGATTGCCTTAATCAGTGAGGCTTTTTCCATAGATATTAGATTTTTTTAAACTAGCTTTTGTTCTCATTGCTGCGTTTTTAAGTTCCACTCGATTGTTTTATTAATTGCCAACGATATATCTATTGTGGTATGAAGTCCCAATTCTGTCATCGCTCTTTGTGTATTAGGAACATACCTAGAAGCTAACTTGGTAGGATCTGCATTTTGAGCGATGCGCACTGGAATTGACTTTGAGGAGCAATCAGCTACCATTAAAGCGGTATCTTTAATAGTCAGACCTTCTTGAGAGCCTACATTGTAGGGGCGACAGGTTTGCCCCTGAAATAAAATTGTCCACAGCCATATCATCAAATCCGCCGCATAGAGATAAGAACGATAGGCTGTTCCATCTCCTTTAATTTCAATTGGCTCATTAAGCAATGCATTTTTAATAAAATTGCCAATTGCAAAATGGATATCTAGGGGAAGATAGGGGCCGACAAAAGCAAAGCAGCGAGCAATCTTTATCTCAAGTCCATATTGCTTGGCATATAAAGTACAAAGCATTTCTGCCACACGCTTACCTTCTCCATAGGATGAACCGGGCTCACTTAGATCTGGTGAACCGAGATAATCCTCAGCCAAGTGAGTCATTTCAGATGGCTGCTTACCATAGACAGCTCCTGAGCTAGTCAATAATAGTTTTGATGCGCCACAAACCCTGGCAAATTCCAGAACACGCCTTGTTCCAGCGACAATAGTATCAAACATCAGCAGTGGATTCTCCTGATTGAGTTTCGCACTAGCTTCAGTAGCAGCATGAATGATGTGGGAAAATTGCCCCTCGGGGAAATCAAAACAGGTAATATTTCCACCGAGCAATTCTATTGAGCTGTGATAAGCCAAATGAGGAGCTTTGGTTTGAAAAATAGCAGGATTTCTGGTCAATACGCAAGCCCTAGCTCCCAGATTCAACTTCTCATTTGCCAAGATAAAGCTCTCAAGTAGCCAGCAGCCAAAGAAACCAGTTCCACCAGTAATAAAAATTCTGCTGTCTTTTAGCTCTTGCCAGAGAGGCTCGGTATGCTTGAGAATATGATCGAGATCTTGGGCAATTATACTGCTCATAGTATTATTTACGACAAAATTCAGCAATCGTACTTACTATGTAGCTCAACATCTCTTGTGTAAGACCGGGAAAAACACCAAGCCAAAAAACATTTTGCATAATCTTATCGGCATTGGCAAGATCTCCAATCACTCTGTAGTTCAAACCCTCGTAAAGTGGCTGACGAAGAAGATTTCCAGCAAAAAGTAGCCTAGTACCTATTCTTTTATCCTCAAGATATTTAACCAAATCATTTCTACTAAAAGGAGCTGATTCTTTAACATAAAGTGGAAAACCAAACCAACTGGGATCTGAGTTTGGACTTGCTTGAGGTAAAAGTAAAAAATCTTGCAAATCTTGAAGATGTTGATGAATAAAGGCGAAATTTTCCCTTCTCTTTTGAATGAATTCAGGTAGTTTATCTAATTGGGCTACCCCTACTGCGGCCTGCATATCTGTCATTTTCAGATTGTAGCCTACATGTGAATATGTATACTTGTGATCATAGCCAAAGGGTAGTTCGCCCAATTGCCAACCGTAACGCTTATTACATGTATTATCTACACCAGGAGGGCACCAGCAATCTCTACCCCAGTCGCGATAGGATTCTAGGATTTTTTTCAGACGAGTGTCACTAGTGAGAACTGCGCCACCTTCTCCCATGGTCATATGATGGGCAGGATAAAAGCTAACAGTAGAAATATGACCAAAAGTTCCGGTTTTTTTTCCTTGATATGTACTGCCTACAGCATCACAATTGTCCTCAATAAGCCAGAGATCATGTTTTTGCACAAAATCCATAACTTGTTCTAGATTAAAAGGATTACCTAGGGTATGAGCTATCATGATTGCTTTGGTTCGTTTGGAAAGAGCAAGCTCCAATTGTTTTATATCTATGTCATAACCGGGCAACTCAACATCTATAAAAACTGGAACAAGCTGGTTTTGAAAGATCGGATTGACTGTCGTGGGGAATCCAGCGGCTACAGTGATCACTTCATCGCCTGGCACTAGTCTTTTATCTCCTAATTTGGGAGAAGTCAATGCGCTCAAGGCTAAAAGATTGGCACTAGAACCTGAATTAACCAAAAGACAATGTTTAATACCAATCCATTCGGCAAAGCGTTCCTCAAATTCCAAGGCATAGCGTCCTGTAGTTAACCAAAAATCCAGGGATGAATCTACTAATTTAACCAATTCCTGTTCATCAAAAACCTTACCTGATACCGGTACATAGCTCTGTCCTGGTACAAAAGGACGAGGACTGAATTTGTATTGATAATATTCTTTAACTGCATCGAAAACCTTATCTCTGAGCTGTTGTTCCTGGCTAGCTGCAACGTTCTGTATCATTGTCCATCTACCTCAAATATTTACTGGATTTTGGGCCTTTTGATCGCTTTGATATTGCTCTATCTGTTGTAAAGTCAATTTTTGAAAAGCTTCATGTTCTCCATCTGAAATGATGCTGGCTTGTTTATACCAGGTAACCGTATATTGTACCGTCTGCTGAAAATTCCATACAGGTTTCCATTTAAGCAGATGAAAGGACTTATCTGTGATGAGATTTAACAATTTGGCTTCATGAGGAGCATTGGGATCTGATTGATCTATCCAGCTACCAGTCCAATGTTGCAATATTGATTCAACCAGACTTTTAACTGTTCGATTAGACTCGAGTACCGGTCCAAAATTGAAAGGACTCTGAATATGATGATCATCAACAGAGCCTAGACCCTTATAGAGATGCTCTCCAAGGTTCAGATAGCCAGATAGAGGTTCTAAAACATGTTGCCATGGTCTAGTGGAGTTTGGATTGCGCACAGGTATGGGTTCTCCTCGCATTAAGGAGCCAATAGTATCGGGTAAGATGCGATCTTCAGACCAATCACCCCCTCCAATGACATTACCCGCTCTGGCACTGGCTATACCAATGGGGATTTCTGGTTTATTGAAGAAAGAACTCCGCCAAGAACTAATCGCCAGTTCAGCCCCGGCCTTGCTAGAGCTGTATGGGTCATGTCCACCCAAAGGATCATTTTCTCTATAGCCATAAATCCATTCCCTGTTTTCGTAACATTTATCCGTTGTAATTGCCACTAAGGCACAGGGATGGGAAAGACTCTTAAGAGATTCCAAAACATGGATAGTTCCCATCACGTTGGTATTCCAGGTTTCTACTGATTCTATATAGGATCTCCTGACCAGTGGCTGAGCTGCTAAATGGAATATTAAATCAGGTTGCCATGATTTTACTATGCCTTTGATCAACTCAAGATCCCGGATATCCCCTATAACATTTTCCAGCTCTCTGGCAAGAGATAACTGCTCAAAGAGAGATGGATTTGTACTAGGAGCCAAGCTTAATCCTTTAACTTGAGCTCCTAAATGCAGAAGCCAGAGTGAAAGCCAAGAGCCTTTAAATCCAGTATGTCCTGTTATTAGGACTTTTTTTCCTTGCCAGAATTTATTTACCATACCTTCCATTTGGCATTGCCTGAGCTATAAAGTTTATTTAGTAACTCTAATTCTCTATAAGTGTCCATACATTGCCAAAAACCTTCATGTTGATAGACTCCCAGTTCTCCGGTTTCAGATAGAGTTTTCAGTGGTTGATCCTCAAAAACTGTATCATCATTCCCAATTAAATCCAAGACCTTGCGATTTAAGACAAAATATCCACCATTAATCCAACCTTCTGCAGTTTGTGGTTTTTCTTTGAAATGAGTGACCATGTTGTTTTCAATCATTAATTCACCAAAACGAGAAGCAGGACGAACAGCAGTCACTGTGGCCAATTTGCCATGACCAATATGAAAATCCAAGACATTTTTGATATTTACATCACAAACCCCATCCCCATAGGTAGCAAAGAAAATATCACTGCCGCTTTTTTTAAGATGGGGGATAAGACGTTTCAATCTACCACCTGTCATGGTCTCTTGACCTGTATTGATCATAGAGATTTGCCAATCTTCCTCACTATGACTGTTGCCTAACTTGGTCACTTTCTTGTTGCCTAGTTCTATTTTGATGTCAGTGTGATTCCAATCGTAATTGATAAAATAATCCCGGATGACTTCGCCCTTATAACCTAAACAGAGTATAAAATTTTTAAAGCCATAGTGAGCATAAGATTTCATGATATGCCATACAATCGGCCTATCGCCTACATTAATGATGGGCTTTGGTCGAAATTCGGTCTCCTCTCTTAATCGAGTTCCCTTGCCACCACATAATATAACTACTGGAATTGAAGAATGATCGTGTTGAAGCATAATTCTTGTTGTGATATTGATTTGACCGGGCATCGATAGTTTTTCAAGAAAGATTATGAGCAGGAGAATCTAACGAAATGTTTGTCGAATGTTAGCACAAAAACAGACAATATTTAACATTTACCAACACGGTTGTGTGCCATATAAACAGAATCTCATTAGTTCGTTCTAATTCTCTGATGCAACTTAAGACTGTTGAGTTCGCCTGCAATTGCCGCCCCTGCATTGATCAAAACCGTGATGATTGGGTCAACCCCGAGGAATACTCCCAAAAAAACAGCACTCATGTTCAGTGATGTCACAAGGCCTATACTTTGGTAGATGGTAGAGATGGTCTCTTGGGCCAAGTCTATAGATTGTTCTACCTTGGCAAGATCATTTTGTGAGTCCAGGACAATTTTGCTACCATCTTGGGCAAGAACCAGATAAGAATCTTCTAGCCACGCCACATTTTCACCCCGTTCCTGGGGAGCGTCAGCAGATGTAAGCAGATAATCTACCTTGGCTAATTTTTCTAAGGTCTTGCCATCGGGGATATGTACGCCAAATTGTGCTGCCTTATCTAGAGAAGATGCTATAGCTAGGGGAGTGATTCCCCTGAGCGAAAGTCCCAAATTTAGAGGAAGCCATGCAGCGGACCTTCCCAAGTCATTTGTGAGCAAAGTAGTGATGCCTGTTAAAATCAAAATAGGCACTATCGATTGCTGGGCAAGGGGCTTGATTTGCCTTAACAATTCTGTATCTTCTATTGAATCTGACCATTTTTGATCCTGGGGAGAATTTACGTTGGCTTCAAGCGATCTGTAGAGTTCGTTTTCTATTGTCTTGATATTGGTTTGTCGCAGATTTTCCCCCACTTGAGACAGGTTCAATGCCAAGGCACCAGCTACTAGGTTACCTGAGAAGAGCTGGGAACCCAGCCATAGTGCATCTAGACTATCAAAATTGATTGGGGTTTCCTTATTGCTATTTACTCTTTGCCATAATGTACCTGAAGCTGCCACAATCAGGGCGCCAACTACAAAAAAAGGTAACTCAAGCGGGATAGCAACTAGACTTGTTGCCAAGGCGAACATTGGTAGTCCAAGATTTTTTTCTTCCCTAGCAACTATATTGGGTTCATTATTTCCATCTAGATCGCTCAATGCGGCCTTACGAATTATGCCGTCAAGATAGACCAGAAATGCCTGTTTAGCTTGATCTTTGCTATTGTAAGATATCACTAGCGAACTGGCAGCTAAATTTAAGCGATAATCAAGGATTGACGAATTACAAGAAATTAATTTTTCTAAATTAGAACAATAGAAAATATCTTCCTTTAAACGAGGAATTTTAGCTCTCAAACGTCCTGGACTAGAATGGATAACATGATAATCAATCCAAGGTAGTTCAAGGACTTTTTTGGGCTTGGTTCGATTACGTTTTTTCATGTATGAGTTTGAATAAAAAACCTGCTGACGAACAAAACAAAACATCATTAATCGTCAGCAGCAAGAAATATTTATATTTGTTTCTGATTATTCTGAGATATTTACCTCTTTAGGTTCAGAAACTTTGGAGTTCTTGGAAATTTTTATTTCTGACTGGGCTTCTGCCACCAAATCATTCCAGGATTCGTTAGCCTCAGCAATGCCTCCTTGAACTTTTTCGAAAGTATCGATACCCCATTTGATTCCGCTTTTGGTCATATCCCGGCCCGATTCGGTAATTGTTTTACCAGCTTCAGTATTGCCAAACAAAGTAACAGCGCTGCCAATTGCTAGTGCTGCTGCGCCTAAACTAAAAGCCACAACTGGCTCTATACCTAAAAAAAGTGCTTCGAAATCCATTTTGTCCTCTATCTAATATCTAAAAAGTTAAGTTGATCTTTTGTTAGTATTTTGAACTACTCTAGAGGAATTCAATTTAGTAAAGATTATAACAATAATTATAAAATTTTCAATTAAATTTCATATTCGTTTAGAGGTCGATTGAATATACCAAAGATCATCACTGACTTGGCTACCGATTGCTCCTCCTACTATCCTTCCAAAAATCAGTCCGGGTACACCCAGGGTAGCAGAACCAACCGCTCCAAAAAGAAATCCACCCAGTGCCTCCATCATAATTTCCCTTCCTCCTCTCTCTAAAACTTTGCCTAGATTTGGGGTTGGATCATTATTTTGCTGGAGGTTACGTATACTATCTATTCCAACATTACCGCCTATAACCTGACCGATAAAACTGCCAACATTTCTACCCGGGATAATTCCTAAAGGTCCCAACAAAAGCCTACCTGTTGCAATACCAAATCCTCTACCTATAATCTGCCCAGCAGAAGAACCAACCATCCTTCCGCCTAGTTCCTGTAGATGATTTCCGAAAGAGGGAGAAACAAAAGATTCTTCTTTTTGTACTTTTTGTTCTTGAAAATCTGCTGGGGTCATTCGATGGATAGACTTGAGAAGACTCTCTCTAAAATTGGTGAGGCTGATTTTGGTAGATTGGTATGTTATGGTCACCGAATTAGTCTTCAGGTTGATTCTTACCTCCCTCACCCAAAGTACAGAGAGCAATAGAGATTCCAATCTCTTCTCCATAGAAGGATATTCCTGCAACCACAATATCCGGACTCTCAATCGTCCTTCTATTTGATGGATAACTTGAGCTACTGAGGTAGTTGAAAATTCATTAACCTGTTCAATATTGATCACACTTGGAAAAATTCTTGGTTTAGCATTAGGATCAATTCTAGCAATTCTGGTCAATGGCTTGCTGTTAAAATTCTAAAAGTAGTGTGGTTTCATTTGTCAAACAGGATAATAATCTGATGCCCGAAAATCGAAGAAGCAAAATAGTGACTGAAGGAGTACAAAGATCGCCAAATCGGGCCATGTTGAGGGCTGTAGGCTTTGGAGATAGCGATTTCAATAAACCCATTGTCGGACTAGCCAATGCTTACAGTACTATTACTCCCTGTAATATGGGAATTGGTGAACTAGCTAAAGCTGCAGAAAAAGGACTAAAAGAAGCTGGCTCAATGCCCCAGGTATTTGGTACTATCACAATCAGTGATGGCATTTCTATGGGAACCGAGGGAATGAAATACTCTCTCGTCTCCCGTGAAGTCATAGCAGATTCTATTGAAACAGTATGTAATGGTCAGAGTCTAGATGGAATTTTAGCCATCGGCGGTTGTGATAAAAACATGCCCGGTGCCATGATTGCCATGGCCCGCTTAAATATACCTGCTATTTTTGTCTATGGTGGTACTATTAAACCCGGGCATCACAATGGGCAGGATTTAACTGTTGTGAGTTCATTTGAGGCGGTTGGGCAGTACAGTGCGGGTAAGATTTCCCAGGAAGAACTACTGGAAATTGAAAGAAAAGCCTGCCCTGGAGCTGGTTCCTGTGGCGGAATGTATACTGCCAACACTATGTCTTCGGTTTTTGAGGCAATGGGCATGAGCTTACCCTATTCTTCTACTATGGCCGCGGAAGATCATGAAAAGACAGAAAGCACACAGAAGTCATCTTTCGTGCTTGTTGAAGCTATCCGTCGCCAGATTTTACCTAGAGAGATACTGACCCGCAAGGCTTTTGAAAATGGTATTGCAGTCATCATGGCTATCGGTGGCTCTACTAATGCGGTACTGCATTTGTTGGCAATCGCACGAACTATAGGGGTGGATCTGAGTATCGATGATTTTGAATTAATTCGTCAAAAAGTACCTGTTCTCTGTGATCTCAAGCCATCTGGTCGTTATGTAGCTACCGATTTGCACCGAGTTGGCGGAATTCCTCAAGTTATGAAAATTTTGCTCAAGCAGGGACTATTGCATGGAGATGCCCTCACTATTTCTGGAGAGACGATTGCCGAAATTCTCACTATGACTCCGGATCAGCCTCTAGCTAATCAAGATGTAATCAGACCTTGGAAAAATCCACTCTACCAGCAAGGACACTTAGCTATTCTTAAGGGTAACTTGGCTACTGAGGGAGCTGTTGCCAAAATCAGTGGAGTTAAAAATACTCATATTACTGGACCTGCTAGGGTTTTTGAATCGGAGGAAGATTGTCTTGCGGCTATCCTAGCTAAAAAGATACAGGCCGGTGATGTGCTCGTTATTCGCTATGAAGGACCTAAAGGTGGACCGGGTATGCGGGAAATGTTGGCACCTACTTCTGCGATCATTGGCGCTGGACTGGGCGATTCAGTGGCACTTATCACAGATGGACGTTTTTCTGGTGGAACTTATGGTATGGTCGTTGGCCATGTTGCCCCAGAAGCAGCAGTTGGCGGAAATATAGCACTTATAGAAGAAGGTGACAGTATTACTATTGATGCTGATGCTAAACTGTTACAACTAAATGTTTCACAAGAAGAACTAAACAAGCGAGGTGCACAATGGAAGCCGCCCCAAGCTCGTTATAAAACAGGGGTTTTAGCCAAATATGCCAAGCTGGTCTCTTCTAGTAGTTTAGGAGCGGTTACAGATCTAAATCTCTAAAATTAGCTTACTCTCGAAATGGAGTTAAAATCAAGAAAACAGTTTAAGGGAAAACTCATGTTGGTTCGTATTATTCTTGCCGTTTTACTTCCTCCTGTTAGTGTTTTTCTGACTAAAGGAGTGAGCCCAGCCCTTTTTATCAATATTCTTCTAACCATCATTGGCTGGGTACCTGGTATAATTCACGCTTTTTGGATTATCAGCAAAGAGCCAAAAGATCTCAGTACACCTAACTAAATCTTTCAAAAATTCTAGTTAAGACAACATTAGAAAACAAGAACCCATCTGGATCACTCAGATGGATTCTTTCAGGAAGTATATTAACCCAACCATTTTGCAAGTATTCTTGCATTAAAGAAATTAAGATATCTTTTGTCTCTTGTCCGAATTCATGCTCTATTTTTTCAAGACTAATCCCCTCAGCTAAACGTAGGCCAAGCATAAGGGTTTCTAGCAATAGATCTTTTTTATTGTTTTGAACTGCGCTGAGTTTGCATTGTTTATTTTCCAAGCTTGCAACATATTTGTAATAATCACTGCGTTTGTGAGCTCTAGTATGTCTAATCCCTTGGATATAGCTGGCAGCTCCCATGCCAAAGCCATAGTAACTCTGGTTTTCCCAATAGACTCGATTGTGTTGGCATTGGTGTCCATCGCGAGCATAGTTGGATATCTCGTAATGTTCATAGCCTACCTGGGTTAGTTGTCTCTGGGCCATACGGTACATAGCTGCTGTAACTTCTTCTGTTGGTAAAGGTAACTGCCCAGCATTATAAATCTTGCCAAAAGGAGTAGTAGCTTCTAGAACCAAGTCATAGCAGGATATATGTGCGCAAGAAACAGAAATTGCCTGTTTTAGTGATTCATCCCACTGCTCTAAGCTCTGATGAGGTAGCCCAGAAATAAGATCCAAACTGAAATTTGTAAATTTAACCTCTTCCAAATAATTGATTGAGTCCCAAATTTGCTTTAAATCATGGGCTCTTCCGCAGGACTTGAGCAATTCATCCTGAAAAGCCTGTACGCCTAAACTAATCCTGTTGATCCCTAGATCTTGATATTGTCGCAATCTGTCTGCCGTAAACGTACCAGGATCGATCTCAATAGAAATTTCAATATCTTGGGCAATGCCAAATTTATTTTTTAGAGATTCTAAAATTGTACTTAGTCCCTTGACTGGCAATAGAGATGGCGTACCTCCTCCAAAAAATATCGTCTTGAGTGGTTTACCCAGATTTTCAGTAAGATTTATCTCCTTTTCAAGCCATTGGATATATATATCTATAGGAGGGAATTGGGCAGGATCGCTTTTATCCCCTATGACTGATATAGGGAAATCACAATAGAAGCAACGACGACGACAAAAAGGTATATGAACGTAAGCTGATTCGGGTATTTTCCAGAACTTAGATATAGTCAATTATATTTTAGAGTTTTGGCTAATTTGGGTTGCAGACTATAATAAAAGAAGACTTAAAATTAATAGTTTACAATTACTATTAATGGGTCTATGCAATTATAGGTTCTGATTAATTATGCTGGATGCCATTATCATCTTATTATTCGTTACTGCTTCAGCAAGCGTAGGTTTTACTAGTATAGATTTTTTGCCTCTTGGCATTCAAGAACAGATTTCCAATATAGAAGCCCTGCGCTGGCTCGCTGCTGGTTTTTCTTCTATCATCGGTCTGGCTATTGGCTTAGTTGCGCAAACCACTTATCGCCGGCTTGAATCAAGGATTCGCAAAACATCCATTGAAGTCATTCTAACTCGTGCCATTGGTTTAGTTATTGGATTGTTGATCGCCAATTTGATGTTGGCACCAATTTTTCTCTTGCCGATCCCCAAAGAGTTTGTATTTATCAAACCTTTAGTCGCTATTTTGGGTAGTGTGATGTTTTCTTTTCTGGGAGTTGGCTTGGCTGATACTCATGGCAGAACTTTTCTGAGGATGATTAACCCCAACAGTATAGAAAGTTTATTGGTAGCCGAAGGTACATTGAAGCCATCTCCTACGAAGATTATTGATACAAGCTGTATTATTGACGGTAGAATTGAACCTTTGCTAGAAACCGGTTTTATTGAGGGACAGATATTGGTGCCAATATTTGTTTTACAAGAATTGCAGCAGTTGGCTGATGCCAATAATGATCAAAAGAGATTACGCGGCAGGAGAGGGCTAGATATTCTAAATCGTCTACAGGATATCTATCCCGAGCAAATAATCATACATCCTGCTGACTATGATGATATTTCAACCGTTGATGCAAAACTGGTTCATCTTTCTCAGGAAATTAGCGCAACTCTTTTAACCAATGACTACAATCTCAGCAAGGTTGCCAATCTTCAGAAAGTATCAATTCTCAATGTCAACGATCTAGCGCAGGCTGTCAGAGCAATCTATTTGCCTGGGGATACTCTTGATTTGAAAATACTCAAATTAGGCAAAGAACCAACTCAAGGAATTGGCTATTTAGAAGATGGAACTATGGTTGTTGTCGAGGAGGGAAAAGACTATTTAGGTGGCAGTGAGGTTAGGGTAATAGTAACCTCTGCCCTACAAACATCCGCAGGAAGAATGATCTTTGCCAAGGTGCCAATTTTAGTGTAGATCAAACCAAGTTTATGCACCCTTTCTTGTCCCCTGTTGTACTAATAGCTTTGAGCTGTCCATCAGAACCAATTCTTTCCCATGTGCAGCAATATCTCGTCAATAAGTCGGGTGAAACTCTTACTACCATATCTAGAATCTTTCATCTTTCTCCCCAAACGCTAGAGCTTTTCAATCCTAAGCTGGGTGAGCAGGTGCTGCCTATTAATACAAATGTGAGCATCCCCCCATTAAATGGTATGCCAGTTCGAGCGCCAGTTGGATCCTCTTGGCAGGATTTATCTGGCTATTATGGAATTAGAGCTGACGTTCTATTTGAACTTAACGGATGTCAAAAAAAACCTTCTCTGGTCTTTATTCCAGCCCTATCTGGTCAACCCAAGCCACTTAACTCAAGGAGCAATAATTTTTCTGGATTTTCCGGCTATCCACTCCCTACAATAGCAAAGATAGGCTTGAGCTACGGCTGGCAGAACAGAACATCTGATCCTGGAGTTGAAGGCAGGTTTTTTCATAGTGGCATAGATCTATTAGCCAATTTCGATACCCCAGTCAAGACGGTAGAAAGTGGAACAGTTATCTATGCAGGAATGGAGAAGGGCTATGGTAATTTAGTCATCATCAATCACAGCCAAGAGTTACAAACCCGATATGCTCAGTTGAATAAGATTAAGGTAAAAATAGGCACCAAGGTTAGATCAGGGCAAGTATTGGGCACTGTAGGACGCAGCGGAGTCCCCGATATTGTGGCAACTCATCTTCATTTTGAAGTTCGCATTAAGCAGCCCATAGGATGGATTTCTCAGGATCCCATGCTGTATTTGGTCCAAAAAACTCATAATATTGAGTAATAGGATTCCATTATCCCTTTTGTTATTTTCCAAGTCTTTTAGGTGCCTGCAATCAACTGGTCACATAGATTTAAGACCAAGAGCACTTAGTAATTGTTTAAGTATAGAGTTTTTGAGTATATCAGGGAAAATAAAATGCACAAGCATCAATCAAATGAAATCATCAAGAAATCTAAACGCCTGACCTTTATAGACGGACTTAGGGCAATTGCTTGTTTAGCGGTTTTTTTCTGTCATGGAGGATATATTTTTCTTTTACCAAGGTCTAACAAAATTGAAGATACTGCACTTCAAATAATGCATGATGGTTATTTGGGTGTACCGATTTTCTTTGTTATCAGTGGGTTCGTGATAGCTTACTCTGTGCGAAATATAAAAACCTGGAATGTCAAGACTTTTATCAATTTCTTTCTACGTCGCCTAGCTAGGCTTTCCCCCCCGTACTATGCATCTATACTTATCGCACTGACCTTACTAATAATACGAATAAAATTATCTAAGTCTCATTATTTTCCTGATTTATTTACTTTACTAACTCATATATTTTATATACAAAAGTTCTTCAATACGATGAATCTAAATGTTGTTTATTGGACTATTTGCATTGAAATACAGTTTTATTTATTTTTTGGAATACTTAGTTTTTTATGTTATCAAATATCAAGAAAAATAGAAATAAAGAATATCGATATATCTATATTTTTGTTGACCTTTCTAGTTTCCTTGAATTCATTGTCACATACAATGGCTATTTCCAAAGTTACCCTTATAACTCCAATGCCAGAGCCAGCAATTTTTCTGCCATACTGGGTGATGTTCTCTCTTGGTATAGCATCTTTTTGGGTTATCGACGGGAAATTGAAATTTCGGCATGGTATCTTTTTTTTAATATTATTTATGACAATTTCTGTTTACCAGCACAACATTTATCTTATTTGTGCTTCTCTAGTTTGTTTTTCTATAATAATTTCAAAATATAGTGGAAAAATGACCACTTGGTTGAATTGGCCAATAATACAGTTTTATGGAAAAATATCATATAGTCTTTATTTGGTTCATTGGCCTATTGCTGAGTTCACAATTGGAATATCTAAGAAATCTAGCTTGTATGAAACCTTCATGGGAAGATTGATATCTTTATTATTGACTTTTGCTCTATCTACTTTGGTTGCAACTGTAATCTATCATGTTGTTGAGGTACCGGCAATCAACTGGTCACATAGATTCAAAACCAAGAGCACTTAGAATTTTTTAATTGATAGATCAAGTTTTGTCTTAATATAGATCTAAAACAAAACTAGACAATGACCAAAGCCAGAATTCTCTCCGGTGTCCAACCTACAGGTAATTTACATTTAGGAAACTATTTAGGGGCAATCAAAAACTGGGTTGATTTTCAGCAGGACTTTGAAAGTTATTTTTGCGTTGTGGATCTCCATGCCATAACAGTACCCCATGATCCCAAAACCCTGGCCCAAGATACTAAGACCATAGCTGCTCTATATTTGGCTTGTGGTATAGATTTGGAATACTCTACTATTTTCGTTCAGTCTCATGTTCATGCTCACAGCGAATTGGCTTGGCTCCTCAATTGCATTACTCCCCTTAATTGGCTTGAGCGCATGATTCAATATAAAGAAAAAGCCAGGAAGCAGGGGGATAACGTAAGTGTTGGTCTTTTGGATTATCCCGTGCTAATGGCCGCAGATATATTGCTCTATGATGCCGATAAAGTTCCAGTAGGTGAAGATCAAAAACAACATCTCGAACTCACCAGAGATATTGTCATTAGAATCAATGATCGCTTTGGAACTCCTGAACAACCTACTATATTCAAAATGCCGGAGCCTCTGATTCTAAAAGAAGGAGCCAGAGTGATGAGCCTGAGTGATGGAACCTCCAAAATGTCCAAATCAGATCCCCTTGAGAACAGTCGCATTAACTTATTGGATCCACCTGAAGTCATCCTCCAAAAGATTAAAAAAACTAAAACCGACTCAATCAAGGGTTTGACGTTTGACGATCCTGACAGGCCAGAATGTCACAATCTACTGACGCTCTATGGTTTGTTATCTAAGCAAAGCAAAGAAAACGTAGCCAGAGAATGTGAAAATATAGGTTGGGGTCAATTCAAGCCTCTTTTGAGCGAAGCAGTGATCACCTCTCTAACTCCCATTCAGCAAAGCTACCAAAAATTAATGAATGAACCTGACTACCTGCAAAAGGTATTGAGTCAGGGACAGGAAAAAGCAACAGAAGTAGCAGAGCGAACCTTGACTCGCGTCCAAGATGCCTTGGGGTTTTTGAAGCCATGACAAGTAGATTAAAAAAGGCCATTGAAAATAGGGAATTTTTGATCACCGCTGAGGTCACACCACCCAAAGGAGGCGATCCTTCACGAATGCTTTCAGTAGCATCCATCTTAGAAAAAAGAGTACATGCGGTCAATGTCACAGATGGTAGTCGAGCAGTACTTCGAATGTCCTCTCTGGCTGCATCTTTTTTACTATTACAAAAAGGGATAGAGCCCATTTGTCAATTCACAGGACGAGATCGCAACGTTATAGCCTTACAAGGGGATCTCATGGGTGCCCACGCCTTGGGGATTCGCAACATACTTGCTCTAACCGGAGATCCAGTTAAAGCCGGAGATCATCCAATGGCTCGAGCAGTCTTTGAGGTAGAATCGGTGAGACTACTTAAGTTAATAGATAAACTAAACCAAGGATTAGACTGCCAAGGTCAAGTTCTACCCGATGGACCACTAGATCTGTTAAAAGGTGCCGCAGTTGATCCACAATCTAAAAGTTGGTCTGGTCTTAAAAGCCGATTTAATCGCAAAGTTGAAGCAGGAGCTCAATTTTTTCAAAGCCAATTGATCACCGATTTTGATAGGCTGGAAAAATTCATGAATGAGATTGCCATTGGCAATAATCGGCCAATCCTAGCTGGTATATTTCTTTTAAAATCCGCTAAGAATGCTCACTTTATTAATCGAAACGTTCCGGGAGTGGAGATTCCAGAAGAGATCATTAAAAGACTAGAGCAATCTGATAATCCACTAGAAGAGGGCATCAACATTGCAGCAGAGCAGGTTAAATTAGCCAAGGATATCTGCCAGGGAGTACATATGATGGCCGTAAAGAAAGAAGAACTGATCCCTGATATTTTAGACCGGGCGCAAATTAAATCCCTTGTTTGAAAAAATATTATGAAACTTTTGACAATCGCGCTTATTTTTTTAATGAACTTCGGTTTATTGTTTTTCAGCTCAGCTGCCATAGCTGCAACTGCTATAAAACTTACAGAGATATCATATAAGGATTGTCCAAGTGAACTAGCCTTGGGTAACGTCAATAGTGGCAGCTCACAATTGGCTAATTGCTTTCTTGTTACCGGTAAGGCGATCAATCCTACTGGCAAAACAGTATATGACGCTGATGTTTTTGGGCGTATCTACGATGCCAATAATGAGCCAGCTATGCAAAATCGGACACGCCTGGGTACATTGGAAGAAATACCACCAGGCACCAGCGATTTTGAGATCAGAATATCGGTAAGCGCCAACCAGCCCACTCCTCTTAAACTAGAACAGTTCAAGGCTTCCGGCTTTGCTAGCAAAGTTCGTCCTTGATATTATGACTAATTTAGAAAATTAAAATGAGATGGGAATTTGTACTAAAGTACTCTGGAGAATTTGAAGCACGAAAATTGCTAGAATTGAAGAAATATCTATCATTCCTATCGGTGGAATGAATGAGCGAAAAACATTGAGATAAGGGTCAGTGATTGGACTCAAGTAAGATGTTGCAGTTTCAGCCCAGCCTGCTCCCTGGAACCAAGTTAACAAAATTCTAACCAGTATCAGAACTAGGTAGACATTGATAAAATTAACTAAAGTGCTAATTAAAAGACTTGAAATCATAGATATGTTACCTTCCTTTAAAAAGTAAAAATTCAATAAAATAGATATTCAAATAACATATTAACAAGACTGGGCGAAATTTCACTAATCCAACCTCATGAAAAATAATTTTCTCGAATATCTGCACGGACCCAAAAAACCGGTTCTGGTCTTTGATGGAGCGATGGGCACCTCATTGCAAACTCAGGATTTAACAGCCAGTGACTTCGGTGGACCTCAATATGAGGGCTGTAATGAATATTTGGTTCATACCAAACCAGAAGCGGTAGAGATGGTACATAGAGGATTTTTGGAAGCTGGAGCTGATGTCATTGAAACAGATAGTTTTGGAGGTAGTGCACTCACCCTTGTCGAATATGGACTAGAAACTCAAGCCTATTATCTTAATAAAACCGCAGCCTCTATAGCCAAACGGGTAGCCCAGGAATATTCCACCCCTGAAAAACCACGCTTTGTGGCTGGCTCGATAGGTCCTGGTACCAAATTACCCACTCTTGGTCATGTTGATTTTGATAATCTCAAAAATGCCTATATTGAGCAGGTAGAAGGTCTTTACGACGGTGGGGTGGATTTATTCTTGGTGGAGACCTGTCAGGATGTTCTGCAGATTAAGGCAGCTCTCAATGCCATCCTTGAAGTCCAAAACCATAAGAGTGAACGTAAAGCAATCATGGTCTCTCTGACTATGGAAGATTTTGGCACGATGCTGGTAGGAACAGAAATTGCAGCAGCTTTGACAATCTTAGAACCCTTTCCTATTGATATTTTGGGACTCAACTGCGCAACTGGTCCAGATTTGATGAAGCCTCATATCAAATATCTTTCTGAGCATTCGCCTTTTGTCATCTCTTGCATTCCCAATGCTGGACTGCCGGAGAATATCGGCGGGCATGCCCACTATCGACTCAGTCCGGTTGAGCTACAAATGACCTTAATGCACTTTATTGAAGATTTAGGAGTGCAGATTATTGGTGGATGTTGCGGAACAAGAACTGATCACATCAAAGCACTGGTGGAGATGAGTCAAAACCTGCATCCCAAAGCACGACAGATCACTGGCGAACCTTCTGCTGCTTCCATTTATAGCGCGCAGCCTTACTTGCAGGATAATTCCTTCTTGATTATAGGTGAGCGTTTGAATGCCAGTGGCTCCAAAAAGTGCCGCGAACTGCTCAATGCGGAAGACTGGGACAGTTTGACATCTTTGGCTAGATCTCAGGAAAAAGAAGGAGCACACATCCTGGATGTCAATGTTGACTATGTTGGACGTGATGGTGTTCGAGACATGAGAGAGCTTGTCTCTCGCTTGGTCAATAATGTCAAACTTCCCTTAATGCTTGATTCGACCGAATGGCAAAAGATGGAAGCCGGTCTCAAGGTTGCAGGAGGCAAATCCATACTCAATTCCACTAACTATGAAGATGGAGAAGAGCGCTTTTTTCAAGTATTAGAAATAGCAAAGAATTATGGTGCTGGGATAGTAATCGGTACTATTGATGAAGAGGGAATGGGACGTACCGCCGAGAAAAAATTCGCCATAGCCCAGCGTGCTTATCATGCAGCAATTGAATATGGTATCTCCCCTAGTGAAATATTCTTTGACCCTCTTGCCCTACCTATTTCTACCGGGATAGAAGAAGATAGGGCTAATGGTAAAGCTACAGTTGAGGCAATTCAACAGATCAAGGAGCAATTGCCAAGCTGTCATATTCTTCTGGGAATTTCCAATATTTCTTTTGGACTTAAGGCTCAAGCCCGTCAGGTGCTTAATTCAATCTTTTTACATGAATGTATGCGCTTTGGTTTGGATTCGGCTATCGTTAGCCCCAATAAAATTCTACCACTGAGCAAAATTCCAGCTAGGCAACTAGAAGTATGCCTGGATTTAATCTATGATCGTCGCGGTTTTAAAGGTGATATATGTGTATATGATCCTTTGACTGAATTGACTACCCTTTTTGAGGAGCAATCTGGCGAAATTAAATCCCTGGTTCAGCAAGAGAATCTCCCAATTGAAGAAAAACTAAGGCATCATATCATTGATGGAGAAAGATTAGGGCTAGATAAAACTCTCCATGAAGCACTGAAAAAACACCCAGCCCTAGATATTATCAATATCTATCTGCTAGATGGGATGAAGACGGTAGGAGAGCTATTTGGCTCAGGACAGATGCAATTGCCCTTCGTCTTGCAATCTGCCCAGACAATGAAAGCTGCGGTTGCTTTTCTCGAACCCTTCATGGAAAAAAACCAGAGCAATAGTGCCGGCAAAGGAACCTTCCTCATCGCTACTGTCAAAGGAGATGTGCATGATATTGGTAAAAATTTGGTGGATATCATTCTCTCTAACAATGGTTACCGAGTAATTAACTTGGGCATCAAGCAGCCTGTAGAGAACATTATCAAGGCCTACCAGGAGTATAAGCCCGATTGCATTGCCATGAGTGGTCTACTGGTCAAATCAACTGCTTTTATGAAAGACAATCTAGAGACTTTCAATGAAAAAGGAATAACTGTTCCTGTTATTTTAGGTGGCGCTGCCTTAAACCGTAAGTTTGTCGATGAAGACTGTCAGAACACCTATAAAGGCCGGGTAATTTATGGTAAAGACGCCTTTGTCGATCTCAAATTCATGGAACGACTGATGCCCGCTAAGGAGAATAAACTTTGGGATGATCTCAAGGGTTTTCAAGATGAGGAAAACAAAACAACCAAGGTATTGGTAATTAACTCCAAAAACTCTGAGCAAGAAAATCAACCCACTGATTCCCTCGTTGCTCCTGAGAAAAACTATCAGCCTGTTGCTAAAGATATAGAAAGGCCTAAACCGCCCTTCTGGGGTACTCGAATTATTCAGAATATTGAACTAGATGAGCTGTTTCCTCTGCTAGATCTCCAAGCGCTCTTTGTTGGACAGTGGCAATTGCGTAAACCTAGAGAGCAAAACGACGGAGATTATAAACTTTTTCTAGAGAAAACCGCTCGACCTATTCTAGACAAGTGGCAGGAAAAAATAAAAAAAGAACATTTACTAACCCCAACGGTTGTCTATGGTTATTTTCCCTGTAATGCTTCTGGCGATACTTTGTATATTTACGATCCAGCCAATATTGATCTTCAAAAACCTATAGCATCTTTTACCTTTCCCAGACAAAAAAGTGGAAGAGGTCTTTGTATTGCTGACTTTTTTGCCCAGAGAGAAAGCGAGATCATTGATGTTTTTCCAATGCAGGCTGTAACTGTAGGAGAAATTGCTAGTGAATATGCCCAAAAGCTCTTTGAGGCAAACGAATATAGCGACTATCTATACTATCATGGTATGGCAGTACAGACCGCAGAAGCACTGGCTGAATGGTCTCATAGATTAATTCGCCAGGAATTGGGTATTGAAACAGGTGAGACTCTTTCTATCAAAGATCTTTTAAGGCAGCGCTATAGGGGTTCTCGCTACAGTTTCGGCTACAGCGCCTGTCCTAATATCCAAGATCAGTATCATCAGATAGAATTGCTTGATTGCCAAAGAATTGGGCTTTATATGGATGAAAGTGAACAGATTTATCCTGAACAATCTACAACTGCAATCATTGTTCATCATCCTGAGGCTAAGTACTTTAATACTTAGGGAATGATTGGATGAGGTTCAATGGATATACTTTGAGAGAAATTTGATGTAAATTAACTTCATTAGCACAAGTAAATCTCTGCTCAATGGATCTCGATGAACATCAACGATAAGGCAATAGTAAAGGAATATTTTAACAGTACTGGTTTTGAGCGCTGGCGCAGAATCTATGGTGAGGGTGAAGTTAGCAAAGTACAAAAAGATATCAGAATTGGACATCAACAGACTATCGATACCGTTTTAGATTGGCTCAGGGCTGATGGCAATCTAGATGAGCTTACTATCTGTGATGCTGGCTGTGGTGTGGGCAGCTTGGCTATTCCATTAGCCGAATCAGGGGCAAAGGTCTATGCCAGTGATATTTCTGCCAAAATGGTAGAAGAGGCCAAATCCAAAAGCTCTCTTTTAAATCAGGGCTATCAGGATAGGCTTTCTTTTAGTGTCCAAGATCTCGAGCAACTCACAGGTCGTTATAATACTGTAATTTGCTTGGATGTCTTAATCCACTATAGTCAAAAGGATATAGCCAAAATGATCTCTCACCTGGCTGAGCTTTCCCAAGATCGCCTGATTCTCAGTTTTGCTCCCAAGACCTTTTATCTAACGATACTTAAAAAGATTGGCGAATTCTTCCCTGGCCCTAGCAAAACCACTCGAGCTTATCAACATCCTGAGCAGACCATAAGAGAGATTTTGATCGATAACAATTTTGCAATCAATAGAACAGGGATGACCAGTACCAGTTTTTACTATTCCCGTATCCTTGAAGCTGTGCGCCACAATTAAATTCTAGTTATGCCAGTTACATTAAACTCTCTTCAAACTGCTAAGGAGCAAAAGCGTCCAATTGTGGCTCTAACTGCTTGGGATTTTACTTTGGCTACTTTATTGGATGAGCTGGTGGATATCGTAATGGTAGGAGATTCACTGGCTATGGTGGCGCTAGGGCATCGTAACACCTTGCCGATTACCCTAGATGAGATGATACATCATGCCTGCGCTGTCAGTCGAGGTATTAAAAAAGCTTTTTTAGTCTGTGATCTGCCCTTTTTAAGCTATCAAGAGAGCATATCTGTAGCTATCCATTCGGCTGGCAGAATCCTCAAGGAAACTGGAGCTCAGGCAGTTAAACTCGAAGGAGGCTATCCCATGATGGCCGAGACAGTAGCCAGCTTAACTAGTATAGGCATACCGGTAATGGGACACGTAGGGCTCACGCCTCAATCGGTCAATCTGCTCGGCTATAGACAGCAAGGACGAACTGAAGCCCAGTCCCAGCGTATTCTGCTTGAGGCAATGGCTCTAGAGTCAGCAGGTGCCTTTGCGGTTGTGCTAGAGCATATTCCTGTCGAACTGGCTGATACTATCACTGGTAAACTGACAATTCCTACAATTGGGATTGGAGCGGGTCCTAATTGTGACGGACAAATATTAGTTACAGCGGATCTCCTTGGCCTATCAGAAAAGATTCCTCCCTTTGCTAAATCCTATCTCAATCTACGAGAGCTTATTTCTCAGGCTGTTGGAGAATATGCTGCCCAGGTGAGAGAGGGTAAATATATTAGTTAAAATCGAATATAGGGATCAAAAAATAATGCACAAAATTGATAGTCATGGCAGTTAAACAAAACTTTTCCAGTTTTCAAGAGCTTCTAGATTCTTCGAGTTTACCGGTGTTAGTCGATTTTTACGCTACCTGGTGCGGACCTTGTCAGATGATGTCACCAATTCTTGAGCAAGTTGGTGCCCAATTAAAAAATAAATTAAAGGTGGTCAAGATTGACACTGATAAATATCCCAATCTAGGTTCACAATACCAAATTCAGGCCTTGCCCACTCTGTTGCTCTTTATTGCAGGTAGTCCAGTCGAGAGAATTGAGGGTGTACGCCCAGCCGAAGATATCATTTCCATCTTGCAAAGGAAAATCTGATAAGTATTTGGCAAATAGTTTGAGAGATGCATCACCTTACAAATCTTGCCTAATTTCAGGCTTAAGACGGCTTTAACCCTTTTATGGTAGAATTTTGATAGATTTTGTTATGCACGGGCTTAAATACCCGTCTTGGGTGAAAAAATATGACCAGTAATTATGGTGCTGATCAAATACAGGTTCTCGAAGGTTTAGAAGCGGTCAGAAAAAGACCGGGGATGTATATCGGTACAACCGGGCCTAGAGGGCTTCACCATCTAGTCTATGAGGTGGTGGACAATTCGATTGACGAGGCACTGGCTGGGCATTGTACTCATATAGAAGTAGATATTAATAAAGACGGCTCGGTCTCCGTAATGGATAATGGTAGGGGTATCCCTACAGATAAGCATACCAAGACGGGAAAATCGGCATTGGAAACGGTGATGACAATTCTCCACGCCGGTGGGAAGTTTGGTGGTGGTGGCTATAAAGTTTCCGGAGGACTCCATGGTGTTGGAATTTCGGTGGTCAATGCGCTATCGGAATGGGTGGAAGTCAAGGTATGGAGAGATGGCAAATTACATACCCAGCGCTATGAGCGGGGTATCCCTCAGAATGAACTAATAATCTCACCCGAGCTCGAGCATGCTACAGGAACCTGCGTTACATTCTTACCTGATCTACAGATTTTTACCGTTGGTATTGAATTTGAGTATACTCTTTTAGCTGGAAGATTGCGTGAGCTTGCCTATCTCAATGCCGGGGTAGCTATCACCTTTACCGATCACAGACAAAATGAACCATACAGTGAGATTTACTGCTATGAAGGCGGCATCAAGGAATATGTCGTATATATGTGTAGAGAAAAAGAAATCTTACATCCAGAAATCATCTACGTCTCAGGCGAGCGCAATGGAACATATGTTGAAGTAGCCTTGCAATGGTGCATAGATTCCTATAACGACAATATTTTGGGTTTTGCCAATAATATTCGCACAATCGATGGCGGTACCCATCTTGAAGGACTCAAGGCTGTCTTGACTCGTACTGTTAATTCTATAGCTCGCAAAAGAAACAAAATCAAAGAAAATGAATCCAATCTCGCTGGAGAAAATGTCCGTGAAGGTCTAACTGCTGTAATTTCGGTCAAGGTTCCAGATCCTGAATTTGAAGGACAGACTAAGACTAAGTTGGGGAACACTGAAGTTAGAGGAATTGTAGACTCACTAGTCGGTGAAACACTCAATGAATTCTTGGAATTTCGTCCTCAAATAGCTGATAGTATAATTGAGAAAGCACTTCAAGCTTTCAGGGCAGCCGAAGCAGCTAGAAGAGCCAGAGAATTAGTCAGAAGAAAATCAGTTTTAGAATCTTCACCCCTACCTGGTAAATTAGCCGATTGTAGCTCCAGGGATCCCAGTGAATCAGAAATTTATATAGTAGAGGGAGATAGCGCTGGTGGTAGTGCTAAACAGGGCAGAGACAGGCGTTTTCAAGCAATTTTGCCACTTAGGGGTAAAATCCTGAATATTGAAAAAACTGATGATTCCAAAATCTATAAAAATAACGAAATACAGGCTCTAATTACTGCATTGGGTTTGGGGATCAGAGGTGAGGAATTTGATGTCTCGGCTCTGCGTTATCATCGGGTGATCATCATGACAGATGCTGATGTGGACGGCGCTCATATCAGAACCCTATTGCTAACCTTCTTCTATCGCTATCAGAGGGAACTGGCAGATCAGGGATATATATACATAGCCTGCCCCCCCCTTTATAAGGTTGAAAGAGGACGCAACTACTATTATTGCTACAGTGACCGAGAATTACAGGAAAAACTCAGAGAATTTCCTCCCAACGCCAACTACACTATACAGAGATTCAAAGGTTTGGGTGAAATGATGCCAGAGCAACTATGGCAAACTACCATGAATCCTGAAACTAGATCACTCAAAAGGATAGAGATAGAAGATGCAGCAGAAGCCGATAGGGTTTTTACCGTACTCATGGGTGACCGTGTTGCGCCGAGAAGGGAATTTATCGAAACTCACGGGACTAAACTAAATCTGAATGATTTGGATATCTAAAGATATTCTAGAAAAGACAGTAAATCGGCCATCTCTTGGGGTTTGGGCTTGAATTTGGGCATCGGTGGTGTCTCACCACTGGTTACCTGCTGGATCAGCCCTCTTCTAGATTTGTGCTTAGAAACATTGCGCAGACTTGGACCGACTATTCCATCGGCTTGAAATCCATGACAGGCAGCGCAATTAGTCTTAAAAATCATCTCTCCCCTAAAACGTTCTCCTGGCAATGAAAACACCAACTGGGTGTAAGAATCATTGGACTGGCTAAGAAATAAATAACTTGCTACAAGTATACAGAGAAAGGCAAACAGAACCAGAAAAAAATTCAATACCTTCTGTAAAATAGCTGATTGAGAGACAAGATAATTCAATGCGTTATTTTTAAAAAACTAAGATATCTGATATTTACATTTTGCAATATTTTGTGGAAAAAACACAGTTATCTTTAGCCAATACTAGCTTGGCCTGTTCCGCGAAAGAGAATCAGATCTAAAAAAAAGTTGGCAGTAAAAATGGCAAGAGTGGAAATTACTACAGCAGTGGTAGTAGATTCTCCAACGCCCTTGGCTCCTCCTGTAGTGGTTAAACCCCAACTACAGCCGACAATGGCAATCAGACCACCAAATGTCGCTGATTTAATCACTGCGCAGATAATATCCCAGACTTGTAAAAAATTACGTCCTGATTTGATGAACATGGTAGGAGATATATCATAGAGACTATTGGCAATCAGAATACCACCAGCTAAACCGGTTAACAAGGAAAAGATAGCTAAAACAGGCAGCATTGTTATACAGGCCAACACACGAGGAGTTACTAAGTAGTCAACAGGATCGGTTCTTAGGATGTAAAGGGCATCTATTTGTTCTGTTACCCGCATAGTACCAATTTCTGCTGCGAAAGCTGAGCCAACTCTTCCAGCTATTACCAGAGAAGTAAGAACAGGAGCCAATTCCCTGGTTAAAGATATTGACAATACTCCACCAACAGCACTGGCAGCTCCAAAATAAATAAATTCTCTAGCTACTTGAATGGTGAATACCATTCCAACAAAGACTGCTGTGACCAAGGCAAGACTGAGTGAGCCTGGTCCTACCATCCACATTTGGTCTATAGTATTGCGTTTATGAATACGTCCTTGTAGAAGATGCCAGACTACCTGTCCTGCCAACAACAAAGTTGTTAGTATACGATTAATCCAGACTTCGAGTCCATTGTTGTTTGGTTTTTTTTTACGCGTCATAAATGAAGTTTAGAGTAAATAGAGAGACTTACGCCTGCTGTGTTAAAAGATTAATTAATAATGTCGTAATGATTGCCTAAATGAATCTTCTGCTGAACCTCGGCAAATTTCTCAGTAGATCTTTTATCTTTTTCTAGCAAAGAGACAAATATAGCCACCAAGAAAGATAGAGGTATCGTTACCAATCCAGGATTTTTTAAAGGGAAAATCGCAGAAGCATGATTGAGCATATCTACTTGGATAGTAGGAGATAGATAAATCAACAACAGGGATGTAATTGTCCCCACAAGAATACTAGCAATTGCACCATTGGTGGTGAGACCACGCCAGAAAATAGATAGTAATAGCGAGGGAAAATTACCACTTGCGGCAATAGCAAAGGCTAGTCCTACCATATAGGCTACATTTTGACCTTTAAAAGCAATTCCTAGTACGATAGAAAAAAACGCCAAAGCAAGAGTTGCGTATCGGGCTACCCGAAGTTGTTCGACCTCATCAGCTTTACCGTTTTTGACCACATTGACCCAAAGATCATGGGAAAGAGCGGCAGCTCCCGAGAGAGTTAAACCTGCCACCACAGCCAGGATTGTGGCAAAAGAAACAGCGGCAATAAAGCCCAGCAAAACATTGCCTCCTAAAGCTTCAGCTAGAATAGGAGCGGCCATATTTCCGCCTTTATCAACTTTTTGAATGTCTGCCTGACCCAGTAAAGTCATGGCACCAAAGCCCAGAACAAAGGTCAATAGATAAAATGAGCCAATAAACCAAGATGCATACATAACAGATTTGCGGGCAGTTTTAGCATCGGCGACAGTATAGAATCTCATCAGGATATGAGGTAGACCTGCGGTACCAAACATTAGCGAAAGTCCCAAAGAGATGGCATCAAATGGGTTAGCCACCTGCTTACCGGGTGCCAACACCTGAGATCCATATTTGTTTGCTGCTGCAGCAAAAAGATTGATTGGATTAAAATCAAATCTTGACAATACCAAGATTGACAATAGTACTGTTCCACTGAGCAAAAAGCCAGCCTTGATAATCTGTACCCAAGTAGTAGCCATCATCCCACCAAAAATCACATAGGCAATGATTACCAAACCAACAATCACTATTGCAGTCTCATAATCAAGGCCAAATAGCAACTTGATTAAATTACCGGCACCAACCATCTGAGCAATCAAGTAAAAACTGACCACAGCTAAGGTTCCAAGAGCTGAGGCAATACGCACAGGTTTCTGGTTCATACGATAGGCAACTACATCGGCAAAAGTATAAGTACCTAAATTTCTTAATGGCTCAGCCACCAAAAACATCAAGATAGGCCAGCCCACCAAAAACCCTATTGAGTAAATCAACCCATCAAAACCATTGAGCGCCACCAAGCCAGTAATTCCCAAAAAACTGGCCGCGCTCATAAAATCACCAGCCAAAGCTAGGCCATTTTGCAATCCAGTAATTTGCCCACCTGCAGTATAAAATTGGGCTGCATTGTTAGTTCTATTAGCTGCCCAGTAGGTAATTCCTAAAGATAGAGCAATAAATAATAGAAAAAAAACTATCGCAACTGGATTAAATTGACCAAGTGTTGTATTCATTTTTCACCGCGAAGCATAATTTGTTTAATCTTGTGATCGTAATAGTTGTTAGTCCAGCGAACATAGATATAAATTAATATCCAAACAGAGACAATTACTAAAGCACCCAGCAAAATCCCCCAGCTCATTCCTGGGACAATCAATGAACCCATAAATTGTTTGTTATAAGCTACCAGCAATATAAAGCCAAAATAAACAAACATCATAGCCAGACTCAAATTACGCGATAAAATCCACTTTTGTTGAGCCAGTTTTACTAAGGTTTTCTCTCTCATTTTATTTGAATTTAATATATGGGAAATAATCACATATTTTTGAAAACATAAAAGACAAGATTTACAAAATTTAATGGTAAATAATTAAGGATTGGGATAACCTAATGCTCGCTGAGGATTTGCTAATTTTTGTGCTAAATACAGCGACATGCTTCGGCCTATCTGAGTCTCAAACACTGTAGAAACAACAATATCAATGTCAAGATCAAGGCATATCTTTGATAGTTTAAACACTGAACCGGCTATGGCAGGCTTGATCACGTAGATTCCACGCCATCCCTTAATATAACAATCCTCAATTTGTCCAAGTCCAGCAACCGACTCATCTAGAGCAATCGGGATAACATAATCTTTCGATAGTTTCAGCATTTCCTCTAACTCTTGGGTAGGTAATGGCTGCTCTAGATATTCTACTGCTTGCTGATAATTTTCCATCAAAGATAACCATTTTTTTGTCTGTTGCAAAGTCATTCCACCATTGGCATCCAAGCGAAGTTTGCATCCTGGAGAGAGAGATTTGACTAGATCTAGAAAAATATTTTGTTCATCTTGACAGGGATATACGCCGATTTTCCATTTATAGGTCATGATGTCTTCAGAAAGTTGCTCTAAAGCTCTCTCTCCTGCGCTCAAGAGGCGAGTATAAGAAAATTTATGATTACTTTCATCTACCGGAGAATGGGAAAGGTGAAATAATGCCGAATCAAAAGCAAATTGGCAACAAGGTAAAAAAGCAGGAATCTGACTTACTGTATTTTCTGTAATTTCTTCTGGCAGTTTCTGACAAAAAGCTAAGGCATCTTCTAGAGTTTCCGTGCCGAACCATTGGAGTGGAGCAATTTCTCCTTGGCCAATACTACCAGTTGAATCTTGCAAAGTTACTATTATCCCTTCTCTAGTACGCCATATTCCATGATAGGTAACAAGGGGATTTTTAAAAGAATAACTGTAAGAACTATAAGAGAACTTCACCGATAAAAAAAGGGGGTATTAACCCCCTGATATGCACAAAAAAAATCTGAAATTTATTATAGAGCTGATTCAGCTCCTTGAACCCGTTCTATTTGTTTTTTCTTAACTACTAACATGATTTGAGCCAACATTATCGCTCCGGCAAATAATGCCATGCCCAAAATACGGCTAGGGTTTTGCAGGACTATCTCGGTGTCTTTTTGTCCAAAACCACCAACATTTGGATTTTCAGTTAAAAAGGAACCCACAGTAATCTCTTGTCCTTCTTTAACTATTAACTCCGGTCCAGCAGGAATAGTATCGGTAACTTTTCCGTTTTCATTGGCGATAACCACTTGATAACCACCAGAGGCAACAGGGGTGATACTTTCAACAGAACCAGATGCAGATGCCTTGAAAGCGTTGTTGTTACTCAGTTCACCAGTAGGATAAACTTGACCTCTGCCTCGATTAGCACCTAGATGGACGGAATACTTACCAAAGTGAATATTTTTATTCTCAGCAGGGTTGGGAGAGAGGATGGGGAAGACAATTTCTTGATGCTGATCTCCAGGCAGAGGGCCTACCAGAACAACATTCTCTAAACCTTCGCGATATGACTGATAGTAAACATCGGCTATCTTATCCTTCATTTCTTCAGGAATGCGCTCAGGAGGAGCAATGGTGAATCCATCTGGCAACATTAATGCAGCTCCAACATTGAGTCCACCACGTGAACCATCGGCTAATACCTGTTGAGATTTGAGATCATAAGGAATCTTGACGACAGCTTCAAATACGGTATCAGGCAAGACAGAATGAGGGATCTCCACCTCAGCTGTCTTTTGGGCCAGGTGACAGTTGGCACATACAATCCTACCGGTTGCCTCTCTTGGAGATTGTGGGGCAGTTTGTTGCGCCCAAAATGGATAAGCCCAGGCTGATGGAGGATTAAGAAAAACCAGGCTAAAGGTAGCAGTTACCAAAAGTACGACTCTGGTAATACATTTGCGGCTATATGCCATTATGTTGATAGAATTAAAACTTTTCATCGCTTGTTTTTTTTATTATTAAGACCACCAGGGTTTTTCATTGGTGCGAAAGTCAGTTTCTGTCCAGGGAGTGAAAACGACCTTGTCGCCATCATTGACTGTTGCATGAGCCAAGGCCAAAGATAAGGGAGCAGGGCCGCGCACCACCTTACCCTCATTGTTGTACTGAGATCCATGGCAGGGGCATATGAATTTATTCTCACTTGCATTCCAAGGCACAACGCATCCCAAGTGAGTGCATACGGCGTTAATTCCGTAGTCCTCTAGGGTTTTATCTTCTTTGACAACCAAATAGGTTGGATCTCCTTTCAAACCTTGGGCAAGCACTCTATCTCCCACTTTGTGAGAATCCAAAAACTGACTAACCACTACGTCGTTACCGAGGGCATCTTTAGCAACAGAGCCACCACCGGCTCCACCACTAGAGGGAGGAATGAAAAACTTTGCTACAGGGTATAGCGCTCCAGCAGCCACACCAGTTATAGTACCAAACATTAAAAGATTCATGAACTGACGACGACCTAAATCAGGTACATCAGAATTCTGCGATGCTTGACTCATAATCTTAGACTCTAATCATTTCATTAAATTTTGTAAACTTTCTTTCAAGATCTCATTTTCAGATCGGCGGGTACAATCTAGTTAAATCCTTAAAAAAGCTTTACAAGGGCATTCATATCTCGATTATTACAGATATTGAGATCGATCCACTCTTGAAAAATATATAGAGAGTAACGACTCTTAAACTATTAAATCATGATAGCTGTAAGAAATTTTGCCAAGTGGATAGTGTAGTATAAAATGATACTTTAAAAAAAATAAACGAAAGTTAGTATTGTAAGCTCAGGTTTGTGATGACTTCAATACAGTGGCTGGATATGCATTGGTTCTATGAAGATTCTCGTACTGAGTTGGGAGTTTCCGCCAAGATTGGTAGGTGGAATTGCGCGGCACGTTGCGGAACTTTATCCGGAACTCATTAAACTAGGACATGAAGTACATCTGATAACCATTGAATTTGGCGAAGCTCCGGCTTATGAGATTGTCGAAGGAATCCATGTTTATCGAGTCTCGGTTATACCTGGCCATGATTTCTTTCAGTGGATAGCCAATATGAACCAGAGTATGGGAAATCAAGGGGGAAAGTTGATTCTACAGGAAGGCCCTTTTGATCTAATTCATGCCCATGACTGGTTAGTCGGTGATGCATCTATAGCCTTGAAATATCATTTCAAACTACCTTTGATTGCTACTATACACGCTACTGAATATGGTCGGAACAATGGCATCTATAATGACTCGCAGCGTTACATTGCCGATAAGGAACGTCAATTGGTTCAGGATGCTTGGCGGATAATTGTCTGTAGTCAATACATGAAAGAAGAAGTACAAAATGCATTGAGTTCATCATCGCAAAAGATGACGATTATCTACAATGGAATAAGGGCAGACAAAAAAGACCGGGATCCAGGCTTTGACTATCAAGCATTTCGCCGTAATTTTGCAGATGACCAAGAAAAAATTGTTTACTATGTCGGCAGAATTGCTTATGAAAAGGGTATCGTAGTTCTCTTGAATGCCGCCCCGAGAATCCTGGAGCAAACCGCAGGAAATACCAAAATAGTTATCATAGGAGGAGGCAATACAGATCATCTCAAGGCCCAATCCTGGAATCTGGGAATTTATGATCGATGTTGTTTTACTGGTTTTATGTCAGATGAAGATTTGGATAAGTTTCAAGTTGTTGCTGATTGTGCGGTGTTTCCCAGTCTCTACGAACCTTTTGGTATAGTGGCACTAGAGAGCTTTGCTTCTAGGGTTCCGGTAGTTGTTTCTAATGCTGGAGGATTGCCGGAAGTAGTTAGACATAACGACACTGGAATTGTCACTTTCGCCAATAACCCTGATTCTCTAAGTTGGGGAATTTTGGAAATTTTACAAAATCCCGAGCGAGCCCAGTATTTAGCCCAAAGAGCATATCAAGATTTGAAAAAGCGTTTTAGTTGGCCTAAACTGGCTAGAGAGACTGAGATTACATACCGCAATGTAATTGAAGAAAGAGCCAAAACCAATTGGTAAGGAATTGGAAAAATTCCATAAAGACCTCCCTAAAATTCTTATCTTGTCATGGGCAGATCTAACAAGAAGAAAAAAACGCATAGACTTGGTAAATCATCAGCAACAAATGAAATACTCAAGCTTGGACTAGAGCATCTTGAAAAGGAAGATTTGTTGAATGCTGAGCAATGTTTTAAGGATATCCTTCGAGTTGATCCTAAAAATGCCGATGCTTGGCATCTATGGGGTTTAGTTGCCCTCAAAATAAAGGATTTCTTGAATGCAACCGGACGAATTAAAAGGGCGATTGAGCTCAATCCAGCTGAATCCATGTTTTGCAATAATCTGGCAATCGTCTATCTCGAACAGGGAATGTATCAGGGGGCAATCGAATCTTTGTTGAGATCAATCGAGCTAAAAAAAGATTTTGCCGGTCCTTATAACAATCTGGGGGCAACCTTTAAAGAATTAGGTAGATTAGATGAAGCAATTGGATATTACCAAAGGGCAATCGAGATTGATCCCAGCTACGTTAATGCTCATAAAAATCTGGGCTTTGCTTTTTTACTTTTGGGTGATTTTTCCAGAGGATATTTAGAGTACGAATGGAGAGTTGAGGTACAAAATCTATTACAACTTAAGCTTAAAACCCCAAAATGGAATGGATCGAAGATTAACGATTGCAGTATTGTTCTCTGGAGTGGGCAAGGGCTAGGGGATGCAATTCAGTCTGTTCGCTATGCCTCAATCCTAAAAGAACGCGGCGCTAAAGTGGTCTTGGCGCTACAACCAAGTCTGATTGCTCTGTTTCAAGAATGTTTAAAAGATAAATTTACAATTGTTGATCGTGATAAATGCGATATCAATTCTTATGATTACTATACTTGTCTGATGAGCTTGCCGGGTATTTTTTGGACAAATCTTGAGAATATCCCTCGATCAAGTTATATTTTTCCTCCTGCTCAGTTTCGCTCTCGTTGCAAGTTACCCAATAGCCAATTTTATAGAATCGGTTTTGTTTGGTCTGCTGATAAAAACAATGCAGCGCTTTATCAACAAAAATACTGTCCGATAGAGCATTTTATCTCTCTGCTTGATATTGATGATGTATCACTTTATAGCTTACAGGTGGGAGAGGATGCACAAGAACTCAATGATCAACGCATAGAGGATCTAAGCCCCTTAATTCATGATTTTGTAGATACTGTATGCCTGATATCACAACTAGATTTAGTAATAACTATTGATACTGCTGTAGCACATCTAGCCGGGGCTATGGGTAAACCAACCTGGGTATTGTTACCTTATATTCCAGACTGGCGCTGGTTACTGGATAGATCAGATAGTCCGTGGTATCCTAGCATGAAATT
The DNA here is from genome assembly GCA_903869185.1 of uncultured cyanobacterium. GTDB lineage: Bacteria > Cyanobacteriota > Cyanobacteriia > Cyanobacteriales > Microcystaceae > CAISPN01. The sequence goes on along the minus strand of CAIPYC010000110.1, from coordinate 2,348 downwards.
ATTTAGACAGTCAGAACGAGGAAACTGGGAGAATGTATTTTCTCAAGTAAAAAAAAATCTGAACATATTTGTTAAAAATAGACATACAAAATGCAGTGAGATTCAAAAAAAACTTGAATTAGGAATCAAATATCTCAATATTAATAATTTCAATGATGCAGAGAGATCTTTTCAAGAGATTATTGAAGAACAACCTGATAATTTCAATGCTCATCATTTATTGGCTGAGATAGCCATCAAATTGGAGAATGATTCAAAAGCAATTGAATATCTCCAAAAAGCTGTTGGATTAAATCCAAATTATACTGATGCCCATTACAATCTAGGGATAGTCTATGTCAGAGTTAAACAGTTTGAAAAAGCTGTTGAGTCTTATCAAAGAATTTTTAAGATTAATCCAGATTATGCCGATGCTCATTTCAATCTAGGATTTGTCTTGCTTTTGTTGGGAGATTTTAGTCAAGGATTTTTTGAATATGAGGGAAGATTTAAAGGCAAGCAGTTTAAACATGCAGCACCCAAAACACCAATGTGGAGTGGTTCTAATCTTCAGGGCAAAAGTATAGTCCTCTGGAATGAGCAGGGTTTGGGCGATGCCATCCAATTTGTGCGCTATGGAATCAAGCTCAAGGAGATGGGTGCCAGAGTTGATCTTGCTGTCCAGGCATCTTTAATTCCCCTATTCCAGGAATGCCTAAAAGATGAATTTGAGATTTTGAATCTCAATTGTGATATTTATTCTTACGATGAGCATATCTCCCTATTGAGCCTTCCCTATGTTTTTAGAACTACTCTGGAAAACATCCCCTTCTCGAGAGAAGCTTATATATTTGCTCGAGATGAATTTCGCCCTGCCTGTCAATTGCCCCCTACTGAGTCCTATCGAATTGGAATTGTCTGGGCTAGTGATAGAAATAACCCCACACTCTATAAGTCCAAATCCTGCCCAATAGAATTTTTCTTGAGCCTTCTCGATATCGAAGGAGTAGCACTTTACAGCTTACAAGTAGGAGAAGATGCCAAGGGACTCAATGATCAACGCATAGAGGATCTAAGCCCCTTAATTCAGGATTTTGCCGATACAGCTTGTTTGATCTCTCAATTAGATCTAGTAATAACTATTGACACTGCTGTAGCACACTTAGCCGGGGCTATGGGTAAACCAACCTGGGTATTGTTACCTTATATTCCAGACTGGCGCTGGTTACTAGATAGATCAGATAGTCCGTGGTATCCCAGCATGAAATTATTTAGACAATCAGAACGAGGAAACTGGGAGAATGTATTTTCTCAAGTAAAAGAAAATCTGAACATACTTGTTAAAAATAGACATACAAAATGCAGTGAGATTCAAAAGAAACTACAATTGGGAATTCAGTATCTCAATGCTAATAATTTGGATGATGCAGAAAGATCTTTGCAAGAGGTTATTGAAGAACAATCAGACAATGCCGATGCTTTGCACCTATTGGGTTTAGTATCTATTACAAAGAAAAATCTTTTCAAAGCTATTGAGCTGATTGAAATAGCCATTAGGCTCAATCCCAAAGAACCGGCTTTTTATAATAATCTGGGTTTTGCTTATCAACAATCAAAAGAATATAAATTAGCAATTGAAGCTTATAAAAAAGCTATTCAACTGGAGCCAAATTTTGCTGATGCCTATCTTAATATAGGTAATATTTTTAAGGAACTAAATCAATTAGAAGAATCAATTGAAGCTTATAAAAAAGCTATTCAACTAAAGCCAAATAATGCACTAGCTTATTTTAATCTGGGCAATGCTCTTGCTGAGACAGAAAATATTGACCAGGCTATAGAGTCTTATCAACAGGCAATCGAATTTAAAGCAGACTTCATTGATGCCCACTACAATATCGGTCTTGCCTTACTTCTCTCTGGTGATTTACAAAAAGGCTTTTTGGAACATGAAAATAGGTTTGGCGTTGAGCAATTTAAAAGGTTTGCGCCCAAAACACCTATGTGGAATGGTTCGAATCTTCAGGGCAAAAGTATAGTCCTCTGGAATGAGCAGGGTTTGGGCGATGCCATCCAATTTGTGCGCTATGGAATCAAGCTCAAGGAGATGGGTGCTAGAGTCGTAGCTCTTGCTGTACAAGCACCTTTAATTCCCCTATTCCGGGATTGTTTAAAAGATGAATTTGAGGCTTTGGATCGAATTGGTTTTGACATCTATTCTTACGATGAACATATTTCCCTATTGAGTCTTCCCTATGTTTTTAGAACTACTCTGGAAAACATCCCCTTCTCGAGAGAAGCTTATATATTTGCTCGAGATGAATTTCGCCCTGCCTGTCAATTGCCCCCTACTGAGTCCTATCGAATTG
>CAIPYC010000109.1 GCA_903869185.1 uncultured cyanobacterium | reverse complement strand
TATAGTGAAACTCTTGCGCCATTTGATTGGCAATATCAATAGACATCTGATGAGTATCAGCTATGGTTCCATCAAAGTCAAAAAGGATGATTTTAATTGTCATAACTAATTTGACAACATAATATAAACGAAGGGATACCAACTATAAAAACAAGTTAATTCTTCACTGATTTAAGATTAGCACGGGCATTGCGTCTTATCATAGTTGACTTGATTCTTTTTAAGGCAGATCCTTGGATTCTTTCTTTCCACTGTTCATCAGAAATATTGGCCAGTTCACTCAGTCGGGGAGCAATGTTTTCAGGATAAGGATTAAATTCAGCAATGTCTGTAACTTTGGCAAAACGTTGATTCCAAGGACATACATCCTGACAAATATCACAACCAGCAACCCATTGCTCCAGCTTTGCCGATATTTCGACAGGAAGTTCAGCTTCTCTATTTTCTATGGTGTGATAAGCAATGCACTTGGAACTATCCACTACATAAGGCTCTACAATAGCCGCAGTTGGACAGGACTCTATGCATCTACTGCATGTTCCACAATGATTGCCAGCTGAGGAATCAGGTGTCAATGGAAAATTGACTAATATTTCGCTTAAAAATATCCAACTGCCATATTCTCTGGAAATCAAATTACTATTTTTGGCAATCCATCCAAGCCCGGCTCTCTGGGCCCAAACTTTTTCCTGTAGAGGACTAGTATCAACGCAGAACCGAGTGACTATACTATCATCATGTGTCTCAATCCAATGTGAAAGCTCTTTTAGTTTGCTCTGTATTATCTTGTGATAATCTTTACCCCAACCATAGCGCGAAATCTTTGCGAAGACGGGATCTTGGGAATGTTGATGAGATGTATAGTAATTAGTAGCCAATACAATAACGGAACGAACATCAGGCATATATTCAAGGATGTCCCATCTTTTTTGATTTTCCATCCAACTTAGATTGCCATGGTAGCCAAGCGAGATCCACTTATCAAGGTTAGATGTGGCATGATCCCGATAGTCAGATCTAGCATCAGCTATCCCAACCTTATGAAAACCCAAGGCTATGGCTTTTTCTTTGATTTGACTACTAACTAGCACCTATTCTATATCCGATTTGGTGGGCTGTTTTTTTAAATCTACCTTAGGAACTATAGTTGGTGTTTTGGTATTCTCCCATCCAGCTGGTCTGCTGGAATTGTACCAAGCAATTGAACCAATAGTTACAGCCGCTATAAAGCCAATTACGTAAACCGCTACAAAATAGGTAGGAAATTTGTTGACGAAAGCAAAAAAAACCGAGAGAACCATCATGGATTTATTAATCGTTTCATTAATTTTTATTGATCTTAACAGAAGACATATTGGGTAAATTGGTATTAACCAGAGGTGGATTTTTGAAACCTTGATCCATTATTTTAGAGATTTCCTGAATCATTATTCTACCCGATATATCGTTGTAGGGCCTTTCTACAAAGACAACAGCAATATAGCGTTTACCACTGGGCATGTTAACTATACCTGCATCCCCTAGGATAGTTCCAATATCTCCGGTTTTGTGGGCAATTTCACTGTTATCAGACAAGCCTTGAGGTAAAAGGGTTCTGATCTTGGTTTGACTAAGAATTTTAAGGATTCTATCACGAGACTCAACAGAAAGCATATCTCCTTCATTGATTCGATAAAGAAGAGTTGCAAGATCTCTGGCGGTAGTCTTATTAGTTCCCTTAAGATCTGGCAAGGCTGACTTCAAATAGGTTGAGGGCATTCCTAAATCTGCAATTCTCTTGTTGAGGATATCTTGACCGCCTAACCTTCTAATGAGCATATTAGTAGCAGTATTATCGCTAATAACGATCATCTTAGTTACAGTTTCCAATGCAGTGTATTTTGTAGCTGGCTTTTGGAACTGCATATCCCCAGAGCCCTCAGCAATATCAGCTTGGGTCATAGTCAGATTCTCATCAAGACGAATCTTACCCGAATCGACATCTTGGAAGAAGGCATATAGAACAAAAGTTTTGATGGTGCTAGCGGCTGAGATCTCTTTAGTACCATCAATATCTACATAATTACCATTGTCAAGATCTAAAAACAAAACGTATGGTTTGAGTCTTGGTGATTCCTTGGCTAAAACAAGAATTTGATTACGCAGAAGAGGCAATTGTTGCTTCAGGGGTAAATTTTTTTGATCGGCTTCAAGACTCGGGGGATCAAGGCTAATCGATTTGGTCTCAGAGGAAACTTTACTTTTGACTACTTCTTTTGCAGTTTTATTGTAAGAGTCTAAAGGGATATTAGCTGGTTTAAACAATGTTAGCACTACTGATGTAATAGCACTTAAACTAACACTTAAAATGCCAATTCTTATTATCCAAATAGTAAGAGAAATTGGAGAAAAAGACGACTTAATTTGTCGAATTGCAGTTGGCTTGATTATAGAAAAAGTACGAGGGGCCATAGGATTACAACAGATAACTTACTTATAAACTACAACAATATTTAACTAGACTAGCCTAATTAGATTTTTGTTGCACATACCAATCAATTTGCCTCAAAATTCCCCTAAGGGATGTTACTTCCTCTTTAGTTAATTGAGCCTTATTAAAAAGACGACGTAATTTTTCCATTCTGACAGTAGCTGTGTGAGTCTGTAAATATCCAATTTTCAAAAGAGACAATTCCAGCTGCTGATAATAGCCCTCTAGAAAATCTATCGAGGCTAGATTGGCGTTATTGAAACTTGACCTGTTCTCATGTTCTATAGAAAATTTATATAGCTCATAGGCACAGATTGCCACAGATTGAGCAAGGTTGAGTGAGGGATAATTAGGGTGAGAAGGTATGGTGACAAAGCGTTGCGCGCAGTTTAATTCAGAATTGGAAAGACCGCGATCTTCTGGTCCAAAAATCAAAGCACTCTCTATGTCTACCTCTAAAAGCCAGGATATACCTTCGCCAGGTGAATTGAACTCAGTTGGAATACTTCTGGTTCTAGAAGTAGTGGCAACTGCTCTTTTGACACCCTCAAGTGCGGTTTGCAGATTGGGTACAATTTGTGCCATCTCCAGGATATTTTGCGCATGTACTGCCATTTTCAGGGCATCCTCGCCAGTATGATCACATTGCGGATTGACCAGAAATAGTCGATTCAATCCCATATTTTTCATGATCCTGGCAACTGATCCCACATTGAGAGGTCCTGCTGGCTGCACCAGGATTAAACGAACATTATTGAGGAGATGCTTTGGGGACATTAGGTATATTGATAGGACTAGGTGAAGCAGAAGGAAGTGATTCTCTTTTTAGGACATCATTAGCTGAGGAAATACCATCTTGAAAACCAAATGACCAGATTGTTGCCGCGGCTTGCGATCTCGAGACAATCTTTTTTGGTTGGAGTAGAATGGTATAGCCAAAAGCACGACGCAAATTGGAAGCATCTCCATTTTGGAAATCCAGATAAAGAGGACGCCAAACCCTGGGATCGACTAAGTTTACATCACTGAAACCCCAGCTGCTCTTGAGTGTTTCTAAGCTTGCCATAGGAAACGGCTTGCGATAGTCTAAAGGTACTTTCCAGAGAATTATGGTCTCTCTGGTAAGAGGAGTATCGGGGCGCAGTAGCAAAGCATTATTGTCACGAGTTAAGGCAGAAGGTATGATTCCTGCTTCAGCAAGACCCTGGATAAGTGGATAATCAGGATCATTACTGGGGAAATCCCTAAAAAGAGGAATGCTATCTTGCGCAGCTGGCCTTATTTGTAAGCTAGGTTGATTGCTATAAAGTCTATTGTTGGCCTTTACCAACCAGCGAAGATATTCCCGCCGTGAGATTGGCGCATTAGGATCGATTCCAGATTCAATGATACCCAAGCTTGTTAGATCATCAATATAGCCTTGAGTAGCAAGAGAGATTTTCTCTGGAGCAGGAGTATTAATCACAGGGCTCTGTATTGGTCTAGGCGAGAGATTAATCAAAGGAGAGGTAACAGGAGAGGCTGTTCTATTTTGTAAACTTGGATCAGAGCTCAGGCGAGACTCCATCAGACGATCTCCGCTACATGAGGACAAACTTAAAGCAAATAGCAAAAGCGAACAAACTCTAGTAAAGCGATCTTTCATTTGATGGTGAAGCTAGCAAATATCCTGGTGATTTTTTTCCATAGGTACCCCTTGATTCCTTTGAAATATTGTTCAAAACGATAATTAAAAAGGATATCCAGAATTTCTTTGGTGGAGAGGTATTTAAGTGAACTTACCCCTTGATCTATTCTAGCGTCACTGTATTGCAGGTAGACCTTGCGAGAGAGCTGCTCTGATTTTGACCAGCAAGAACGATAGATTTTCAACATTTCTTTTTGATAATCACCAAAATCCTTTACATCTCCTGCCAAGAATCGTTCGATTTGCCTAACTGCTATTTGCGCTCCGTCCATAGCATGCCTAATTCCTTCTCCGCCAAGATAATTGACAGTTGAAACCGCATCACCTATGGCAATAATGTTGCCTCGATAATAACAATCGTTCAGCCCCAAGGAGTACTCAATAATTGAACCATGAGACTCTATTAGATGATAGTCATCGATCCCAATCCCAATATGATCTTTAATTATCTGCTCAATATAATACCTGGGTACCTCAATTTTTTTCAAAATATGATGTGCTTCATCTATCTGAGCCACTCCGACCTTTAACTTAAGATTGTCCATCGGAAAAATCCAACCATAACCGCTTGGACTCCAATGGTGTCCCAGGAAAAATACCAAGTTATTAGCATAAGGATAATACACTTCTGGTGAAACCTGGATCAAGTACTCTATTCCTATGGCTTTAGAAAAGGGGATCCTCTCTTTTTTATTTCTATACATAATGGATCGGCTATAGCCTGTAGCATCAACTATGACCTTGGATTGAGCTTGGATGGTTTCTCCCTTTTTGTTTCTCAAATAGACAATATTGCCATCGTTTTGATAACAACGGTAACCTAAATAGACTTCTCCTCCATGCTTTTTGACTTCTTCTGCTAAGAAAGTACGTAATTTGGCAAAATCAAAGACTACCCCTAAAACCTCACTAGAGTTCCAGGTTCTGGTAATTTTGCTGGTAATAATTTCCAGCTTATTCCAGGGGGTAGCTACTACTTGTTCTGGCAAATCAAATTTTTTCAGCGTTTCTAAGGGGGTTGCTGCACTGGAGAAATTATTCCGCTCAAAGTTTTCATGCTGTTCTGCCAAAAGAACGTTATAGCCTTTACTAGCCAAGATCCTGGCACAATGTCCACCAGCAGGTCCAGCACCGACTACAACTACATCAAATTCCTTCATCCTTTTAAAGTCAGAAGCTCTGAAGGCTTAACAGATCCCTTTTCGGTAATGATGGCAGTAATAAGATCTGCATTAGTTACATCAAAAGCTGGATTATAAAAGTCAACTCCTTGCTCAGGACAGATTAATGTTTCACCTACATAAGAAATTTCTGAGTTATTGCGTTCCTCAATCGGAATTTGCTCCCCTGTGGCTAGAGAAAAATCTACAGTTGAAAGAGGCGCTGCTACAAAAAAAGGAACATTATGCATCTTGGATACTACGGCCAATCCATAGGTTCCTATTTTATTGGCTGTATCACCATTGGCTGCAATTCTATCAGCTCCCACAACGACCGCATTTATCATTCCCTGTTTCATACAGTGCGCGGCCATATTGTCAGTAATAAGTGTTACATCTATTCCCTCTTGAACACATTCCCAGGTTGTTAATTTAGCACCCTGGAGTCTGGGACGGGTTTCATCTGCAAATACTCTCTTCAATCTACCCGCAGACCAAGCAGATCTGATCACGCCCAAGGCTGTCCCATAGCCGGCTGTCGCTAGGGCACCGGCATTGCAATGAGTAAGAATAGTAAGTTTTTCAGGCGTTTTGGGCAAGATAGCCAAGCCCTCTTTTCCAATTGCCAGACAAGTCTCAATGTCTTCTTGCTGGATTTTTTGCGCTTCTAGAAGTAGCTTTTTTTTAATGGTATCTACATCTGCAACAGTCTCTTTGGCTACCTTCATTACACGCTCAATTGCCCAGAAAAGATTGACAGCTGTAGGTCTGGTTTTTCCCAAAATTTGTGCTATTTTCTCCAAATTTTTTAAGAAAAGTTCCCGATCTTCTGTATGCTCAATCTCACGAGCCCCCAAATAAATACCATAAGCCGCAGATACCCCAATTGCAGGCGCTCCTCTGACAACCATGGTCTTAATAGCATTGGCCATTTCTTGGGCTGTTTTAATTGATTTGAGAGTATATTGATGCGGCAAGAGGGTTTGGTCAACCAAATAGACCATATCGTCCTGCCAGATAATGGGATTAACTTGAGAAGAAAATGTCATATCATTCCTAACAATTTTAAATTATTTCAGCTAGTGGATCGTTTCCAAATCCACCAACTAGACAGACACATAGTACAGTTACCCAGAAGAGTTGTAGCAGCCTGGACAGTTACTAACCATTTAAGACTTTCAGCGTTGTCGAAAAAATGCCAAGTACATGCGCACATAGCACTGACAAGAGAGGGTAACATGGCATAAGAAAGTGTATACCATGCTTTGCTTTCTATGTTCTGAGCATAGAACCAAACCAAGCTGATTGCAGCAATCCATTCCAGCACGCTAGAGATATGGATTAGCCAAGTCGGTAGAGAAAGTGCATGCATTTTTGATATCCTGACTATCCTCTAGCCACTCCATTACCTTTAACCCAAGTAGGGTATTGTTAAAGCGGTCAATTTCCCTCACTCCGGTAGGACTGGTGACATTGACCTCGGTTAAATACCCCCCAATTACATCAATACCAACAAAATACAGCCCGTCCTCACGAAATTTTGCACTCATCTGGGAACAAATTTCGTATTCACGTTCAGTGATCTCTATCTTGGTTACCTTTCCACCAACGGCCATATTCCCACGAAATTCTCCACCATGAGGAACACGATTTATCGCTCCAATAGGTTCACCATTGAGTATAATAATTCGTTTGTCACCTTCTACTGCTGCAGGCAGGTAAGCCTGAATCATAACAGGTTCTTTGTTTTTTTTAGTACTAATTTCGATTAGGGAATTAATATTGCGATCTCCTTCGCAGAGATAGAGAATACCTTCTCCACCCTTGCCGTTGAGTGGCTTTAAGATGGCTTCACCATGTGTCTTAACAAAATCACTAATAACTCTGTGATCTTGGGTGACTATTGTCTCAGGCATCAACGAAGAAAATTGCAAAGCATAGATCTTTTCATTGGCATTTCGTAATCCATCGGGCCTATTAAGGATCTTTGTTTTACCCGGATCAACCAAATCCAGTATGTATGTAGCATAAAGATATGCTGTATCAACAGGTGGGTCTTTCCGCATCCAGACAATATCCATCTCTTCAAGGGGCAACCACTGCGGAGTATCCAATTCATACCACTGCTGGGCAATTACATAATGCTTATCCACTAACTTGACAGGTGTTAACTTAACTGGCGTTAGAAGAGCATAAGCCTTGCCTCTAACTATAGTTAACTGTTCTATTTGTGTAATGAGAATATGATGCCCTTTCAGCTGAGCAGCCTCCATCAGCGCGACGCTGGTGTCATGCCCAGGATCTAGTAACTCTATTGGATCTATTATGAATGCTAGTTTCACGAATTGGAATCCCAATTTTTATTAAGTTAAACTGCTAGGAGATTGTCCAATTTTCCGCTGCGATCCAAAGCATGGATGTCGTCACAGCCGCCAATATGCTGTTGGTCGATAAAAACCTGGGGCACACTACGCTTCCCGTTTGCTCTAACTGACATTGCTTCTCTAGCCTCTTCATCCCCATCAATACAATACTCCACGTAATTTATTCCCTTTGCATTCAGGAGAGCCTTTGCTCTGATACAGTAAGGACAAGTACGCCATGTGTATATTTCAACTTTTTTGTCAGCCATCTCAATTGAACCATTTCTGTGATTTGTTATATTAATCTTACCGGATTAGGAAAAGATGAAAAAAATTATCATAGCAACTTTTGCTTTGTTTGAGCTTATTCAAAATACTCACTCACTAAAAGCTGAAAACGTTAGCCAGTTAACAGAATTACTATCTTCCAATGTCTGTATTGGCTGTGATCTCAACAATGTTGGACTAGTAGGTGCGAATTTGGCAGGAGCCCACCTCAACAAAGCTAACCTGAGCAATGCTAACTTAAGCGGGGCGAATCTGAGTAATGCTGATCTCAGCGGAAGTAATCTTAGTGGTGCCTCACTCAACGGGGCTAATCTTACAGGAGCAAACTTGACAGGAGCAAATTTAAATGGAACTGATTTGCGTTCTAGTTACCTTACCCGTTCTATTATTTCGGGCAATCAATTGCAGTCAGCCTATATTCAAGGTGCTGTTGGTATTCCCCAATCTGCTGGAACCAAAGATCTATTTTACAGTTGGGGTTTAATGGAAATGAACAAGGGAAATTATAAGGGAGCAACGGACTATTATAATAAGACTCTGGTATTAGATCCAGCCTTTGCCAAAGCTCACCTGGGAAAAGCCTTTTGTCAAATGCGACTGGGTGATTATTTTGGAGCAGAGCAGGAAGCCAAAATCGCCAGCGATCTTTTCAAAGAGCAAAAAAATAAATCAGGCTTTGAATCTTCCCAGGATTTAATTAAAAATATCGAGATCGCCAGTAAACCGGCTGAAGTTAAGCCTCCGGATCCTAATTTTCTGGATTTTGTTGAAAATATAGCTATTTTTGCATTACAGTTTGTTCGTTTTTGAGAAATTTAAATAAATTACCTCTCTTTTAATTCTTTGAGCTACGTACAGGACAAAAATTGAAGACAGAGAAGGAAGTCATTTTGTTTTAGATCCAGATCAACAAAAATGGAACGCAGAAAATCAAGTCCATAACGAAAAATACTTTTTGCTGGTCGACCATGCTTTTTTATTTTGAT
>CAIPYC010000108.1 GCA_903869185.1 uncultured cyanobacterium | reverse complement strand
TCCTGCACTAATAATTTCTTGGCAATGGGTTCCCATTTCTTGGTCAAGAAGTTCAACCAATCCCATTTGGTCAATTATTCCTGCTACTATGCCAGAGTGGTCAATATCTTGTACTCTTATTTTAGGGGTTATTTCTTCCATCCTCGACCTGCGGAATATAGGATTATAAAGTAAGCAATGTTATGAAAGTCCAATAGATAGGGGGTAACTACCGTCTGGCGGCAGAGGGTTCTACTGTTGCTAGGAATAGCTTTACATTGCCCGGTCTATAGTTCTATATTGAATAGCCTCTGCCAAATGTTGGCTTTTGATTTTTTCTTGATCAGCTAGATCGGCAATCGTGCGCGATACTTTTAATATGCGATCCATTGCCCTGGCCGAAAGACCGAGCCTTTCAATGGCATTTTCCAATAGTTGTCGACTTGAAGAATCCAATTGACACCATTGACGCAAATGTTTAGGTTGCATCTGCGCATTACATTTAACAGATGGATCATTGGCAAATCTTTTCTGCGCTTTTGCCCTTGCCTGGATTACTCTTTTTCGGATGGTTTCTGAATCTTCGGCTACAGATACTTGAGTCATTTCTTCTGGTTTTAAACGAGAAACTATCACCTGCAGGTCAATCCTATCAAGGAGAGGACCTGAGAGTTTGGACCAATATTGTTCTCGCTGTCTGGGTGAACAACTACAGGATTGAACCGAATCTCCATAGTAACCACAGGGACATGGATTGGTACTAGCAATCAGTGTAAATTGTGCAGGAAACTGAATGGATAATCTCGCGCGGGATATTGTCACCTCTCCATCTTCTAAGGGTTGGCGCAGAAATTCCAAAACATTGCGTTTAAACTCGGTTAATTCATCTAGAAAAAGAACTCCTCTATGGGCTAGGGAAATCTCACCAGGCTTAGGATAAGTTCCTCCCCCAACCAACGACGGACCAGAGGCTGAGTGATGTGGACTGCGAAAGGGGCGTTTTTTGATTAGGGTACCATGCTCTTTGAGGAGACCAGCGACCGAATGGATTTGAGAAACATCTAGAGCTTCTCCAAAGGTAAGTTCTGGCATAATGCTAGGTAGTCTTTTGGCTAGCATAGTCTTACCGCTACCGGGCGGCCCTACAAAGATCAAGTTATGTCCGCCGGAGGCGGCGATTTCCAAGGCTCTCCTAGCCAAATTCTGCCCCTTGACATCTTTAAGATCCGGTAAATCAATATAAACCTCGCTCTCTTGGGTTTCTGGTTGATTTTGAAATGGCTCAAATTCTTCTGGGCTGTTGAGAAAAGTGGCTACTTCCTGCAATGTTCTAAACCCATATACATTCAATCCCTCAACTATGGATGCTTCTTTGGCATTTTCATAGGGCACTACTAAGGTCTTGATCCCTAGGCGCTCTTGCGCGGCTGCAGCGATTGGCAATACACCAGCTATCGATCTCAATCCACCATCGAGTGATAATTCACCCAGGAATAGGGTATCGCTCAACATTTTGGGCTCGATCTGCTCAGATGCTGCCAATATACCTATACTTATAGGCAGATCAAAACTTGGCCCTTCTTTGCGCAGGTCTGCTGGAGTCAAATTGATGACAATTTTACGCATCGGAACTCCAAACTGCGCGTTTTTCAGTGCGGCCTTCACCCTCTCTTTTGACTCTTGGATCGCTGTATCAGGTAGCCCCACAACGGTGATGGCGGGCAATCCCCCAGATACGTCGACCTCTACTCCCACTTTGATAGCTTGCAAACCCAGTAAAGTTGCACTCCAGACCCTTGCTAACATGATCTTTTTCCCTAATTAGCTTTTATGTATCGTAGTGCAAGTTTAGCTTGAATTTTGTAACTAGATCAAAAAAATTAATTTTATTTATATTGGACGCTACATTCTACCAAAATAGTCGATATTTGATATTCCCCCAAAACAATTCAATCATACTGTTTTGCGAATAAGTCACTTGTTTTAGTCTATTTTTGCAAAATTCACTCGAAATTTGGACAAAAGTCACTTATGATTCGCCAATACTCACGCATGATCTCAGGTGCAAGTAGAGTTTAATCAAAGAAGACAACTTTTTTGTCAACTCAAAATTAAGCATTTATCTTTGCCGTAATACAAATGAACAAAAAAACACACTGTCCATCGCTGCTATTCTCTTAGGTAGTATAGCGCTTTTGGCAACACGTCCAGCCAATGCGCTCAATTTTACTTTCAGTTTCACCGACGGAATAGGCACTGTAACAGTTGTGGTGGAAGGACTCCAAGACAATATCCCTCTTTTGTCACTTTCCGAGTATAATAAATAAAGGAATTAAAATAGAAAACGCTACGTGGTAGGCAGAGTAATGGATATAGAATTGCAGATAAAGAAACATTTGGCAAGAGATGCTCAGGAGCTACGTACAGGACAAAAATTGAAGACAGAGAAGGAAGTCATTTTGTTTTAGATCCAGATCAACAAAAATGGAACGCAGAAAATCAAGTCCATAACGAAAAATACTTTTTGCTGGTCGACCATGCTTTTTTATTTTGAT
>CAIPYC010000107.1 GCA_903869185.1 uncultured cyanobacterium | reverse complement strand
TTCTAGGCACCGCAGCCCTGTTAATTTCTGTGTAAATCTCATCTGTGGATTAATCGCCTACTGCCATCAGCCCAAAAAACCTTCTCTTAACTTGTAACTGTACTGTCTTTTTTCTCCTTCTTATCCCGAATTGACGTTATTTAGATCCCAAAACCTGCTCTGCGGCCAGTCAAAAACCATAAAATAACAAACAATTTTCCAAGAGGTGATATAAAGTCTATTCAATGTGGGCACTATTAAAGAGTAATCGTTAAAGTTTATCTAATCCAAAAATGAACAGCAATTTCAAGATCAAGCTACTCCAGAATCTCTCTATTAAAAAGCGCAACAGTGGTTTTACCTTAATTGAACTACTGGTTGTAATTATTATCATTGGTGTCTTGGCTGCAATCGCCCTGCCTAACCTCCTAGGTCAAATTGGTAAAGCTAGAACAGTTGAAGCTAGATCCAATCTAGGCTCACTCGACCGGGCTGAGCAAGCTTATCAAGCAGAAAACGCTGTTTTTGCCCCTTCACCCTATCTACCCATCCAGCTAAAATGGGCGAACTACGCCCTTGGAGATCTTCCTGCTGCAACCTTTCCCGCGAGCTACGCTTCCTTTTCCGCCATGGCCACAACTACATATCAACAAAATACTAAAAACTACAGTGACGCGGTTACTGTCGATGCTGTTGGCACATACGGACAGATTATCTGTGAGTTTATAGGTGTAGGTGGTACCAATACTGCGGTCATATCAGTTGTAGCTCCTGCTAATGCTGCATCTTTAGCATGTCCAGCTAATACTAAGTCAGTTAACTAGTTTAGATTTTGATTCACCTAACAAGAGGCGGGAAGAAATTCCTGCTTCATTGTTTTTAATGAAAAATTCTGGGCGTTTTGTCAATCATTTAGCGCCTTTTACAGCTCTCTTGGCTTGCATATTGATCATTGGCTCACTTCAGCAGCCCAGGTGGAAACAATTAGAGCATGGGGATTTGTCTAAGAACAACTTTGAGCAGGACAATCTAAACCAACAAAACTATCTTCGCTTTTGGAAGAGCTTTCCTTCTTTTGGTTATGGGAATTTGCTCTCCGACTGGATTTTCTTGCGTTTTATCCAATATTACGGGGATGACCCTGCCAGAAATAGCACTGGTTACCAGCTGAGCCCCCAATTTTTAGAGGAGATTATCAAATATGATCACAGATTCGTTCAAGCCTATCTGACTCTTTCTAGTGCAATTTCCATAGATGCAGGATTGCCAAATAGATCAATAGAGCTTTTAGGCAATGGACTTAAATATATTTCACCGAACCAGACTGACGCAAATTATGTTTGGATATACAGGGCTACAGATCAGATATTATTTACCAATGACATAAAAGGGGCCAAATACTCCTACAACATGGCCGCCGATTGGGCAGATATTGCCGGTAATCATAGGCTCGCAGATGCTAACAGAAAAACTGCCAATTTTATCAGCAATCATCCGTATAGCAAAAAAGCCCGTATCGGAGCCTGGTTTTTAGTCTTTAGTAGAAACCAATTTTCCAAAACTCGCCTGCTCGCCCTCAACAAAATCAGACAGTTAGGTGGTACTATCAAGATTCAATCCAATGGAAAGATAATGGTATCTTCGCCGAAGGAAAACTAAATCTTTCTTTCGCTGGGATAATTAAGATAACCATTGCAGCAATTAAATCAATTTTTCCGATGAACAAGCTTCAAATTTTCGATACCGATCTAGACCAAGAACTTTTAGATTACTACCTCAACAGTAAATCTATAGCCGTAGATACAGAAACCATGGGATTGGTTTTAGGAAGAGACAGACTTTGCCTCATTCAACTGTGCGATCAAGCCGGACAGGTATCAGTAATCCGGATTCTACAAGGTCAAACCAGCGCGCCCAGACTAAAATTGCTGATGGAAGATGCCAGAATTGTCAAGATTTTTCATTTTGCCCGTTTTGATGTAGCTCAATTACAACTTCATCTGGGTATCTCAACCAAACCCATATTTTGTACAAAAATTGCCAGCAAATTGGTTCGTACATACACCAATAGCCATGGATTGAAAACCCTGGTACAAGAGTTGACTGGGGTTGAACTCGATAAAAGTTCACAGAGTTCAGACTGGGGAAATGCAGTGAATCTTTCGGCTGAACAGCTTTCCTATGCTGCCAATGACGTTCGATATCTAAACACCTTGCGAGAAAAGCTCACTGTCATGCTCGAGCGAGAAGGTTTAGACAAGCTGGCAGATTCTTGTTTCGACTGCCTGCCCACCATAGTGCAGCTTGATATATTGCGCTATCCCTTCATCTTTGAGCATTGATAATCATGTCTCGTTGGAAAGCACTTCAGTATTATATTTATGCCAGATTGCTTCTTGCGCCCTTGATGCTATGGGCTATCGTAACCCTAGTCTTTTTGCTTTTGAGGGCAACTACCGGCGATCCAGCAGATGCAATTTTGGGCTCTAGGGCTCCTGAATCTGCTAAAAATATACTTAGAGAAGAGCTGGGGTTGAATCTACCTCTATGGCAACAATATTTGTACTATCTAGGAGGTTTACTGAGCTTTAATCTTGGTTCATCCATGGTCAGCAAAGGAAAATCAGTAGCAGGAATCATTGCCCAGCATTTTCCAGCAACTGCCGAGTTGGCTTTTTTTAGTCTTTTGTTTGCGGTGATTATCGGAGTGGGGATAGGAGTTTATGGCGCAACTCATCCAAA
Organism: uncultured cyanobacterium; assembly: GCA_903869185.1. Classification (GTDB taxonomy): domain Bacteria; phylum Cyanobacteriota; class Cyanobacteriia; order Cyanobacteriales; family Microcystaceae; genus CAISPN01. Next base: position 11,513 of record CAIPYC010000107.1, on the reverse strand, counting down.
AACTTTTTTGGGTACCTCTAGCCGGCTATTTAGTATCATTACCTACGCCCTACCTATATTCTGGGTAGGTATGCTTTTTCAGTTGATCTTTTCAGTACAGCTTCACCTGTTTCCGTTGGGAACACGCTTTCCTCTTGGACAAGATCCACCGCAAACGATCACCGGAATTTACAGCCTCGACAGTTTGCTTACAGGAAATCTTCCTCAATTAATGACTACGCTCTATTATTTGACTCTACCTGCTGTGACCTTGGGATTGCTTCTCAGTGGTATTTTCGAAAGAATGGTCAGGGTAAATCTGCAAAAGACCCTGCGCTCGGACTATGTTGAAGCGGCCAGGGCTCGCGGTATTAGAGAAAGTGAAATTCTCTGGGTACATGCTTTAAGAAATGCCTTGATCCCTGTCATTACCGTACTAGGGCTAACTTTTGCCTCTCTTCTGGGCGGGGCAGTCTTAACAGAGGTCACCTTTTCCTGGCCTGGATTGGGAAATCAGCTCTATGAATCAATTTCCCTACGCGATTATCCAACAGTTCAGGGTATTTTGATTTTTTTTGGTTTGATAGTTGTCGTTGCCAGTTTGCTCATTGATGTGATCAATGCCCTGATCGATCCACGTATTCGTTACTAGAGTAAAATTCAATTTTGTTGCTGGAGAATCAAAATTTGCCCTACTATCAAAGTTATCCAGGCGTTTTTGGCGCAGATTATCTCAGTCAACTACAAGGAGAAATCCTGGCCTGTCCATATTTTGCGTTGAACAATTTAAATCGGGATTTTGTGGGTACTAAGGGTTTTTCCTTGGTTTTCCAAAAAACACAAATTTCTGAGGTAATTCAGAATTTTCCCTATTTCAAACCATATCTTGAAAGAGCAATCCGACCAGAATGTAATGCCTTTTATCTCAATCCGCTCCTTCTTGTTGGAGGTTCAAGAGTAGATCCCCATATCGATCGCTCTTTGCGTTCTTATTGCGAAACGATAGATCCTCCCTTACTTGTAAGTGTGCTCTATGTCCAAGTCTGTAAGGATCTCCAAGGAGGTGAGCTGGTTCTGCGCTGCGAGAAAAGACAGGTAGGACAAATAAATCCCCAGGTTGGTAATATGGTGATATTCCAAGGTGATTTAACTCATTCGATCAATCCAGTTTCAACTGCCAATAGCAAAAGACTGAGTCTGGTATGTGAACAGTACAGCCTTGACGAGTTTGAACTGCGGGAAATTCCTCTTTTTAAGATAGAATCTAGAGCCATTAAAAAAGATAATCGCAAAAAAGGAAAATTCAATCACTAATGTCAATGGTGGACTAGGCTATGATGATCTGTTAAAGTGTATTGATATAAAAATGAACTTTTTATTTACCTAAATTTATGAACAATCAATTTTTTAAAACTACCCCAACAAAGGATAAACTCAATCGCCAAAAATCTCTTATCGTAGGATTTGGAGCGATGATGGCTTTAACCTTATTTCCCGTCCCTACTCTCGCCCAATCGGTTAAATACAAAAGCACCACATCGACTACAGATACTAGTCCTCCTCCAATTGTCCTGACAATTTATGATTATGGTGAAACAATCAGGGTAACTCAGGGCACCCGTATCTTTGTTAAGTTGGATGAAGATCGTACTTCTGGTTATCGTTGGTTTTTAGGCAAGCTTGATGATAAAGTATTAACCAGTGATGGAGTGGATTTTAATTCCAATTATTCTCCAACCGGTTTGCAGGTAACTGGTACCAATGTCTTTCGCTTCAAGGCTAAAGCTCCTGGTACCGGGAAAATAGTCCTAAATCTCAAGCGGTATAGATCATCATATGGTTCACCTACCAAAAGTTTCATAGTAAACGTTGTGATTAATTAAAATAAGCAAGCTAAAAGAGAACATCGATTGATAGAAGCAGAAACTCTTGAAATACTGGAATGGCATCGTCTCTGTCAACATCTCTCTACTTTTGCCGCTACAAAACTGGGAAAAACCGCCGCCTGTTCATTGGTGATCCCGCATACCCTCGAAGATAGTTTGGAATCACTATCTCAAACCCGAGAGCTTTACAATTTAAGACTTCAAATGGTCAGCTGGTCTTTTGAGGGGATAGAAGATATTGGCAATGCCTTGGAAAGATCCAACTTGGGAGGAGTTTTAACCGGAAGAGAACTTCTCTCAATTGCCACTACTTTAGCTGGAGTCAGGAGGCTTAGGAAAAGTATTGAATCCCTGGATTCTGCTCCTATTTTGCAACTTTTGATCTCCCAGGTGAGAACATTACCTGAGCTGGAAAAAATTATACATTATAGTCTCGATGATAATGGTAAAGTTACCGAGCGCTCAAGTCCCAAATTAGCCCAAATACGCAATAGGCTCAAAGAACAGAGGGAGCGTATTTATCAAAAACTTCAAAATATCATAGCCAAGCAAGCTAATTTACTACAGGAATTGGTGATAACCCAACGGGGAGATCGCTTCGTTTTGCCGGTAAAATCTCATCATAAGGAACAGATCCCTGGGGTAGTCCATGATAGTTCAGCAACTGGATCTACCTTCTATATAGAGCCTTATAACATTGTTGAATTGGGCAATAGCCTGCGGCAGGCAGCTCGCGCTGAGGAGATCGAGGAAGAAAAGATATTGGCAGATCTCTCCAATAGAGTCAAGGAAAAAATAGAAGATCTAGAACATCTTTTGGCAGTTACCACCCGATTGGATCTAGCTACTGCCCGAGCTGATTACAGTATATCGATTGAGGGGCATCCTCCCCGATTTATAGATTTAAGCAAAGGTGAATCACTTCAATTACGCCAAGTACGCCATCCCTTGTTAGTTTGGCAACAAAATAAAGAAAATGGACTAAAAGTTGTTCCCAGCAGCATTTTTATCAATCCCCCCGTTAAGGTGGTGGCTATTACTGGTCCCAATACTGGCGGTAAGACAGTTACCCTCAAAACCCTTGGACTAATATGTCTCATGGCTAAAGTTGGCTTGTATATCCCGGCCAAAGAGCCCGTAGAAATTCCCTGGCTTGGTCAGATTCTAGCTGATATTGGAGATGAGCAGTCCATAGCTCAAAATCTCTCCACCTTCTCTGGCCATATTTGCAGGATTGTGCGCATTATAGAATCTGTAGATCTCAGCATTGAGCCTAGCTTAGTTCTCCTAGATGAAATCGGAGCTGGCACAGATCCCCAAGAAGGCAGCGCCCTGGCCATTGCGCTACTAAAATATTTGGCAGATCACAATAGCCTGACTTTTGCTACCACGCACTATGGAGAATTAAAAGCGCTAAAGTACCAGGATGAGCGTTTTGAAAATGCCTCAATGGAATTTGATGATGAGACTCTATCTCCCACCTATCGTTTACTATGGGGAATTCCAGGTCGTTCCAATGCCCTATCTATAGCCACACGTCTGGGTTTAAGAGAAGATATTGTAGTAGAGGCACGCAAGAAAGCAGGTGGATATAGCGAAGATATCAACCAGATGATTACGGCCCTGGAAATCCAAAAAAAAGAACAAGAAGACAATGCGCTCCAGTCTAGGCAACTATTGGCTCAAAGTGAACACTTCTATGAGGAAATTTCCCGTAAAGCAGCATCTTTGCAGGAAAGAGAGCGCAATCTTAAATTACACCAGCAGCAAGAAATTCAATCAGCCATAACCGAGGCTAAAGCCGAGATAGCCAAGGTGATTCGTCAATTGCAAGAAGCAGGCAATACTGCCCAAAATGCTCAAAAAGCCAGCGAATCTTTGCAAACCATAGCAGCCAAGCAATCCCCGCAAGAAGAAAAACAAAGTGAATATTACCTTCCCAAAATAGGGGAAAAAGTTAAGATTATCAGTCTTGGTCAGATTGCTGAGGTCATCTCTCTAGATATTGAAGGAGAAAAACTTATCGTCAATCTCAAATTTGGTCGTGCTACTGTTGCTCTTGGGGATATCGAATCCCTAGAGGGGAAAAAAGTAGAGCCAATGAAAATCATTAGTAAAGCCAAGCAAATACCCTCAACAGAAGTTGTTATACTCAGAACCACACAAAACACTCTCGATTTAAGGGGTTTACGTATCCTGGCAGCTCAAGGAGAAATAGATAAAGCTCTTTCACAAGCTCTCAATTTCGGCACATTGTGGATCATTCATGGCAAGGGTACTGGCAAATTACGCGAAGGGGTGCATGAATACCTAAAAGATCACCCACAGGTCAAGAGTTTTGCTTTAGCCTCTGAGGAAGATGGAGGATCCGGGGTAACTTTGGTTTATATAAACTGATCTAATTTGATAGCTTACGCACCAATAGAACGCCTATGAATAAAGCGATCAAAGTAGGGATCCAACCAGCCATTATCGGTGTTACGACCTTAGCCATAGCGAGACTACTAAGAACAAAAGAAAGTATGTAATAAGCAAAGATAATCACAATACAGAGTCCGAAACTGGTGGAACGACTCATTTTTAGAGAACTCATACCAAAAACCGAACCGATGATGCTAAATACAATACTAATAAAAGGAAAAGACAATTTCTGTTGAGTTCTAATCTCAAAGGTTAAAAGTTTTTTTTCATCCCCAGTATGCCTTAAGATTCCAATAAAATCCCAGTCTTCCTTAAGATTCATTTCGTAAGGATCTCGGCTCTGACTAGCTAATTTAAATGGTAAATCTGATAAGTAAATCTTCTTTTGATCAAAATGAATTGTTTTTTCATAGGAGGAATCATTTTTAAGTTTATATATTGTTCCTTGGGAAAAATCCCAAATATTTTCTTTTTTGTTCCATATAGCAGATTTGGCAATAATAATTTGGACAAGATTTTTATCTCTCCATTGTAAAACGGTCAGATTTTTCATTTCTTTACCGTTAAATTTTTGTGCATAGAACAGGCTTTTTAACTCCAGTATCTTGTCAGATGCAGGTATGTTGATTTCCTTATATTCTGGATAAAAAATATCTTTGTTTTGCCAAAAAGTATGCTTTTCTTTGATAGTGGATACCAAAATCGATGTAGCTCTATAGTTGGCAGATGGTACGACCACTTCGTTAAATACAAATGAAGTGCATGTTACCAAGAAACTCAAGATCAAAGCTGGAGTAATTAGCTTGTAAATGCTTACACCGCAGCTCTTGAAAGCTATCACCTCATTGTCACTGCTAAGACGCCCATAGGTCATCAATGTAGCTAACAGTACAGAGATTGGTAGAGCGTAGGCTACGAATTCGGGAATTTTTAGAAAAAATACCTCAGCGGCCATTAGCACCGGCAGATTGGAATCTACTATCTTGTTGCTTAAATCCGATAAACTGCCAATAGCTACGCCTAAAGAAGAAAAAATACCTAAACTCAGGAAAAAGGGAGGGAGAAGCTCAGAGATAATGTACTTCTCGAGGAGAAAAGATCCCCCCAAAAAATATTCCAAATTTTGCAAAAAAAATTTTTCGTAAATCATCCATACATTACTGGATAGGTCTCTGATTCTGATTCTGATATGATTAATTAAATTAAAATTTAAACTATGAATGTTGATAAGCCCCACTCTTTAGAAAATGGGGCTATTGCTAATCTACTGAAACAAGCAATACCTTATATTCTGAATCACTCACTTTGTCTGTCCTGACTACCTTTGTCTTGATCATCTTGCCATCTTTAGTCTCAATCTCTCTAATCTCGTTCTCAACGGGCAGATAGCATTCCCTCATCTGTTCCCATTTTAGGAAATAACCATCTAAAAAATATTCATAGATACAGTAATGCTTCAGCTGTGATGTTTTTTCCATTGCGATTACCTCTTGTAGCGAATATACCTACATTCTTACAATTATTTATGATAATTATTGTGGTAGGGAATAAAAAATTTGGCATTAATCCACATTATTTTATCTACCAGAACTTAAAAACCAAATTACTTCTTATACTCTATCAGACTGGGCGCTTGCCCTGTAACTCTTTCCCAGTGAAATTGAGCTTGTCCAATTGCCTGGGGGAACTTAGAAAGTACACAGAAAAAAGCATATATCCATGAATCCCCATACCCATTTTCCTGGCGGCTTCTGGCTATTTTATAGACCAACAGGGGATAGACCGTTAACAGGACCAAGGCGAGACCCTCACTCAGTAAAGATCCAATGATTATGAATACAGGCAGAATCAATCCCCATAACCAGTTGCTTTTATTTTCTTTTACCCAGTGAAATTCGGGCGCCTTTCCATGTAGCCAATTCCCATTGGCATAAGCATAGCCAGCTCTTTGATTTCGCTTCCACCATTGGCTAAATTGGGTCATTTGAGCATCATGCTGCGTCATCTCTATAGGTAAACGCCAGATTTTGTAACCCTTTTGGCGTAATCTAACGCACATTTCAGGTTCTTCTCCGGCGATCAGCTCTTGGTTATAGCCACCTATTTCGCGTAGTGCTTTTACTGTAATCATGGCATCACCCCCACAAGAGCTAGCTTCGCCAATGGGGCTATCCCATTCGAGATCACAGAGACGATTATATATCGATTGCTCGGGATGTTTTTCTCGTCTTCTACCGCAGACCAAGGCAATATCAGGATGCCCATCTAAATAAGCTCCAGCTTGGTCTAGCCAGCCTGGAACCATTTCACAATCTCCATCGATAAATTGAACATAGATCAAATCAGGATAGAGTGAGAGCAATGTATCAAATCCAATATTCCTGGCTCTAGCTGCAGTAAATGGTATAGTCAAATCCAGTTCAATTACATTAGTAGATAGGGAGCAAGCCAATTCAATAGAGCCGTCAGTAGAACCAGAGTCCACATAGACAACAGGTAGATTAGCAGAATCAAGGGAGAGTAGACAATTTTTCAGTCTTTCACCTTCATTGCGTCCGATAACAACAATTCCCAGATTTTTAGTCACTGTCTGATTATGCTATGGCTTCCTTTAATTGGGGATCACTATACCAGCTATAGATTCCTTCTGTGACAGGAATGATATTCAATTCTCGTCGTAATTCCTCAAGAGGCCTTTCCAATTGCTCTTCCAATTTGATAGCAAAGAGAGGCTTAGCTGCATGTCCCATCTCTATACCGTTGCTGATGAGTCCAAAAGTATAACCAAGTGTCTTGACCCTTTCTTCATCCGATAGCTCTTCACTATATGCCTGGTCAGCGATAAAGAACTTGGTTAAAAGCCCCACAAGATCCAAGAACATAAAACCAGGATAGCCGAACTGGGCAACTGATACAGATATTACGCCCAGCTCACCCAAGCTATCTAAGCTAAAGCCAGTAAGTATATGGTGGAGATCGTGAGTTTTATACACTCGATACGTGATGTACTCTGCATCATTGTTGATGGTTTCTGGCTTACGATAAAAGTTGGGATCGTAGCTCAGTTTCTCAACTACTTTGCCAAAAGTCCAGCCCAAAGAATATTTAGGCATTTGCAACAGGGCTGGCAAATCGTAGAGTGGTCCAATGTATCTCTCTTCGAGCATCTTGGCAGTGGCAGGATTATTTTGAAGCCTTTTAATACAAGCTTTCATTGGATTACTGGCGTGTAATCTTTCACTCAAGTCAAATGCATTGCTGGGATCTTTACCTGATCCTGCGGCCATATCAACTAACTCTAAGAACTGGGCCAATTTATCCTTGCTAATTAAACTGTTGATGTATCGATAACTCATTGTGTTCCTCTTTTGTAAATTTAGTTTAGGGACTGAGCCGGTTTAGGTGAATTAAGTACGGGCCAATCAATGTGAGGCAAAGGTAACTTAATATTATCAAATTTAACTTCTGGTACTGTATTCCAAGTAGTCCAAACAAAAACAAGAACTGCAACAAAGGCCAGGATAGATTTAAATATATTGCCCAGTAATGAACCTACTACAATACCAAGAGATACTTTAGAAGACAACTGTAAACGAGGAACCAATTCCATTTCCTGACGATAAACAAATTCTCCAATAAAAGCTCCTAGAATTCCACCGAACAAAAGCCCAAAAATCGGACCACCAATTGGTAGCGCTGGCAATAGACCAAACATTCCGGTAAAAAGTCCTATTACCGCTCCAATCTGACTCCAGGAACTAGCACCAAATTTCTTAACCCCCCAATAGGTAGCCAGGAATTCTACTGCCAGACTCAACACAAGTACTACAAAAGCCCCTATTAGAGAGATTGCCATTCCCTGAAAACCAGTGGCAAAACCCCAGATTAAAATAGCCAACAAAATAATGGCAGTTGCAGGTATACCTGGAACCAAAGCCGAAGCAGCCGCAACTATCATCACTGCTACTAATATAAAGTACAAGATACCAAGACCCATAAACTACCACTTTTAAAGTATGCAATTTCCATTATATAATCTTCAATCTTGGTTAAGCCCTTCGCCTATGTAATTCAACGTAGACATCACGAAGATTGACATTGTGATGGGCTAAAGCCACCAAGGCATGGTAGAAAAGATCTGCTACTTCAGAGGCGATCGCTTGCGGTTCATCTTCCATACAGGCCATGACAACCTCGGCGGATTCTTCACCAATTTTTTTCAGGATTTTGTTGTTTCCACCAGCTAATAATTTGCAGGTATAAGACTCTGGAGAAGGATCATCTCGACGAGAACAAATCACCTCAAACAGCTCAGTGAGCACATCTGCTGATTGTGCTTTATCGTTTGAATCAAAACAGCTTCTCATGCCAGTGTGACAGGCAATATTGCCAATCTGTTCAATTTTCAACAACAAGGTATCGCTATCGCAGTCGTAGCGCAACTCCTGCACTTGCTGGAAATGTCCTGAAGTAGCTCCCTTATGCCACAATTGCTGACGGGATCGGCTCCAGTAATGGGCCTGTCCAGTTTCCAGGGTTTTTTGCAATGATTCGACATTCATCCAGGCCATCATTAAAACAGTTCCATCCAAATAGTCTTGAGCTATAGCAGGCACTAGACCTTTTTCGTCATAGCGAATTTTGTTCAAGTCTAGATTCATTTTTAGATTAGACATAATTATTTAAACTACCTATAATATTGGAATAACAAAAAAGGAATTGGCAAAACCCTTGGAATCAAAAGCAGATATGTTTGAAACTTCTCCTAATATTAATGAAGAAAGTTCGCTCTCGCGCGAGGAAAGAGTTAATCAATTAAAAAGTCTCATCGAAACGCTCCGTATTTCAGATGAAATTGCTAGCAAAGGTTATCTTATTACAAGTTCTGAATTGGCTGATTTGATGGATATTAATGCCAGCGCGGTCACTAGCAGGGGTGAGAAGTGGTCATGGCGTAACTGGGTTGTCTACCGCGTCAAAAGAGAAGGTAATCAAATCCTTTGGCAACTTGAACGAATTTTGGAAGTATAGAGGATCAAAATTATTTTAGGCAAAAGAAAGCCCACAACGACAGGTCATGCTGACATTAGGGTTATTGAATCGGAAGGTACCGCCCATTAGATCTTCAACATAGTCTATTTCCAGATTTTTCCAATAGTCCTTGCCCTGGGATGAAAGAGAAAACTTTATCTCTCCACATTGAAACTCAAGATCCCCATCGAGAGGATCTCTTGTAAATTCAAGAGAGTAATATAAGCCAGAACAGCCACCTTTCTTGATTTCTATACGGCAATGGTAACCCAATTGACTACGATACACCTGTTGTCTTTTGATCTCTTCTAAAGCAGATGATGTAACATCAAACATAATAGTACACACGCTGGCTACTTACGAGAATAGTCGTCCTGAAAACGCACAATATCATCCTCACCCAAGTATTCACCATTTTGTACTTCTATTAGGATAAGTTTAATCACTCCTGGATTTTCAAGACGATGGGCTGTGCATTGAGGAACATAGGTTGATTCATTGGCATGAAGGACAGTTTCACTATTTCCACAGACGACTTTTGCAGTTCCCGAAACTACTATCCAATGTTCACTGCGATGATAGTGCATTTGTAGGCTCAGGCGATGTCCCGGCTCTACTTCTATTCTTTTGATTTTATAGCCAAGACCTTCTTCTAGAGTGGTAAAAGTTCCCCATGGCCTGGACTCTGTTATATTTAGATTACTCTGCTGAGTACAAATATCGTTATCAAGAGTGATCTGGTTTAGCATTGTAGACCTCACTTAAAAAATTATGGCAATTGTCATGTTATTGTAGTTTAAAAATAAACACATTGACATCGTGTTCTCATATAAGCTACTTTGACTTATCGTCTTGTTGTGGATAGTGCTCAACTGGAAGAGCAAATAATCAATCTTTCCCCAGATCAGCTACATTATCTCAAGAGGGTGCTAAGACTGCAAAATGGTCAAACATTTATAGTACTTGACGGGAAAGGAACTACTCTTCTGGTGAGTCTAGAAGACAAAAGGGCCAAAATATTGGAGCTGTTAAAACAGCGCAACGAGCTCTCCAGAAAAATTCATTTAATGGTCGCTCTACCTAAAGGCAGTGGATTTGAGGATATCATCAGAAGCTGCACTGAGCTTGGAGTTACAAGTTTTATGCCAATCTGCACTGAAAGGACATTGCTCTTGCCAAGTCAGGGAAAGCTTGATCGCTGGCGTAAGATTTCCAAAGAAGCTACAGAACAGTGCGAACGTGAAATTGTTCCGCAGATATTGCCACCAGTAGAACTACCTGTTGCCATATCAAACTTGGATCTAGAAATAATCTCAGCCTATCTCTGCCTAACCCGTGACAATGGAATACCTCACCTTGGAGAATCAACAATCCCCCAAGAGCGGGAAATCTTACTGGCTATTGGACCAGAGGGGGGGTGGAGTCAAAGAGAGATTGAAGTGTTTTTGGCTTCTGGCTTTAATGCGGTGAGTTTGGGTAATCGCATTCTTAGGACTGTTACCGCTCCCCTTGCTGCAGTTGCTATGATCAATGCAATTCTCAAGGAGTAAGATAATTCAACCAAAAACCCACCCCGAAGGATGGGCTCAATACGCTTAGAAGATATCTGCTATTTAGTAGGAGAAGGAGCAGGGGACTTAGTAGCTTTTGGTTTAGCAGTAGTTTTAGCTTTTGGAGACTTAGTAGCTTTTGGTTTAGCAGACATTGTAGCTTTTGGAGAAGCCATAGGGCTAGCCATGGTATCAGCAGAAGCTACCAAATTAAAGGAAGAAACAGAAAGAGCAGCTAACATTGCAACGGAAATAGCTTTAAACATTGGATGGTATCCTCACAAATTTGAATTATTTTGTTCAATGACTCCATAATAAGAAGGCGTTGTGAACTCCATATGACTTTTTTTTGTCAAAATGGTGAAGTTTTGTATCTTTCTCCAAAAAAGCATACATATATACTAAGCTTTCTTCTCGCTGGAAAACATGGGTAGTCCAAATTGAAGAGCAGATCTACATTTCATCTTTCAAAGATGCTGTCCAAGATGACTGAACAAAGAGAACCAAAAAAGCCAAAACTGTTTCATGCTGGCTTCCAGGGCTATATGGATTTTTATTGTGATCCAGAAACGGTAGCTGATTATTTCAATGCCCATAAAGGTTGGTTTCAGCGCTGTGCCAAGCCAATGCATACAGTTTCTTTGGG
>CAIPYC010000106.1 GCA_903869185.1 uncultured cyanobacterium | reverse complement strand
TTGAGAGTCTCTAGAATTGATTCGGCATTGGATCGGTTACCAAAACGTCCTATCTGTATAGCAGATAATCCTTGATAGGATGTGCTAATCCCATCTGGGTAGATTTTTTTGATCTTCTCTTGATCTTTTCTATCCTTAATCAAGGCAATCACCCGGAAGTAGGAATTTACAGATGAATTGTTGGTCTGATCAGGAAAATTTCTAACTTTTTGTTCTTGAGGGGGATCGTTGTGGGCAGTAGCAGCAGTGAATGTCCATTCCTTGACTACTTTAGGTTGGGAGTCAATAGTTGACAATGGAGGAGATTGTTCCATCTGAGTACCACTGTGAATCGAAACGAGAGGATCTTGAGTTGTGAAATAAAAGTGAGACAAAATTACGCCATTATACTCACGTTGAGTGAGCCGCCATTTGGGGTCTAGAATAATTTTCAAAAGCCCTGGTTTAATGCCATAGGTTCTTCCTACAATAAGCTCTGGTAAAGAGTGATCACGACGCGCTGTTCCCACCAGGAAAAGCTCGCCATTTCTTTCTACAATCCTAAAGAGATAATCGAGCCCAAGATCTTCACCATTGATCCTCAGTGAGTAACCGTTACTATCAGTACTTCTTTGGCAGCTGCCTGTGAAATCAAAGTGCAACAACAGTGGATCGACAATTACTGGGTTAGAGCCATTTTCCTGCCAACATCGCTGCCGATTTCGCAATTGTTCAATAACTAAAAGATCATAATTACCTGTACCATAGGGACGGGCAATAGCGATGATACTGTTAGGATCGAGTTCCTTTTCAGAAAAGGGCATGCCTTTAACTGGCGAGCAAAAGCCAATATTGGCAAGAATGAAACCGATGACAGCTAAATAATTGAAGTCTGAAGATTTCATAGAGCTTTTTTGTCGAGATTGATATCGTGTTAGTTGACGTAAAACCAAGACGTTTTGTTTAATTGTAATGAGAAAAAATTTTTCTTCTGCGCTGTCAGTTTTTTGAGCTTTAGCCTGCTTGAGTTAAGATAGAGAAAGTAGAGCCAGAATTGAAATTGGCGAGGGGATTTACAAAATAGAACTTTTATGAATCACAAGTGACCAGGGACCAACTTTAGGGGATAATGGATGAGCAACGGAAAAATTAGAATTTACGAGCTTTCAAGAGAGTTGAATTTAGAAAATAAAGATATTTTAGATATTTGCAACAAGCTCAGCATAGCCGCAAAGAGCCATAGTAGTACAATTGCCGAGTCCGATGCCAGCCGCATCAAAGTGGCCGCGGACAAGTATTCAGTCAATAAGCCAAAGGGAAAAATAGCAGAGACAGTGGTTGGGGAAAAAAAACAGCAGATTTTAGCAATCCGAAAACAACCCAAAAAAGAGCCTGAATCAGCCGGCTCTCCTGAGTTGGAATCTGTTGAGGGCACCTTGGTTGATTTTGAAGAAAGTGAGAATATCCCTGACCAAGAGGTTGCCCCAGTTGAGCCTACTAAAGCTCCTACTATAGTTAGTGTGGAAAAAAAAGGAGTATCGCCCATCAAGCCAAATGAAGGTACTATATTTCCTGTTAAAAAGAAAATCAGCCTAGATTCTCCAGATAAAGGCTCAAGTATTGAGTCAACTCAATATGGAGAAAAAGGTCATATCACTCCAAGGCCACTAAAAAAAATAGACAGGACTGAAACAACCGATAAGCTTGTAAAAAAAGCAATTCCTCCTGTAAGGAGGGGACTGGATCAACCCAGAAGGCCCGGAACTGTTGAGTTCGCCGAGGCAGATCCTCTTGCAACGCAGGACAATGGAATCTCGCCTCTGGGTTCTGCTGATTCTCTTAAAAAAGCCAAAGAGTCTAGAAAACCAATCCCTCCTCGTTTAGGTCAGAAAAAGTCAACATGGGAAGAAGAGGAAGAGGAAGAGAATGCCAAAAAGGCCGCCAAACTGGCTGGTAAGACAAAAAGGCGCTCCTCACTGGTTATCGATGAAGACGAAGATATAGATTCTGAATTTGGCAATATGCCTCTGCCGGCTTCGGTAAGCCTATCTATTGCCAGACCACCCAAACCAAAGGGAACTTCTCCTGGGGGAGCTGCTGTAGCTGTCCTGAGGCAGCCGAAAAAACCAGCACACAAGGGTCAACAACTTTCTAGAACTGAGCAACGCAATCAATCCAAATCAGCAATTCAGGAAAAACCTGCCAAGATATTCTTGAGCGGATCCTTGACTGTTCAGGAATTGGCCGAGCATTTGCACATTACTGCTGCTGAAATTATCCGTAATCTCTTCTTTAAAGGGATTCCAGTAGGTATTAACGAGACTTTAGATATTAAAACCGCTTCTTTGGTTGCCCAAGAACTAGAGATTGAAGTGGAAACTGTCGAAGTGGAATCTACTGCCATTAAATCTACAGAAATGCTCGATATCGAGGATCTTGAGCATCTGATCAGGCGTCCACCTGTGGTGACCATCATGGGACATGTTGATCATGGTAAAACTACACTTCTCGATTCAATCCGTAAAACTAAAGTAGCTCAAGGCGAAGCTGGCGGAATCACCCAGCATATCGGTGCCTATCATGTCGATGTTGAGCATGACGGCAAACAGCAACAGGTAGTCTTTTTGGATACCCCCGGGCATGAGGCATTCACTGCAATGAGAGCCAGAGGAGCCAGGGTAACTGATATTGCTATCTTGGTGGTTGCTGCTGATGATGGAGTTCAACCTCAAACCAGAGAGGCCATTAGCCACGCCAGAGCAGCAGGTGTGCCCATAGTCGTGGCCATTAACAAGATTGACAAACCTCAGTCTAATGCAGACAGGATCAAGCAGGAATTAGCCGATCTGGGACTCTTGGCCGAGGAATGGGGCGGCGATACGATCATGGTTCCTGTCAGCGCACTTAAAGGGGAAAATCTGGATACCTTACTAGAGATGATCATCTTGGTGTCAGAAGTAGCAGAGCTTTCTGCTAATCCCAATCGACTGGCTAAAGGTACAGTGATCGAAGCTAATCTGGATCGAACCAAAGGTCCTGTGGCAACGCTATTGATCCAGAATGGTACCTTGCACGTAGGTGACATTATAGTAGCTGGCGGAGTTTTCGGGAAGATCCGGGCGATGATCGATGATCGTGGCAAACGGGTAGATCAAGCAGGCCCTTCTTTTGCAGTAGAGGTATTGGGAATCAACGACGTCCCTGCAGCCGGCGATGAGTTTGATGTATTCACTAGTGAAAAAGAAGCCAGAGATTTGGCTGAATCTAGGACAGAAAACAAACGACAATCTCGATTGCAGCAGGCTATGGCCAGTCGTCGGGTTAGCCTGACCACGCTCTCAGCCCAGGCCCAGGAGGGAGAACTCAAGGAACTCAATCTCATTCTTAAATCTGATGTTCAGGGCTCAGGCGAAGCTATTTTGACTGCCTTACAACAACTTCCACAGAAGGAAGTACAGTTACGCGTACTCTTGTCGAGTGCAGGTGAAGTTACTGAAACTGACGTAGATCTTGCCGCCGCCAGTGGAGCAGTAATTCTAGGATTCAATACTACCCTCGCCAGTGGGGCCAGGGTAGCAGCTGAGCGTGAAGGGGTAGACATTAGAGAGTACAACATCATTTATAAATTACTTGATGATGTTCAAGCGGCTATGGAAGGACTGCTAGATCCTGAAGAAGTTGAAGAACATCTTGGCTTTGCCGAAGTGAGAAACGTCTTTTCAGTTGGACGAGGATCAATTGCCGGCAGCTATGTTCAATCCGGAAAGATTATCAGGAATCGTCTTTTGAGAGTCAAGCGCGGAGATGTCCTAATCCACCAAGGCTCAATAGAATCCCTTAAAAGATTCAAAGAAGATAGTCGTGAAGTCAACGCCGGCTACGAATGTGGGATCGGTGCGGCTAAATTCAACGAATGGAAAGAGGGTGACATCATCGAGTGCTATGAAATGGCAATGAAACGACGAACACTTTCTTTAAGTTGATTTGGGGAGTTTAGGGACAAATGGTCATTCCTGCTTTTGCTATGGATCCTTATCTTTGGATACATTTTGCCGGTCTAGCGGCAGTTCCTTTGTTTTTAGAAATTACCTGGTTTTCTTTAGCTTTGGGCGATTCCTTTTCTCCTCTGGAACTTTTACCAGTAGCTCTATTAGGAATATTGCCTATTTTCTGGATGCAGTGGAAGAGACCTTTTAATATCTATAGTCTGTTGCTTTGGTATATCAGATATGATGCACTGACTACAGAGCAAAGACAGGTTTTGGGTCTCTACAAAAGCCGCTCTCACAAATTGTTGACTATAGTAGTAAGCCTGCTGATGATCCCACTGCTTTGGTTAATCTATCAACAGGCCCCTCTATCTTCTGGAATTGCCCAGCAGTTTCTACCACCTGTCAGGATTCTAGCTTTAATATTATCTATGCTTGCTTTTCTACTGGCAAACCTGTTCGTTCAGGTTGCGCTGAGCACTCTGTTGGTAATGATCTTGCTAAAAAAAGATCCAACATCTCTTGGCGCATGGGAAACAGGTAAAATCAAAGAAGATTTTACCTCTATTGGCTTGCCCGTTAGACAGATCGTTCCGCCTTTAAAAACCAATAATACATAATAGGTGACGTACTCGACATATAGCAATAGCCAGAGCTTATAGAGAAGAAACCATAAGAATATGCTCGATAGCATCTCGAAGGCTATTAAATTGATCAAGACATTTACGAATGTGACTTTTAAGCCAAGACCAACAT
>CAIPYC010000105.1 GCA_903869185.1 uncultured cyanobacterium | reverse complement strand
TTGGCTTAAAAGTCGCATTCGTAAATGTCTTGATCAATTTAATAGCCTTCGAGATGCCATCGAGCATATTCTTATGGTTTCTTCTCTATAAGCTCTGGCTATTGCTATATCTTCAAGCTGGAAAGTGAACTATTAATGTCATTATCTCCTCAAAAGCTCCTCTATTATCAGAAAGGCAAGAGATCTGCATACATTACTGCATCTGCTTTTTGACCTCTATGTCACCCCTGCAGATCTGTGGATTAATCGCCTACTGCCATCAGCCCAAAAAACCTTCTATTAACTTGTAACTGTACTGTCTTTCTTTTCCTTCTTATCCGGAATTGACGTTAAGGTATGTTTCAATTTTCTCCGCTAGTATCTGAACATGAGGAGGTTTGACCATACTCATATGATCGCCAGGTACTAAACAAACTTCTATATGTCTGACTAGTTCATTCCATATTTCTTCAAGATTAGGATCACTCTCCATGGCTTTAAATAAAACTACTGAACTTGAATAATATTTAGGCTTGTAATTTTTTCCAGCTTTTGCGTTGAGCTTAATAGTACTAAGAAAGTTCGAAAGCTGCGCTAAGTTAAAGTCTTGTGGAACTATTTTTTTTTGCTTAGCCCGTTCCACTATATAAGTTAAATTTTCTTCTGGTCTCGATTTCGGTAATTGTTCTAAATTGATATCTAACTCTTTTCCAAATAAGCCCACTAATACAGAAACATCATCTTCTTCCGGTTCTTGTGAAGCTGACAAAAGAGGATAGGAATCTAGTAGAGCTAAAAGAGCTATCGATTCGCCTTGCTCTTGAAGTTGCTGAGCCATTTCAAAGGCTACCAATCCGCCTAGACACCAACCGAAGAGAACATAAGGTCCATTTGGTTGAATATTTTGTATCTCTCGAATATAGTGATTTGCCATATCCTCAATGTTAGTATGAGGTTCGTTTGCAGGATTAAGACCAAAAGATTGTATTCCATAAAAGGGTTGGTCTGAACTTAGTTGGTAGGCTAAATCTTGATAAGAAAAAACATTTCCGCCCCCCGGATGAATACAAAAGAGAGGTGTTTTACTACCATTCGGTTTGATAGGAACTAGAACAGACCAAGGTACAGAATCTGTTGCTAAACTGATAAGTTGTGCTAGTTGTTCAATTGTTGGACTAGTGAAAAGCGTTGCTAAAGGTAAATTTATTTGAAATTGTTGTTCAATTTTGGACATCAAACTGACAGCCAAAAGGGAATGACCACCTAATTCAAAAAAATTATTGGTTATTCCAATGGGATTAATATTGAGAAGACCTGACCAAATTTGCGCTAATTGCAGTTCTATAATATTTCTGGGCAAAATTAACTTTTCGTCTTGTTTTAAGATTCCATCTACTGCTGGTAAAGCTTTTCTATCTATTTTGCCATTGCGGGTAAGGGGTATTGCTTCTAGGGGAACGAAAGCTGAGGGCACCATATAATCGGGAAGTTTTTGTTTGACAAAAGTGCGTAGTTGATTAACATCTATTGTTTCTTCATTACTAACTACATAAGCTACTAAGCGTTTATCTCCTGGAATGTCTTCTCTGACTATCACTACTGTTTGTTGAATTTGAGGATGACTATTAAGAACTGCCTCTATCTCCCCTAGTTCAATCCTAAAACCTCTTATTTTGACTTGATTATCAAT
>CAIPYC010000104.1 GCA_903869185.1 uncultured cyanobacterium | reverse complement strand
TTCTAATTTTTGCTGTTGTGAAGTTAAACCAACTGCTGATGCTAATCTATTAATAACTTCAACAGTTTCTTGAATTTTATCCATACTTTGATTCATTAAGTTCCTTCTTTCAGCTTCTGCATTAAAAACTTGTTCTAAATTGGCAACAACTACAGCAAGTCCCTCACGTTGCTGACCTAAAGTTCCTTCAAGTAGATTGTTTTGCTGTTGAAAAAATTGTTCTAGAGATTTTTGGTAATTTAGACGAAATTGTTGTAGTTCTTCTTGAACCATATTGCTAGTTTTCTGGAGCATTCCATCTATATTCAGTAGACTTTCATTCAAATTCTGCTGAGCATTTTCCATAACTTTTGATGATTCTTCACCAACTGCTTTAATAGTTTGTGACTGTTGTTGAAAAGCTGTATTTGCTTGATTGAGAATATCTTTGGTTTGAGATGTAACCTCTTCAAGCATTGCTCTTTGCTGTTCGGCTTGAGTTGTTAATGCAGATTGAAGATCTTCTCTAATCCCTCTAAAGGTTGCAGCAGCTTGATTTGCGCTTTCTTTAAAAGCAGTTCTTTGATATTCCATACCCTGGATACTTTGATCGACTCCCCGATTGATTTCTCCAGCAACCTGTCCAAGAACATCTTTGGTTTCATTTTGAAATCGTCCTAATGTTTGTTGTAGACTATCAGCAAATTGCTTTAAATCTCCTACTGTTTGTAGCTGGAAATCCCTAATAGTCACAATAGAGCCAGCGAGACTTGATGATACTCCTGCTAATTCACTATTTAGATTTTGAACAGATATTGAAACATCTCTGGTTAAATTAGCACTTTCGCTTAATCGATCAACAATTGGTTCAATTACTTGTTTACGTAAATTTAAAATCAAATTTTGGAGAACTTCTTGTCCTTGATCTTGTTTGATTTCTCTTAAGACAGATAATTCTGTTTTTATCTCTTTAAAAATAGGAGTAAGAGCTTTGCCAACCTCAGTACCTATATTTTCAGAGCTCAGTTTAAAAATATTTTCAGTTGCAACTTTCAACTGTGTAGCAAGATCAGAGGAATCTTCAGAAAAATTCTCTAAAACAGCAATCTTATCGAGTCTGCTACGTAGGGATTTGCGCTTATTTTTCTTTATCGAATCACAAATAAAAATAACAAATGTAAATAAACTAGCAGAACCTAACCCTAGTAAAGAATTAGAAAAAGCAGTTCTCATGCCTGCAAACAAATCTTTACTGGCATTAATTAAGTCCTGTGATTCAGTAAGACCTGGATTGATTCCTCTTAAACCTTTTTGGATTCCATAGAATGTACCTAAAAGCCCAAGCGCTGTACATATAGTTGGAATAAATCGCAAATAACTTTGTGGTACTGATCTAATTAAAATACTTGGATAATTAGATAGGATGTATCTTTGATTGGGTACATCTCTACGTAATATATGAGCACTTATCCAATCTTTTAGGTCTTTATTACCTGTGTTTTTAAATGAATTTCTTACGTTTTTTTCATCACTTAAGTAATCGATTGCACTATTTGTAGTTTTGAGATCTTTATTCACATATTCCCATGCTTCTTTGCCCTCAACAAAACAGGCTAATACAAAGATTACAAGGATAACCCACTGCAAGGGTTCATTGTTCCATACAATATGCCAAACCTGTTATAATATATTCACAAAAAATACCCCCTGAAAATATTATTAGCTAGTAAACTTTTTGATTTCTTCCTGTGAAAGGAATTCTTCTGCTTTCCTTACTGGTAG
>CAIPYC010000103.1 GCA_903869185.1 uncultured cyanobacterium | reverse complement strand
TTGATTTTAGAGGCAGTCGTTTTACCTGTTTTAGTTATTTGTTCTAAACTTTGGCGTTCTTCTGGCATTAGAGAGACAATATAGCGCTTGGCTGGCATAGTAGATTGAACAGTACTTTATACTTCTACTATACCTTGATTGCTCGTCGTATTTTCACTGACAGACCACTAGTCTAATACTTGCCCCATTTTGGAGACTATGGGACTTAGGGAAAAGTGTTTAAGCTCTTTTTTTCTTGAGATATCTCGGTCCCAAGAATAAAGGTGCAGCAAGAGCTGATCCTGCAAGAATAGAGGGGAGGGGGCGTTGGTTGATGTTTTTGTACTGAACTGTAGTAACAAACGTGCACTTGCGAAATTGGTTTGTTAGTATATTAGCCACGCACCTAGTTTTGTTTTTCTGTCATTACGTTTCCGCATATATATGTTCGAGAGCCTATCTGGCACAAATCCCTCGAATATTGCTGCTGGTGCGCCATTTGGGCTGAAAGAGCGAGAGTACCGAGTAGGATAGCGGCGATGGACAGTGTTATCTTTTGTTTGGGTTTCATTATGTTGTTGTCCTATTGGATTCTAGGATAGTTCATCATTATTCTACCACTTATAGTATAGCCACGTTATTACATCAAAAAACAGCGTTTATTTGAACCTTTGTGTTGTTTAATTCGAAGCATGTTTTATTATCATGGGAAACAGATATAAATCCGGATCCTACAAGAGAATTGGGACTTATGATAGTATTGAAATATTGTTTATAATCTATATAAACAAGAATAGTCCAGTCGAATCAATGAGCAAACCAATCACTATTGAAGATATTTATGAACTTTTTAGAGCATCTCAAGCTGAATCAGAAAGCAAGTTTATAGCCTCTAAAGAAGAAGCCAAACGTCGCAGCGCCGAAATAGATCGGCAAATTGCAGCTTCTATAGAAGAATCTAAGCTTCGCAATGCTGAAATAGATCGGCAAATTACAGCTTCTAAAGTTGAAGATGAACGCCGTAAAGTTGAAGATGAACGCCGTAAAGTTGAAGCAGATCGCAATATGGCAAGACTTGAACAAACAGTAGAAAGAACTAGCAAGGCAGTAGATAACCTGACTACCCGGTGGGGTCGTTTTGTAGAAGAACTGGTAGAGCCTGCGGTTATTAGAATGTTTCAAGCCAAGGGAATTGATGTTAAAGAAGTCTATCCAAGAGCTAGGGTCAAAAGACAAGGCCTTGCTATGGAAATTGATATTTTAGTAGTTGATGATACCGAATTGGTTCTGGTTGAATGTAAATCCAGGTTATCTAAAGATGATGTAGATGAATTTATAGAAAAGCTAACCAAGTTCAAAATAGCTTTTCCCCATTACAAGAACTTCAAAGCTTATGGGGCAGTTGCAGGAATTGAAATCAATGAAGGAATAGATCGCTACGCATATAAAAAAGGATTATTTGTAATCAAACCAAGCGGGGATACTGTAGAAATCATCAATGATGAACAATTTCAACCAGAGTCTTGGTAGATATTCAAATTGGGATTAAGGAAAGAAACCCAATTCTATACCTTTATTGCTAAATCCGGGTCTATCACCAGAAACAATAGCCCAGGAACCAAAGGGTTAAGAAGCGTGCGCTTCTGCCCCGATAAATCTGCTTTATTTATTTTCAAAAATACTATATATTGATAGGATTAACGAAGTTATGTGATATCTCATGAAGAAACAAAGATTAGAAAGTGCTTTTTTGATGACTGGTTTGGCTACTCTTGCCACTATACCTGTCTATGCAACCGTTGGGTCATCTATACAATCGGGTACCTCCCCCAATAATCATTTAATAGCCCAGAAAGCTCCCGCTCAAATCACCTTGGTATCCTATGCAGTGACCAGAGCAGCCTACGAAAAACTGATCCCTAAATTTATAGCTAAGTGGAAAAAAGAAAAAGGGCAAGATATCACAATCAAGACTAGTTATGGTGGATCGGGAACCCAGACAAGGGCGGTGATTGATGGATTGGAAGCCGACGTTGTTGCCTTGGCTCTGGGACTCGACCTCAACAAAATAGAAAAAGCAGGACTCATCAAGCCAGGCTGGCAAAAGAGGGCTCCACACAATGCTATTGTTACTCATTCGGTGGTAGCCTTTGAAACCAGAAAGGGAAATCCTAAACATATCAAAAACTGGAATGATTTAGCCAGACCTGATGTTCAGGTGATCACTGGCAACCCCAAAACCTCTGGCGGTGCTCGCTGGAATTTTCTAGGTATTTGGGGCTCGGTTGTAGAAAATCGAGGCAGCCAGGCTAAGGCAGCTGATTTTGTCACCAAGGTCTATAAAAATGTAACATTTTTGCCTAAAGATGCTCGTGAAGCCAGCAATGCCTTTTATCAAAAAAATCAAGGTGATGTTCTCCTGAATTACGAAAATGAAGTGATCCTTGCTGCTCAAAAAGGCGAAACCAAGCCAAACTACATTGTACCTGCGACAAATATTTCCATTGATGCGCCTGTTGCCTTGGTGGACAAGGTGGTTGATAAGCACCAAACAAGAGTTATTGCAGAGGCTTTTGTTAGATATCTATTTACCGATGAAGCTCAAGAGATCTTTGCCCAAACTGGTTATCGTCCAGTTAGTCCAACCGTAGCAAAGCAATTCGAGCATAAATTCCCTAAACCCACCAAACTCTATACAGTTGGAAGCTTAGGTGGTTGGGAGGCCGTGCAGAAAAAATTCTTCGATGATGGTGCCATTTTTGATCAGGTTTTCAGCAAGTCTCATTAGAGGCAGAAACAATGTTGACTGGGTTCAAAGGAATCAGTCTTGTCAAGTCCCCTAAAGAGACTGAACGAGAAATCTGTAGCTCAAGCAAGTGATACCTCCAGTGATGTTTTTTAAGCCAGGCATGGGTTTGACATAGATGCTCCAAGGTGGCCAAAGCCAGAACCAATCGGCCACCTCTGGGCAATCTTGTTTGAATATAGTTTAAGATTTCCTCTAATTTGCCACCACTTCCACCAATGAAGATGCGATCTGGAATGGGCAGCTCTACCAAAACACTGGGCGCATTTCCATGAATAATTTGAACATTGCTCAGCCCAAAAGTTTGAATATTTTTATTAATCAAGACAACCCCCATATCAGTCTTCTCGATTGCATAGATTGAAGAGCTAGGAGATAGCCTTGCCATCTCAATAGATACGGAACCAGTTCCAGCTCCAATATCCCAGATAATTTGGCCCGGCAGGAGTTCCATCTCTGAGAGGATCTGCAGGCGAATTTCTCTTTTACTCATCAAACCTGGACGATCTGGAAAGCCATAAAAGGACTCATCTTTGATTCCGAGAATAGGAAAATCCTGAATTTTTATCATTCTATCTTGGCCAAGCAAAATCAAAAGGCTTAAGCTGGGAAATTCTCTCTCTAATAGTTCATTGATCTGCTGACCTTCAAAAGAGTGGATTGTTTCTTTAAGAGGATCACCCAAATCGCTACAGATCCAAAATTGATAATCTACGCTCAGATCCGATTGCAAATAAAGCCGAGCAATAGAGCTAGGGTTATTGTGGGGATCGCAGAGGATTGCTATCTTGGTTTTTCCTTCTCGCAAGGCAGCGACAACTGGCAAGAGAGAACGACCATGTACACTGATGATTTGAGCATCCTGCCATGTCTGCTTGATCCGATTGAAAGCTAATTGAACGCTGGTTAAATGAGGATAAAAGGCTAATTGTTCTGCTGGAAATCTTTCA